>JALVWX010000261.1 GCA_027023165.1 Thermococcus sp. | reverse complement strand
CGACCTTCTTGCCAGGTGCAACGTTCCAGACGTTGATAACCTCAAGGGCATCGCTCCTTCTGAAAACTCCGGGATAATCGTTGTTCTCGAAGAGCATTATGGAATCGACGGCACCAGTGGCCAAAACGACTCTCTTCGCCATGAACTCTATTAGCTGATCGTTCCTAACGGCCGGAACGAGGAAGTACTCACCCTTGTCAAAGACACCGAGGGCCGAGGTCTTTAGAAAGACCCTGACGTTCTCGGGGAAGTTTGTGAGCTTCTCTATAGCCTCCCTCGGGTTTCCAAAGCCCTCCTGCTCGACTCCTTTGAGCCACATATCCCCTCCGAGCCAGCTCTTTTCCTCAATGAGCGCAACGGTAAGCTTTCCGCCGATTTCCTCAACAACACCCAGTCCAGCCGGTCCCGCACCGATGACGGCAACGTCAACGACATAGCGGAGAACGGGCTTGTTCTCGTCTATCTCAACCCGCTCCTGAAACTCGTCATAGCGTTGTCTCTCAATCCTCATGCCGTCCTTAAGGATGAGTTTCCTGCCGTTGACATTCTTGATACCGTTCACCTTAACTGGAAGCGGGCCGAAGGTAAACGCCCCGCGGTGTCTGCCCTCTGTACTCGTAGTGAGCCAGTAAACGCCGTTGGCAAGCATCGCAACGTGGAACTTTTCGCCCTCGTAGGCTTCGTAGGGTTCTCCCTCAAAATAGATCGTGACCTTCTTAGAAGGGTCCTTCTCGGTCAGGTCGAGCTGTCTCATGCTCTCACCTCGAAAATTTTACGGCCAGCGTTCGTCCTTATACACCCGTGCTTATAAACGTTGGGTTGTACAAAAAAGGTTAAAGAGGTCAAGCAAGGCCACTCTCAAGGAGGAAGTCAGCGACGTTCTCGACCTGGCTCTTGGCCCTGGTCTCGATGAGGCTCTTCCCTCCGGTCTCGACCGGAACCTTCCTGAATATCTCCTCGTGGAGTTTGACGACGTCCTCTGGCGGCCTGGTGAAGAGGCTGACGATTATTATGACAAAGAGGGTCACGAAGAAGTTGATGAAGAACACCGGAACGCCGTTGAACCAGCTCCCTATGGTGCCGAAGAAGCCTGGTGCGTTGGGGTTGAAGGCCCAGCCGTAAACCTTGGCCTCCAAGAGAACCTCGCTGACCAGACCGTAGGCCATTCCGACTATTGCCCCCTCCTTGGTAACGCGCTTCCACCAGAGGCTCAGCGTGAGTATCGGGCCAAAGCCGACAGCCAAGCCACCCCAAGCGGTTGCAACCATCTGGTAGATGACCTTCGGTCCGCTGATGGCGAACCAGAGGCCAACGATGGCAACGCCAAAGACGACCAGCCTCGATATGTTGACCATCTGCCTCTTGCCGACCTCCTTGCCGAGGACCTTGTGATAGAAGTCCCTAGCTATCGCCGAGGAAGCCACTAGGAGCTGTGAATCCGCTGTACTCATGACGGCCGAGATGATTCCGGCGATGACAAAGCCGGCCAGCCAGCCGGGCATCAGCTCAACCGCCATGGCCGGGATTACCTTTTCAGGGTCGCTGACCTGTAGCATTCCGGCCTTGAACATGGCGAAGCCGAGGAAACCCGCGAAGAAGGCTCCCCACAGGACGAGTATCGTCCAGGTGCCGCTGATGAAGATACCGGGCCTCCTGAGCTTTCTCGGGTCCTCAACGCTCATGTAGCGCGTAACTATGTGGGGTTGACCTAGGTAGCCGACTATCCACGAGGCGTAGCCTATGGCGAAGATTATCGCCGCCCAGCCGGTTGCGCCGCCGAAGGGGTGGAGCTTCGTCGGATCTGCCGATGCTATTATCTCCGTCGCCTTGTCGAGTCCGCCTATCTCAGCGAGCGCTAAAAATGGCACCACTATAAGCGTCAGCAACATGAAGAGGGCCTGCACAACGTCCGTCCAGACGACGGCGAAGAAGCCACCGGTGATAACGTAGGCCGTCAGGATTATCACGGTCAGAATTATACCCGCGTTGTCGCTTATGCCGAAGCCCTCAGCGAAGGTCTTTCCTCCAGCGGCGAACTGTGCCGCAACGTACGCCGTCATGAAGACAATGATTATCAGCGCGCTGAGAACCCTTATCAGCTTGGTGTTGTCCTTCAGGCGAGCCTCAAGGTAGTCCGGAACCGTTATCGCCCTGAACTTACCGGCGTAGATCCTGAGCCTAGGACCGATGAGAACGTAGTCGGCGAGGGTGCCGAAGAGACAGCCGACGGCCGCCCAGAAGGCTCCGAGGCCCGTTGAGAAGGCTTTGCCAGGATAAGCCAGCATCAGCCAGCCGCTGAAGTCGCTTGCCTTGTCCGAGAGAGTTGCCGCCAGGACGTGAACCTTCCTGCCGCCGACGAAGTACTGATCCTCGGTCTTGGTGTAGCGGTTGGCCCACCAGCCGATGTAGGCCAGGAGGGCGAGGTACACCAGAAAGCCAAAGAGTATCCCCGTGTTCATGCCCTACCCTCCGTCTTCAGCTCTTCCATGAGGTCTTCGTCGTACGCCAAAATCTCGTCGTCAACGTAGTACTCCTTGCCTGTTATCTTGTCCCAATAGCCGTAAACCAGCATCGTTAAAATACCCAAAAGCGTTGGAACCAGCAGGGTCGCCCAGGCTTCACCACTCAGTCCCATATTGGACCCCTCCTGAATACATAAGTCGAGCGGTGCTCAAGATTATACTATATGGACAAAAGGTTATAAACCTGTCGTCCCAAAGATAAAGGGTGGTAGATACATGCCCGAAATTTCATGTCAGAATGGTACAGTGTGATGCGGAATGAAGGTTAAGGTAATGCGCCCAATATTCCATCCTGACACAGAGGAGAGGGATTTTGTGCTCTATCCGTACCGCATTTTCCACCTGAGGCTCTTCTACAGGCGCCTCGGGAAGAGCGACAGGGTCTTCGACTACTTCGCCTACGTTGACCTCTACCGCCTCGGTGCCGAGAGGGGCGACGGCTTCATCGACCTCCACGAGTGGGACGTCGAGGAGAAGAAGGTCATGAAGCCTCTGGTCGACTACGAGGAGGCCGAGAAGAAGGCCTTCGAGAGCGCCATAATCTGGGGGAACTCGAGGGTTGTTTCCTGGTGGCTTCCAAGGATAGAGGTCGTCAGACACGAGCGGGTTTACAAGGTCTTCTGGATATACGAGAAGGACGGCGAGAAGCTGATAATGGACAGCCTCGACGGAAAGGAGTACTCCCTCGACACCCTGACTGGGAAGAACGGGAGGAGCTGTAAGGGGCCGTTCTGCCGCTAGCGCGCATGGATCTCCACTATGTCCCCGTCCTCAAGCACGTGATCCGGACCGACCCTCTGACCCGGGAACTTGACACTCTTGCCCCAGACGCGCGCGTAGCGGAAGTTCTTGGCGAAGTCCTTGTGGATTCTCTCCGCCAGATCCATAACGGTCGAGCCTTTCTTGAGGGGTACTGGGGGATAAGCCGGCTCCTCGCCGGGGCTTTTCGTGAAAACCCTGATTATTCCGGCCAGTTCATAAAGCTCGTCCTTCAGCTTGTCGAGCTGTATCTTTCTCTTCGCCGAGACGGGGATTATCTTGAAGCGGTCGCCGTAGACTTTCACCAGTTTCTCATAGTTCTCCTTGCTGCCGGGGGCGTCGCCCTTGTTGGCTATGATTATCGCCCTCCGCCAGACGAGGCTCTCGTCAAGGGCATCCGCAATCTCCTCCAGCGTTACAGGCTCCTTTACCGTCAGCTCCGCCGAGTGGATCCTTTCGTCGCGGAGTATCCTCATGACCTCACTCACGTCGCCCTTTATGTTCTCGACGCCGTTGATCACTATTCCTCCCATCGCCGTCCTCTTTATTTCTACCCGGGGCTTCCTCTTGTTGACCTTTATCCCGGCCCTCTCGAACTCCCTGAGAAGGATTTCCATCTGCTTGAGCGGGTCCTGGGAGAGGTCCACCACGATGGCTATGGCATCGGCGTTCCTTACCACGCTCAACAGCTGGGGCCCCATCCCCTTACCGAGCGCTGCCCCCTCAACAAGGCCGGGAACCTCAACGAGCTGAATCTGAACGTCCCTGTGGTGCATCATGCCCGGGACCGGCTGAACCGTTGTGAAGGCGTAGTCGGCCACATCGGCATCGACGTTCGTGAGCGCCTTCATGAGGGAGCTTTTGCCGACGTTGGGGAGGCCGGCCAAGACTATCTGGGCGGCCCCTTCCTTCCTGACGGCTATCGACGGACCGCCGCCCCCCTTCTTCATCTGTCTCTGCTTCTCGAGCTCCTTCCTAAGCTCTGCCAGCTTTCGCTTTATCTGGAGCCTGAGCTTCTCGGTTCCCTTGTGCTTTGGAACGGTGGCGTACATCTTCTCCAGTGCCCTTATCTTCTCGGGGATTGTCTTGGCCCTGTGGTACTCCTCCTCCGCTGCAAGATATTCCGCTGTCACGTTCGTTGGCATCGCTGACCCCCCTCAGAAGCTCGGCACTCCTGATTTAAGGGAGGGCGGCATTTTATAAAAGTATGGTTCCCAAAAATCGGCAGATTTATATATGTCTTCGAAAATTTTTTACCGACGGTGATGCTCATGCGAACGGGTTTGGACGAGACCGACAGGAAGATACTCACGATACTCCAGAAGAACAGCAGAACGCCCCTGAGGGAGATATCCAAGGAGGTCGGCTTGGCCGAATCGACGGTTTATGAAAGGATAAAGAAGCTGAAGGAGCGCGGAATCATCCAGAAGTTCACGGTTATCCTAGATCCAGAGGCATTGGGCTTCGGCATAATGGCCTTCGTGCTCATAAAGTCCAAAGCGGGCATGTACTCCCACGTCGCCAACGAGCTTTCGAAATACCCCCAGATAGTCGAGATATACGAAACCACCGGCGACTACGACATGCTGATCAAAATAAGAACGAGCGGAAGCGACGAGCTTAACGAGTTCCTCGACAGGATAGGAAACGTCGACGGCGTCGTAGCGACCCACACGATGGTCGTCCTCAAGGTCCACAAGGAGACGACCGAGCTTCCCCTCTGACCATTTTCGTCCAGAAAGGGTTATAAGTGGCCCTTTCTATTTTCCTCTGAACGTTAGCACGGGGGTGTTGTTATGAAGGTGCTGTTTCTGAGTGCGGACGAGTTTGAGGATCTGGAGCTTATCTACCCCCTCCACAGGCTTAAGGAAGAGGGCCATGAGGTCTACGTGGCGAGCTTCAAGCGCGGGAAGATAACGGGCAAGCACGGCTACACCGTGAAAGTTGACCTATCCTTCGACGAAGTCGACCCCGACGAGTTCGACGCGCTGGTCCTGCCGGGAGGAAAGGCCCCTGAGAGGATCAGGCTCAACGAGAAGGCGGTGGCCATGGCCAGGAAGTTCTTCGAGGACGGGAAGCCCGTCGCCAGCATCTGCCACGGGCCGCAGGTGCTCATCTCGGCCGGCGTGCTGAAGGGCAGGAAGGGAACCAGCGTGATAACCATCCGCGACGACGTGA
>JALVWX010000260.1 GCA_027023165.1 Thermococcus sp. | reverse complement strand
ATATGGAGCGTATGTGTGGCAGGGTCGCATTCAGCCTGCCACGGCCAGGGGCCTCCCTTAATCGTCTTTATTCCCATCTTACCAGTACAGTTTCAGAGTTCGGCGATTTGCTCAAGAAATTTGAGGAGATCGTGGAGGACGGCCGGATCACGAGGACCGAACGTATCCAGTTTGAGCGGGAGGCCTATGAGGCTGTCCAAGAGATCATGGCTTTTGTTGAGGCAATCAAGAGGGCCTGAGGATGACTGAGCGCCAATATAAGGAGTTGTGCCGGCGCCTGGATCGCCTCGAGGCCCTGTTAGTAAATGTGACAGGCCCATCCCCTGAGTATCCGGCGCCATCGTCTGAGATACGGCGTCTGGAATTGCTCTCCAAGATCAAGGGGGCTGGCTCCGTGGAGGAGCAATTAGCCTATATCGATCGATGGAATGCCGCTCAGAAGCGGCAGGGGAGGGCCTCATGAAAATCTTTGGGACCTCCTACACGACCCTGGGTCGCCCCGCCAGGGAAGGAAGAACACGGGGCGCTCTGAACCCTCCTTTCCCCATAACCCGCCGGGAGCTCTCGGGCTCCCGGCATTTTCTGCTGGAGATCGGTGCCGCCTCCCTGGTGGGACTGATGGTGGCAGGGCTTGTATGGGCCACCCTTATGACCATGGCCAGGCCCGTCGGGGTCATTGATACAGGCCTGTATGGGGATAGGGCCATAGTAATTGAGGAGACACTGAGAAACGGAAAGGAGTGCAGGCAGTGGTCAAATTTACAAACAAACCGGCAGTAGCCGGGGGCAGGGTTATCCATGCGTTGCAGGGCGGCGGACCGGGAATGAAAAAGACGGACATCGTTATAGCCTACGTCCTCCCAAAAGGGACCGTCGGGATAAGCGATGATTACTCCACCGGCTTCGCCGGCCCGCACAACCCGGACACTTTCTACGGGGGTGAGGAGGGCATCATCTCCTACGGCGGTGGGGAAGATGGGGATTCCACGGTGGTCGAGTTTTCAAGGAAGCTCAACACGGGCGACCGCTACGACTTTGAAATCCCTGCAAACGGGAGCTTCCGCGTTATATGGGCCTACGGCAGAACGGACGACTTTCTGTCGGACCATGTGAAGGCAGGCCAGACGCACATCAGCCTCGGGGGTGGTTGAATGATAATCGCCTTTGACTTCGATGGAACGCTCGCTGATACCTACTGGTGCATAGAGGAAGCCTTCAAGCGCGCCCTTCAAAAACGCTACCGCTGGCTTCCTGGAAAGGCGCTCTGGGCGAAGCTTCTGACGAAGATAGAGCTTCAGTTTGAGAGGCCGACCTTCGGAGGCCACAAGAAGAAGACGAAGGTGCCGTTCTTCCTCAGGACGAAGTTCTTCGAGACGTGGTTCGAGGAGAGGGCCAGACTGACGAAGCCGATAGATGATTCCCCCGAGCTGCTCAGGAAGCTCAAGGAAAAGGGGCACACCGTCATCTCGTTCTCCGCCGAGGACTTCATAGACGGCATGAAGGTCAGAAGGCTGAAGATGATGGGAATCTACGACCTCTTTGACGATGTCATCGTTTTTGGGCACGAGATGACGCTGGATGAGGCCTTCAAGCTCGTCCGCGAGAAGTACGGAAACGAGACCTTCATCTGGGTGGACGACAAGCCCTGGCGCTTCATCGGCCACGGTGACGAGAACACGGAATACGTCTGGTACTACTTCCCGTTCACGGCAAAGTTCATCGAGAAGAAGCGCGAGAGGCTTGCACTCATACCCCACCTGCACATAATACGGGACCTGTGGAGCATCCTCGACGTTATAGAGAACGTGGAGCGCGGGAAACATTTTTAGAGTTTGGGGTCGATGTTGTTAAAGGGGGAGGGACATGAAGAACAAGGTCCTCATAGGGCTGCTCGCGGCCTTTGTCCTTATAGTTGTCATAGGCCTCGGCCCCTGGTGGAAGGACATATCCGGTGGTATAAAACCCACTGGCCCCAACGTCACGGCCACCTACCTCGGCATCCACAAACCGCCCAACATAGATGAGTGGCAGTTCGTTGTCGAAGACCCAATCCTAACGGACTGCATGGTGGCTTACCTCTACGACTACGGCGGCGGCAAGCTGAAGGTCTATGAGATAGACGCCGGAACTTTGAAGGCGCTCGGACTTGGGAACGTGGAGAACAACTGCACGAACGTCCGCAGGTACGGCGTTTTCGCGGCCAACTTCACGGAGAGACCCGAGACACTCTCAATAGAGATATGGGTGAGCAAAAGCTCAACGGAGGGGCACGACGTCTACTTCCAGAAGCTTGGAAACTGGCGCTTCGTCAACGGCTCCTACATAGGCTACATCGCGCCGCCGATGAACGACGACTACGCCCTTCTCAACATAACCACCGTGGAGAAGATGGTAAACAAAACCGGCATCCACATGATAAAGAGATGAGCTAACCCGAATCCGCGTTGGTGTACTCAAGCGTGTCCTCAACGAACTCGTCGTAGGTTTCCCCATCGACCTCCTCCAGCCTGAGGGAGAATTCCCTTCCCAGGGACCACCTAACGGCAACGGGTCCCCTCTCCGTTTCCGCCACGACGAGACCAAAGGGGAGGTCGCCGGCCCAGTGGTGCTTTGAGAAGCCTATCTCGAAGCCCCGTCTCCTAAGCTCTTCCAGCACCGCTTCGTAGGTCCTGCCCGGCCCGTAGGGACTTTTTGCGAAGCCAATATAGGCCATTTCTACTCACCATTGTTCCATAAGTGGACAGATTTAAAACCTTTTCGGTTTCCCTAACAAAGCTTAAAAGCCGATGGGGAAACCATCGCATATGAGACCAATCCCACTGCCGGAGCGGGCGCTCAAACTCGGAAGAAACATTGTCATAGCGGACCTCCACCTCGGCTACGAGGTCAGCATGGCGAGGGAGGGCTTCTACCTCCCCCGGGTGTTCCACGAGGTAGTTGGAAGGCTGAAGGTGGTTATTGAGAGGGAGAGGCCGAAGCGCCTCATCGTGGACGGCGATTTAAAGCACTCCTTCGTTCCCGAGTGGCGCGAGAGGGAGGAACTCAAGGCCTTCGTGGGGGAGGTTTCCCCGCTCGTTGATGAACTGGTTCTGGTCAGGGGCAACCACGACGTTGGAACGCTCTGGCTGAGGGAGCTTGGCGTTGAAGTGGTCGAGGAACTTGAAGTCGGAAAGTGGAAGCTCCTCCACGGGCACAAGCTCGTCGAGGGAGAGCGCTTCATAATCGGGCATGAGCACCCCACCGTAAGGCTCCACGATGAGGTTGGCGCGCTGGTCAAGGTTCCGGCCTTTTTGATGAGCGATGACCTGGTAGTCCTCCCGGCCTTCAGCCCCTGGGCCTACGGAAACGACGTGCTGAGGGAGATAGTTTCACCCTTCCTGAGGGCCTACGACGTCTCAAGGGCGCACGTCCTCGTTCCCCTCGAGGGAGATGTCCTCGATTTCGATGAACTCGGGAGGCTCTCCAGAGTACTGCGGAAGCTCAACTCCGCAAACCTTTAAACTCCGAAGGCGTAAAAACGAAGCGGTGATAACGTGAACGCGCTCAGTGCCCTCATATTCTTCGCCTACGGTCCAGCACTGGCAATACTGTGGTACTTCTATCACGCGGACAGATACGAGCCTGAACCGAGGCGCTACGTCATAGGCACCTTTATTCTCGGAGGGACCCTCTCCGTGGGCATAGCCTACATCCTGGAGAGCGTCCTGACGGTCGGCGGGATGATAAAGCCGCTCCTGCCGGCAACTGCTTTCTACGTTGCGCTGGTTGCCGGACTCGTGGAGGAGCCTTCAAAGGCGCTGGCAATAAGATGGCCGTACAAGGCGGGCCAGATGGATGGGATCATGGATGGCCTTGTCTACGGCGCCGCGGCAGGTCTTGGCTTTGCCGCCACCGAGAACTTCATGTACGGCCTCGGCTGGGGTCTCGGAGTCACCTTAATGCGCGCCTTCCTCACGCCCTTTGCCCACGCGACCTGGAGCGCGATAATCGGCGTCGGCTACGGCCTGAAAGCCGAGGGAAAGGTTGACTCGCTAACCAGCTACTATCTCCTCGCGATGTTCCTGCACTTCCTGTGGGACTACTACGCCTTCCTGAGCGCGACGGTTCCAGCTTACAACATCGTCCTGATAGTCCTGATCGGTGTCAACCTGGCCATACTGAGGTACTTCATGATAGCCGGCTTGGCTGAGGATAGGTCGAGGCTACTCTACTACTGGTTCAAGAGGGGTGTTTGAGATGGGCAGGATTGAGGAGGCCCTCTTTGAGGCCCGGCCCTACGTCGAGTACTGGGATAAGCTCAAGGAACTCGTGGAAAAGCTGTGGAGCGAGACAGAAGACGAGGAGGAGTTCGTCAAGCGGATAAGGGAGGAAATGGAGAAAGCGGAAGAGCCTTTCAAGACGGACCTCAGGATATTCCTGCAGAAGTTCGAGGCCCTTTGATTCTCCATTTCAGCAATTCTTAGAGCGGTGAACCAAAAGGCTTTTTGAAAATCCGGCCAAAGGCGATGGGGGTGGTGAAATGAAGAGGGCCTTAGCGGTGCTCATCCTGGTTATCGCGGCTGTCGGAGTGGCTGGAGCATGGTACTTAAGGGGGGGCGGAAGCGTCATTCATAGACCTTCCCCCCTGGAGATCAAGGGGCAGGTGCTCGCGAGGCTCGGTGCGATGGACTGCTACTCCTACGTCCAGGACGTAACAGTTCAGGCAGGAAACGTTACTGTGAAGTCCCACGTGGAAGGTGGCTTCAGCAACGGGACCTACTACTTCCACGGGAAGAGGAGCGGAATGGAGTGGTGGGGAACGCTGAGGGGACACCGCCTCGTTGAGAGGGTCTCCAGATCGGGGGAGACGAAGAATCTCGACGTCAACCTCACGGATGACGAGCTGTCCGCGATCATGATGTACGAGCCGGTTCGGCTGGCCATCCGCGCCTTGGGGAGTTCCAACAAAGTCGACATCTCGGGAAAAATGCTGACCGCCAACTTCACACTCCCTGAAATCGAGGGGGGAATCCCGGAGACCTTCTCAGGAATCCTCAGAGTCAGGTTCGACAGCTCTTACAGGCCCGTTGAGATAGTCGTCAACGGAAAAGTAACCTCCAGCAAACGTACGGTCAAAACGATCTCCTTCTCTGCCAGCATTAAGGAGGGGTGCCAAATACCAGAATGGAAGAAAACGCTGGGGGGATGAAGAAACTAAGCCCCCCTCGTCGCCACTATTTTTATCCCTTCCCACTCGGCAACGACGTCCCCAATTTTTACGGGGGCCTTTAATTTTAGGTTTGCCAGGAATTTCATAAGCTCGGGTATCTTTTCTTTCGGGAGGGGTTCGGCAGTTTTGACGCTCACCGTTGGAAGGGCACCGCCTTCAAGGGGAACAACGCTCATCACTACCCGCTTGGGGTTTGTAACCTCCCCTATTGCCCATTCCTTTCCTCTGGGGCATGTACAACCCCTGACATCCTTAATC
>JALVWX010000259.1 GCA_027023165.1 Thermococcus sp. | reverse complement strand
CTCATAGTCGGGGAGAAGGACCCACTTATTGAGGTGGACGAGGTCAGGGAGTTCTACGAGCGCAACAGGAAGGTCAACCCCGACGTGGAGCTTTGGGTTACCGACTCGCCCCACGTCAGAACGCTGAAGTTCCACCCCGAGGAGTGGAAGGCCAGAGTCCGGGACTTCCTGAGGAGGCACCTCTGAGGGACGAAACCTTTTTACGCCTTTTCTCCTTTCGCTTTTGATGAAGTCCACCGGAAAGGTTATCGCCGTTATGTTCCTCGTTTTCCTGGCCTCATCCTCGTTTGGAAAGCCAGCCTACGTTCCGGCCTTCGGGCACTTCGCGATTCTGCTCCACGATGTCAGCCCGGGCTACATGACCCAGCTAAAGGAGATAACCGGAATAATAAGTTCGTACGGCCTCCAGAACGAGACGTATCTCTTCGTGATCCCAAACCACGGCGGGGAAAAACCCCTGTGCAGGTATCCCGCCTTTGTGGAGTTCCTGAAGGAACTCAAAAGTGAAGGTTACCACATAGAGCTTCACGGCTACGACCACATTGGGGACGAGTTCGACTGCGGCTCGAGCATAGCGGAGGAGAAGCTCGAACTCGGTTTGGGGGAATTCAAGAAGTGCGGCCTGCCCTTTCCGCGCTACTTCATCGCCCCGAGGTACTCCCTCTCAAGGGATGCCCTCGGCGTTCTTTTAGGCCACAACATAACCGTCATCGGTAGAGACTTCATATACCTCCCGGACGGTAGGGCTGAGCCGGTTTACAACCACGAATACACGTGGTACATTCCCGAGTTCCTGCTCCCCTACGAGCTTTCGAGCGCGGAGAGCGCTTACTCGAGCATGAACGGAACGTTCTTCCTCTCCATTCACCCAGGGGCGGCCAACAACAACGCCGGAATGAGGTTTTTAAGGGAGTTCCTGGGGTTTGCGGCGAACTCGCAGAAATCAGAAAAACGTGATATCGGGCAACAAAACTGGCCGGTCATTCTACCAGATCCGAACCAAACTTTTACACAATCGAAAAGGATAAAAGGACCTATCCCCTAGATGCACACGGGTGATACCATGGACTTTGCGATGTTCATGGAGAGGTATGGTTATAAGGCACTGTGGTACCTCGTTCTCGGTTTCGTTCTCGTCGGGATACCCGTCTTGATCGGCCACGCTCTCGTGTCGCACGGGTTCTTCACGCCGAGCGAGGCCGCTTTCATAGTAGGGCTTTTCATAGTCGCCTCAATAATCGCCGCGAACGCAGGAAAGTTCATGAACACGACAACGAGCCTCTTTAGCAGGCTCGGATACACAAACCGGGCCAAACTCTTCGAGGACGAGAAGAAGATTGAGCACGAGAGGGAAACTCTCCAGGAGGAAGGCGGAAAGCTCTACTGATGGGCCTCGGCTAACCCTCTTTTCCTCACCACTCAGCGTGGCTAACGCTCGTCATCGGCCCAACTTATTTGAGAAAGGCTTTTTAAAAACCAACCGGAAGAAGAAGGGGGAATGACGAGCGTTTACCGGTCTGATTCGCTACCGAATGAAGAGACTGGCACTGGCCGACCCCTACTCTCTGAAAAGCTCGTGCTCGACGAGCGCCACGATGTCGTTGTGTATGTCCTCGACGCTCGCGAGGGCGTTGACGATCCTCATCTCAGGAAAGCGCTCCGCCAACTTGAGGTAGTTCTCGCGGACGGCCTTCTGGAGTTCCGCTATTTTATCGAACTCGCTCTTTATGCTCCTCCTGTTTATGCGCCTCATGCTCTCCTTTACAGGAAGGTCGAGGAGTATGGCAAGGTCAGGCCTCACCGCGAAGCGGTTTAGGTCTATCAGCCATTCGAGGTCAAGGCCGCGCGCCCACTGGTATGCGAGTGATGAGTAGAAGTAGCGGTCGGAGATGACGATTTTACCCTCTTTGAGAGACGGTTTGATGAGCTTCTCAACGTGCTCCGCCCTGTCTGCGGCGAAGAGAAGCGCCTCGGCCTCGTGGCTTATCCTGGCGCCGTCTATTATGCCCTCTCTTCCGCCAGTCAGGACGAGCCTCCTTATGAGCTTACCAAAGGCCGTATCGGTGGGTTCCTTTGTCAAAACAACCTCTTTTCCCCGCTCCTTAAACCATTCGGCGAGAAGCCTTGCCTGAGTTGATTTACCGGCACCATCGATGCCCTCTATGACTATGAAAGTTCCCACAGCTGCCACCCCCAAAGATGAAACTGGTGAAGCGGGCACCTTTTAACCTTTTTCTGCGAGGATTTTCCGGAAAAATTTTGGAAGAACCGAAAATCAAAGGTTCTTCTTCATGTAGTCAAGGAACGTCCACATGCTACCAAACTCGTTCTGCTCCCCGTTGTGGTAGAGTTCTATTATCCCGTCCGGCCTGAAGCGGAGGCCGAAGTCGTAGTTCCCCTTGCTGAGCTTGTGGAGGAAGACCTCCTTCGGCTTGGGCGGCAGGTAGCTCGTCATCATGTCGTTGATAAGCTCAGTCTCGAAGCCGAAGTGCTCGCTCATACGCGGGAAAAAGAGCACAGCGGGGGTGTTCATGGCGTCGACGAGGGCCTTGCCCTCTATCTTGAAGTTGTAGTGCTTGAAGACCTCGTGCAGGAAGTCGTCGAGGGCGTTTGGATAGTAGACGGTCGCACCTATATCGTTTGGATGTGCCTCGATGAAGCTCCTGCTTTCAAGGATGGCGTTTATCTCATCCGCATCCATGCCGTTGACGTAAACGCGGACGCCGTTGTAGTAGTAGACGTACGCGAGGGGGAGACCCTTTCTGTGGGCAAAGTCCTTCAGCGCGACGAGCGGAATCAGGCGGACGTCCATTATCGTCGAACCTGTGCTGACAATTCCAACGACCATAGCGCGCTTCCCGTACCTCGATATGGCCCTTCCGTCCCTTCCAACGATTATGGTGCCGTGCGAAATCGTTCCTATGGCCCTTCCGAGAAGGGCAAGCTCCTCAGGGTTGAACCTTGGGGAATAGTAAACCTCCATCCCAACCACCTCAGTCCGGCAGTATTATACTCTCCTTTCCAATCCTCGACTCCACCCATATCTTGACGTTGGAGCCTATCTTGCTGAAGTCCTCAATGAGCGTGTTGTCGCCCACAACGCTTCCGGGCTGGATCACAACGCCCTTCCCTATGCGGACGTTTTCTCCAATGATTGCCTCCCGTATCTCGGTGCCCTCCCCTATGGTGACACCCGAGAGTATCACCGAACGTTCTATTTTAACGTTTCTCTCCACCTCCACACCGTCTCCGAGGACGGCAAATCCCCTGACATCAGGCTTCCTGAGCACACAGCGCCTTCCCGTGACTATCGCCCCCCCGTATTCCAAGTTGCCCTTCAGGCTCTCCGTTCTCAAGCCCGGCAGACGAAGCCTCCCCTGAAAAACGTCCTCCGTCGCCTGCAGATAGCTCGAAGGTCTCCCCACGTCGTTCCAGTACTCGCTGAACGGGAAGCCGTAGAGGGCCAGGTCGTTCTCCAGCATCCTCGGGAAGAGATCCTTGGAAAAGTCGAAGTTTTTGGCCTTTGGAACGAGGTCAAAAGCCTCCGGCTCAAAGACGTAGATGCCGGCGTTGACGAGGTTGCTGAAGACCTCCTCCGGCTTTGGCTTCTCCTTGAACTGCTTGATCCTCCCGTCCCCGTCTATGATGGCTATGCCGTACTGGGTCGGATCCTCAACGCGGGAGAGCGCTATCGTTGCGAGGGCATTCTTCGAGCGGTGGTAGTCGTAGAGCGCCTTGAGGTCGAGGTTCGTTAGAACATCGCTGGAAACTACGAAGAACGTATCGTCCATGTGCTTCACCACCTTCTTAGTGGCGCCAGCCGTCCCGAGCTTTATGTTGTCACCGTTCGAGTAGTGTATCTCGATCCCCCACCTGCTTCCGTCCCCAAAGTAGTCCATTATGCGCTCCTTCAGGTAGCCGACGAGGACGTAGACCTCATCGACGCCCGCGTTGGCGAGGTTCAGCAGGGCATATTCCATCAGGGGCCTGTTGAAGAAGGGGATCATGGGCTTCGGCCGGTATACCGTCAGCGGGAGAAGCCTCGTCCCCCTGCCCCCCGCGAGCACTACAGCCTTCATGATGCGCACCATCCGGATGTATCACTCCCAGTTAATATACCTTGCGATGCCATCATCGCTGAACTTATGGGTGCATCAGCGTATAAACTTACTCGACAAACTATTTTAAGGCATCGCTCAACTCTTCCCGGAGGCGATACCATGGAACCCCTTGAGAGGCTTGAAAAGCTCCTCGATAAGGAGCAGTTTGAAAAGATAAAGGCGATAGACAACCCCGAACTTCACGCGTTTCTGGCGGAATGGATTGAGTGGCTCGAGCCGGATAAGGTCTTCGTCTGCACCGACAGCCCGGAGGATGAGGACTACGTCCGCTGGAAGGCCCTCTACTACGGCGAGGAAAAGATGCTCGAAACGCCACACCACACCGTCCACTACGACAGCTACTACGACCAGGCAAGAGACAAAGCCAACACCGCCATACTAACCCCCGGTGGAAAGAAGCTCCCCTACATCAACACCAAGGATAGGGATGAAGGTTTAAAGGAGATACGCGAGCTTATGAGGGGCATAATGAAGGATAAGGAGCTTTTCGTCTGCTTCTTCACCCTCGGGCCAAAGAACTCGATCTTCACTATTCCAGCCGTTCAGCTCACCGATTCCGCTTATGTCGCCCACTCCGAGTTCATCCTCTACAGGAAGGGCTACGAGGAGTTTAAACGCCTCGGTAGACAGGCCCGCTTCTTCCGCTTCGTCCACAGTGAGGGCGAACTCGACGAGAGAAAGACAAGCAAGAACCTCGGTAAAAGGAGGGTTTACATCGACCTCGAGGACGAGACCGTTTACTCCGTCAACACCCAGTACGGCGGAAACACGATAGGCCTCAAGAAGCCCGCCTTCCGTCTGACAATAAACAGGGCGGTCAAAGAGGGCTGGCTCAGTGAGCACATGTTCCTCATGCGCGTTAACGGTCCAAACGGCAGGAAGACCTACTTCACGGGAGCATACCCGAGCATGTGCGGCAAGACCTCAACGGCCATGATAAGCTGGGAGAACATAGTCGGAGACGATCTGAGCTTCATCCTCCCTGTCAACGGAGTTGTAAGGGGTGCAAACGTCGAGAAGGGTGTCTTCGGTATCATTCAGGGCGTCAACCCTGAGGACGACCCGATAATATGGCAGATACTCCACTCCCCGGTCGAGATAATCTTCTCGAACGTCCTCGTCAAGGACGGAAAGCCCTACTGGAACGACATGGGCGTTGAGATTCCGGACGAGGGAGAGAACCACAGCGGAAAGTGGTGGCGCGGGAAGACGGACGAGGAGGGCAACGAGATACCGCCGAGCCACAAGAACGCGCGCTTCACGGTATCGCTCGAGCACTTCCCCAACGCCGATTTGGAAGCCCTCAACAACCCCTGCGGCGTTAAGGTCGGCGGTATGATATTCGGCGGCCGCGACAAGGACA
>JALVWX010000258.1 GCA_027023165.1 Thermococcus sp. | reverse complement strand
CCGACCTACGAGTTCCTCCGCGGTGTCAGCTACCGCTTCTCCCAGATTATTCCGGCGCTCAAGTACGTGAACGTCATAAGAATATGGGGAGGGTTCTACGCCGAAACACCGGATGGAAACGCAACGATCGGCAGGATAAACGAGATAGACGAGTTCTACATCGCGGCCGGTTTCTCCGGTCACGGCTTTATGCTCGCGCCGGTAGTAGGGGAGGCTATGGCGGAGCTGATAGTTAATGGAAAAACTGACAAGCCCCTCGACTTCTACGACCCCTATCGCTTTGAGCGTGGGGAACTCCGCGGGAAGGCCATCCAGATGGGCTGAATTCAACCCTTTTCTTATCATTTCGACGGAAATTTTATAAAGCGAACCCTGTTCCTCTCGCTGATGCCGAAGCGTGAGAGGGTAGTTATCCAGGGAAAGCGCGAGAGGACGCTTAAACTGAAGAAGCTCCGGGTTAAGCGTAAGAACATCTTTTTTCTCGCCCTCGGAATGTTCATAGCCAACATGGCCTTCGGAATGGCCTTCCCCTACCTGAGCGTTTACATGCGCTACCTCGGGGCGAGCATGGTCATGGTCGGTCTTTTGAGCGTGGCCTTCAACGTTACCTCCACCATCTTCCAGTATCCCTTCGGCTGGCTCTCCGATTCGAGCGGCAACAGAAAGGGCTTCATAGCCTTCGGACTCGCCTCGATGGGAGTGTTCTATGCTATAATGGCGTTCTCAACCTCTCCTGCCCAGGTTCTCCTCCTCAGAACCCTTCAGGGCATTTTCGGCTCGGCGATGACGCCAGCCCACTCCGCCCTTATCTCAGAGCTTTCAACGAGGGCAGGCTCGATATTCGGCCTCTTCAATTCCGTTGAGAACGCTGGCTACATGGTCGGCAACTTCGTAGGCTCGGCCATTGTGGGCTACCTCGGCATCAGGAAGCTCTTCCTCCTTTCAGGGGCACTGCTGATCCTTTCGGTTTTCATAGTTCTCATGATACGCGAGAGGCCAGCTGGAAAGAGGTCGCTCCTCGGCATGATACTTGTCCAAGAGGGCAGGGAGGGCTGGCGCGCCACCGTCAGGAGTTCCTCCTTCAGGAGACTCCTGCGAGGGAACCTCGGCCTGTTCTACCTCACCGTCCTGCTCGTCATGATAGCGAGCGGGCAGTTCTATGCCGTATCATCCGTCTACTTCGAGAAAACCTTCGGCGGCTGGAGCGTCGGCGTTATCTTCGGCATCGAGAGCCTCGCGGCCGCGTTGACGGGTTACTACCTCGGCAGGCTCATAGACGCCCACGGACCCAGGAGGTTCTACCTCATCTCAATAGCGGGCTATATGGTGGCTTTCTTCCTGTACGCGGTCGTTAAAAACGTCTGGCTCGTCTTTGGCGTTGCCTTCCTTTCGGGAGTTAAGTGGGTCATGACGATAAACTCGACTTCGGCCTACGTGGCCGAAAAGGTGAAGGCGGGCGAGAGGGCGCAGGGGATGGGCCTGCTCAACACGATGATGAGCCTCGGCTGGGTCGTTGGGCCTTTCATCGGCGGCTACCTTGCGGGGATAAGCTTCGAGCTGGACTTCCTGAGCAGTCTCATCCCCCTCGGTCTAGCCCTTCTGCTGGCGCTTAGGCTTCAGGAATAGCCGAATAGTTGAAATAAACAAAAGGTTGCTCAAGCACGTTCCAGTTCTGGGGGGCTAATACGCTTCGTAACGTTGATGTCGAACACAACAAACTCATCGTAGACGTTTCCTGTCTCGTAGATGTCAACCATCCTACCCACGGCTTCACCCCAGGTGTGAACGGTCATACGATAACCCATCCTTCCCCCAATGAGAACACCATTCCTGAAGCGAATTTCGAGAACGCCCCTGCTAACGTTGAAGGTCATGTTGGAATTGTTCCCAAAGAAGGAGCTTGTAATCCCCCTTAGATCCTCCTCTGTGATGTTGTAATAGAGGAACAGTGTTCCGTTTCTAAATGTTTCGTTAAAGGGCTTTCTTTTGAGATATTTCTCTGTAAAACTGACGATATTGTATTTCCATGTCATGTTTGCAATGAATTTCGATAATGGTCCAAAGGTATCGTTGGTAAGCTTTATCCACCTGCCGTTTAAGAAGATGTAAACTTTGTCCCCGATGATAATGTCTCTCGTAAAAGTCTCTGCTCCTCCTGGAAACACTGTGGTGGTCGTGTTGATCTCCGCCTTCTTGTTTACGAGGTCAATGTATCCACTCCTCCTGTATATTATTGTCGTGTTTTCCCTTTGAGTGCTGTTCCCGATTCTTATTGTGACGTTGAACCTTATGCTTGTGTTTTCAATGTAAGAGAACTGTTTGATATCTTCTATGTTTCTGAGGAGTTCTTCCGTTGAATAGTGCTTAGGCTGAAGTGTAACTTTTGGAGAGGCTGAAGAAGTTGGAGACTCTGAGAATGTGTTTGCCGTTTTCTCCCCCGTACAACCGGCCGTCAGGGCAACCAGCAGGATAGTAATCAAAACAACCCCCGCTTTAGATTTCCCCATTTGCTTTCCCCCTAATTTGTTTTATCCTTTCTTCAATCGAAGGATGGGACGTCAATATATTAAACCATATCCCCGTTCTCCTCGGAACGCGGTTTATCTCCGCGAGTTTTTCAAGAGCCTCTATTACCGCTTTCCTTCCAACAACCCTTGCCGCGTATTCATCGGCCTTGAACTCATTCCTAAGGGCTATCCTCCCCGATATAACGTAATCGTAAGTTAGCACAGCACCAAGGAACGCAACCAAAAACGAATCCGGCGATGAAAGAATCGGAATACCGAGCCTTCCGAGGATGTGGACAACTCCCACCCAAAAGGCAAACCATCCAATACTCAGGCACGCGTTTATCCAGAGGTGCTTTCCCTTAATGTGGCCTATCTCGTGAGCTATTACAGCCTTTAATCTCTTCATCGTTAAAGCTCTTGAGAAGGCCCTCCGTCAGGATTATGTAACGATGACTCGGAAGTATTCCCGTGACCATCGCGTTTGCAACCTTTTCAGTGTTTCTCTCAATGAGTATGTCCCTCACGTGAACACCCTGCTCAGTGCAGAATTTGAGTAGTTCTTCCCTGCGCTTTCCTTCAAGCCTGTACGTTCTCCTTCTCGCGATGAGCTTCGGGTAGAGGACGAAAATCAGGAGCATCAGCGAGGCGTACATCAGGAAGTCAAACCACGTCTTTGATGTGAGCGATTTTGGGAGGTATACGAAGAGCGCACCCCAGAGGAGCGAGAATCCCAGTATCGGTCCTATTGTATAGGCAAAAAAGAGAACCACGAACATCACTGCTCCTTTCCTCCCCACTTCTTTTCTCCTGATTCTGGCGTTGATTTGAATTGCTTCCGCGAGCACAAAGCCCGCAGACAGGAACAGCGGAAGGAGGGGAGGAATAGTGAACAGGATAGCCCCGATTAAGACCGGCAGGTTCAGGCCATTTACGAACTTCAACCACCGGTCAAAAACGCCCAGTATGAGAGCCGGTAACAGATAGATTCCAGCGCCCAAAACTATGCAGATGACCTCAAGCCTCACGAGGGCGTAAGTTTTCTCCTCGGTTTTTATCTCCTTTTGAAGGAGCCTTTTTCCGAGGTACCTCATCAGCAGGAACGGAACGATTATCGAGAGAAGTGTGGCTATGAGGTAGAGAATCATCATTTCACCTCCTCAAGGTGCTTTATCCGCTCTTCAATTGAAGGATGAAGGTTCAAAAAGTTGAAGAGCCTCCCCGTTCTTTTCGGTGTTAGGTTAACTTCAGCGAGTTTTTCGAGAGTTTTGACAACGGTCTCTCTTCCTACAACTTTTGTTGCGAATTCATCGGCCTTGAACTCGTTTCTTATGGAGATTTTCCCCTGAACGAAAACAAAGTAAATGATGTAGGCCGAAAAGAACACTCCAAAGAACACCGCTGGAGAGAGAAAGTTCACATTGAGCTTGACCAAAAGAAAAACCACACCCATCCAGAAGGCGAACCAGCCTATGGCGATGATCGCGTTTATCCAGAGGTGCCTTCCCTTTATGTGTCCAATCTCATGGGCTATAACTGCCTTTATTTCCTCCGGCTCGAAGGTTTCGAGCATGTACTCGGTTACGAATATGTACTTGCATCCGGGGATTATGCCGGTGACTCCGGCGTTTGCCACCTTGTATTCCTTCTTTCCCGTTACGAGTATGTCCCTCACTTTAAAGCCCAGGCTTTCGCAGAACTTTAAAAGCTCGCTCCTGAGGGGCTCCTCAAGGGGTCTTGACTTGTTGAAGACTCGTCCCAAGTAGGGGGCGAGGGCGAAAAACGCTAAGATGTAGACTGCAAAGATCCCCATGTCTGCGAGAGTGCTGTTCTTTATACTCTCTGGCAGGAGGATGTAGATTGCAAACCAGAGGAACCCCGGGAGGAGTATGAGCGAGAACACTTTCAGAATCTGTCTCATTACCTCTTGGGTTTTCACGTTGAGTTTCTTGACTTCAACCTCTATTCTTGACGCTTCGAGTATTGTGATGGTTAGGGAGAGTAAGAAGGGCAGGAGGATAATGACTGTGAAGATTATAGCATCGAAAAAGACGCCGTTTATATGGGCACTTATGAATTTCATCGTTTTTTCAAGCAGTCCAAGGAATATGGCGAGGATATGTAAACAACCGCCGTTAAAAGAATACAAAGAACCATGACCTTGGCCCCTTTGTAAAGCTTCTCCTCTTTCGGTATATCATCCATTAAGATTTTTCTGGAATAGTACCTCATAATCAATGGGGGAATTATCAGCGAGAGGACCAGCACGATAAGGGCAAGGACGTTCATTTAATCCCCCTCTTTTTCATTTTCACCTTTTCCGCTCTCCATCAGCAGGATTACCAAAATCACCAGAACGCCCATCCAAATCCACATGGCATTGGCTGACACAAGTCCTAGCACAACCATTACAACCCCTGCCATAAGGAACGGGTTTTTCCATATCTCATCCTTGAATTGTCCCCAGTTCATTCCAACCACCTTTTATGAGATTAACTTCATCTTTCCAGCATCTGGATGAGCCAATTTTCATTTAAGGTTTTCGCTAACAATTCTTAATATGTGGCCTAATATGCGATTTTGAGTAAATACCTCAGGAAGTCAGGCCTTTAGAAGACATTCTAACTCTCATCTTGAAAATGGGGAAAAAATAAGCCAGTTATTTAATTAAACGTTTCAGCGGAACCTTCTCATCGCCATCTCAGCCGCGATGCTTATCGGGTCTATCGTCGGGCTTATGGGGGGTGCATAGGCAGTTTCGAGGTAAACGACGTCCTCAACAGTTGCTCCCTTCTGTGCTAAGGCTGAAAGCGTCATTATCCTTCCCCATACCCTTTCGCCACCGACTACCTGGGCCCCGATGAGCCTCCTGTCTGACTTTCTAAAGATAACCTTAACCGTTATCGGCTTTCCTCCCGGGTAATACTCGGGCTTGGTCGAACCTTTGAACTTGCCGACCGCTATGTCTATGCCCTCCTTCTTTGCCC
>JALVWX010000257.1 GCA_027023165.1 Thermococcus sp. | reverse complement strand
CCACCTCTGCACCGCCAAGCTGAAGGACGCGGTACAGCTGAGGAACCGCCTCAGGAGAATGGCAAGGAAGGTGTCCAAACCCTACATGGAGGTGACCGAGGAGGGGACGCTCCGCTTTGGCATCGCGGAATACGAGGATTTGGATGAGCTCTACGACCTTCTCGTCAATGAGGCTGAAGTTCCAGCGGAGTGGCTCCACATCAACCGCGAGAAGGGCAGGATTGAGATGCCGGAAGAAGTTGCGGTCGAGCTTGCCGAGGCGATAGAGGGAGAAGTTAAGTTCTTCATCGTGGAGGAGTATCCGACCTTTGACAGAATAGAGGTTGAGAGAATCCCCCTTTGACAAGGGGAAAAGAAATCAGGTTGCGGCAACCGCAACCTGCGCCGAAGTGTTCGAGCCCGCGAAGGCCGTCATGAACTGGACGAAGACGTGGCTGTAGGCCCAGTCCGGGTTGCTCGTGCCGCTGTTGGTCGGTGAAACCTGTCCGCTCGGTCCGGGGTGGTCGCGGTCAACGCTCCAGAAGGCTAGGGAGCGTATCCCCTGCTGAATCGCCCAGTCCACGAGTTGCTGTGCGTCGCTGAGGGTGAAAACGCTGTGGTCGTCGTTGACACCTATCATCGGAGTGAGGCCTATCATTCCCCATATCTCCTCGTCGCTCTTGTTGGGGTAGAGTCCTTTCAGCTGGTCGAAGAGGTGCTCGGCAACTTTTATGGAGTTGTTTGCGTTCGATGGCGTCCAGTAGTAGTCTATCGTCATTGCGTTTACCCTGTCAATCTTAACCCCCTTCTGAACCATGGTCTGGATTATGGAGTAGCCGTTGCCCACGAGACCCACCCCGGGGTCGCTCGGGAGGGTGAAGCTGACCTTTACGTCGGGCCTCTCGCGCTGGACTATCAGGAGAGCATCGGCGAGGAGGCTCACGTTGATGCTCGACTCTATATCGAAGTCGATGTAAGTGACGTTGTAGGTGTCCATGACTTGGAGATACCAGTTGGCCAGTTGCTCCGCACTCTGGGCCTGCTGGCAGAGGTATGGACCGACGGCCCCGCCAAAGGATATTATGACGTCCCCACCGGCTTTTCTCAGGTCCCTGACCTCGCCTGTGTAATAATCGAGCGGTAACTTCCCTCCCCAGCTCGGGCCGTTGAAAGCGGAACCGTAGAGAATGAAAGCCAGCGTGAAGTACGGCGTTCCGGTTAGGTTATAGTACTCAACGAGGGGCTTGTGAACGTCAGTTAAGGTCATGTCTATGTAGGGCGCAAAGAAGTGCTCCGGCAGTCCCGGCCCAGCAGGGATGTATGTCTCGTTTCCCGGCGTGGTGTTGGTCGAGTTGTCGCTTCCGGGGGTGGTTCCGGTCTGGTTTGTGATGTTTGAGCCGTTTTCAGGGGTGGTGCTGGTCTGATTGTCAGGCAGGGTCTGGTTGCCCGGAACCACATTTTCTGGCCACACATCCCAGAGCTGGCCGTTCACGTAGAGGTACATCGCCTCGACGGGCTTGCTTCCGGTTGCTATGAAGCCGAAGCTGGCAGTGGGTCCTTTGTTCCAGCTCAGGGGTGTAAAGACCACGTAGCCGTTTTCCTCGGCCTTGTTCACGCCCCACAAGCTTGAAACCGTCGAACCGTCCTTTAACCTGACCTTGACGACCCAGTCGTAGGTTCCTCCAAGGTTGAGTGTGACGTCGTACTCGGTGCTTCCCCAGTCCGTAACCTTGACGCTGAAAGCATCCGGCTTGACGAGCCCGGGTGAGGTGCTGGTCTGGTTGGTTCCAGTTTCTCTCCCGGTCTGATTGTCCAGCGAAGTCTGGTTGCTTGTGGTGGTGTTCGACTGGTTGGTGGGGAGGGAAGTGCTCTCGTTGGCCGTGGTGGAGTTCACGGCAGGGTTGGATGGTGCCACTGCCGTTGTGTTCTCGGGCCAGACGTCCCAGAGCTGACCGTTGACCACGAGAGCCATCGTGACGTTCTCGACGCTCCCTTGGTACGTGAAGCCGAGGCTCGCCGTCGGGCCGCGGTTCCAGCTCTTGGGTGTGAAGACTATCCACGTTCCGTTTGTGCTCTTGTCAGCACTCCAGTAGCTGGCCAGCGTCGCTCCCTCGAGCTTGACGTAGAGTTCCCAGTCGTAGGTTCCTCCGAGGTTAAGGGTAACGTCGTACTCACCGCCGGTTCCCCAGCTCGTGTGCTTGACGCTTATTGTTCCGGGCCTGTAGAGGGTGGTGTTCCCGGTTTCAGTTTCATTTCCACCCGGGTGGTTTGATTCGCCGCTCTGTGAAGTCTGGTTGGAGGTAACTGACCCGTTGGTGGGGGTCTGGTTGTTCACTTCGGGAACGGTCCCGGCTTGGTTTGTGGTGTTTGAGCCGTTTTCAGGGGTGGTGCTGGTCTGATTGTCAGACAGGGTCTGGTTGGTTGAGCTGTTTTCAGTGCTTGGTGTGGTTTCATTGTAACTCGGCTCGGGAACCGTCAGGTTGGCCGGAACGCTCGAACCGATGTAATAGGTGTCCGGAACCCAGGCGGGCGGTCTCTCCTTCAGGTGCTCGAGGATTGCATCGAGGAGCGGGTGGGAGTTCGTTCCCGGCTTCCTGTCTGCAGTTATCTCCCAAACCATAACCCCGCCGATGCCGTTCTTCAGGGCGTAGTCGACCTTTATTCCGATGCTCTCGGGGTCGTCGTAGCTTATGAAGACCTTCTGCTTTGGTGAATACGCGTAGGGCACCATCGCGATGGGGTCCCAGTAGCGCTTGTACTCGCCGCTGGCAATCTTCTCGGCGATGTCCCAGTAGTCCATAACGCCGTGGGTTTCACTCGCCGGGCCCCAGGTTCCATCGGGCGTTCCACTGAAGTTCTGATAGAGGCCGTTGTTTGTCGGGGGTACGTTGGCAAAGCTCCTGCCGTAGAAGGGGAGCCCTAGGGTTAACTTGGTTCTGTCGGGAACGTGCTCAATGTACCACTGGACTGAATAGTTGACGCAGAAGTGGAGCCTGACGTTCTCGTCCTGGTAAGGTGCGTTCGGGTCGCAGTAGAGCGGCGCGTTATGGCCGGTTATGTTGTCCCAAGCGCCGTGGTAGTCGTAGGTCATGATGTTTATGGAGTCCACGTACTTACTCACGGCTGTCCAGTTAACCCTCTCCGCCTTAACGGGGTCCGCCGGAGCCGCGACGGTTATCAGGTAATCCTTATGGTCTTCCTTCTCTGCCTGGTTAAAGACCTCCCTTATCGTCTTGAGGAGAAGGACGAAGTTCTTTCCATCGTCGGGGCTAACGTAGTTCGTTGAGAGCCCCCCTCCACCGGGATACTCCCAGTCTATATCAACACCGTCGAGGTCGTATTTTCTGATTATCCCGAGAACGCTCTTCGCGAACTCAAGTCTCTTTTCCGGGTCGGCCGCGACTGGTGAGAAGTACTTGCTAAGCGTCCATCCGCCGACTGAGACCAGAACCTTGACCACCGGGTACTCCTCCTTGTACTCCTTCAAGGCCTCAAGGTTTAGCGGGTCGGCGTAGGTGTCGTAGAACGTAACGGTGCCGTTGGGCTTGAGGTCGAGGAAGGCGTAGTTAACCTGGGTGATGTTCTCCCAGGGAATGTCGCTCACGTAGAACTGCCTTGCATAGCGAGCCCAGGAGATGTAGTACACTATGATGCGGTAGGGCTCGTAGGGGGTTGTAATCTGGAGAATGCCCGAGGGGGTTCCCTTTGAGCTGTCTTCCAGGACGGGAACAACGGCGTAGAAGTACGTCGTGTTAGCAGTGAGGTTGTACTGGTCGAGGTAGTGGGTCGCGGGTGTGGCGTTCCCTATAAGCTCCCAGGCGTCCCCTCCGGGGGTGCTCTGGGTCCAGTACTTGGCGCGCCAGAGCTTACCATCGTACTCAACGACATCCCCTTGGAGGTAGGTTTTGCCCGGCTCGTACTGGAGGTAACTGCTCCAGTTGACGACAACGAGCAGGTTGTTCGGGCTTATCACGTTCGTCGGGTCGGTGGAGCGGTAGATTTCGTAGGCTTTCGCCCCCTGATAGGGCGTCCATGTCAGATTAACAACGTCCCAGGCTATGGCGTGGCCGTTTAGTTCCATCGTGGCTTCGGCTGATACCCATTGGTGTCCTAAGGAAGGCACTAGGGACATTGCAATTAAAACCACCAGAAGAAAAACCGCTGATGTTCTCCTTTTCATAACATACCACCGTCAGGTGCCTATCCATATTGGATAATCACAATTGTTTATAAAAGTTGCTAAAGTTGTGTAACAGTACATTTTTGCATATCATTGCATTCTTACAACAGGTTTGGGGGCGGATCAAAAATGATGTGTGTTTCCCGTTCACGGGGGTTAATCTAGCGTTGAGGGTGTTGTCCCCTCGCAGAGGCACGAGAAAAGGTGGGGGAGGGAAACCGGTTACTCCTCCCTCTCAATCCCTATCTTCGCCTGAACCTCAGGCCACTCGACGACGTAGCCTTTGGCTTCACCAAAGGTAACTTCGACGGCCCTCGTCTCCTTCATGATGTAGTCGAGGTTTTCGCTGAGAAGCTCACGGTTCTCGTCGGTGGTCTCTATCGTGACCCTTATGCGGTCGTTGACGTCCAAATCAAGCCTCTTGCGCATCTCCTGTATCCTCCTGACGAACTCCCTGGCGAGGCCTTCCGCGAGTAACTCCCTCGTGAGGGTCTTGTCGATGAACACTCTTCCGCCCTCGAACTCTTCAGCAACAAAGAAGTCCGGGAGTTTCTCCTCTACAGTCAGGTGCTCCCTCGTGAGGTGGAAGGTCTTTCCTTCGATTTCAACGTCCATCTCTCCGGCCTCGTAGAGCTCCCTGCCGTGCTCGCTTATCCAGGCTATGACGAGCTTTGCGTCGCCCTTGAACTCCGGGCCAACTTTTGCGAAGTTCGGCTTTATGACGAGCTCGCGCTCGACACTGCCGACGACTACTTCTTTCGCGTTGAGCTGGTCGCGCAGGATTCTGTTGAGCCTCTCGACGGCCTTCCTGACGGTCTCGTCCTCGGTCTCGATGATTATCCTCCTGACTGGGTAGCGGAGCTTTATCTTCGCCCTCTGCCTCGCTGATGAACCTGCCTCGACGATTTTCCTTACTGCCTCCATCTCGCGCTCGAGTTCACCATCTATGGCCTTCTCATCGGCCTTCGGCCAGTCGAGCATGTGGACGCTCTCGATACCGATGAAAGGCCTCAGGAGGTTCTGGTATATCTCCTCGGCTATGTAGGGCGTGAAGGGCGCCATGAGCCTAAGGAGAACGTCGAAGACCTTCCAGACGGTGTAGTAGGCCGCTAGTTTGTCGGGATCGTCTCCCTCGACCCACATGCGCTTCCTGATGAGCCTCACGTACCACCTGCTGAGATCCTCGACGACGAAGTTGTAGATTGCCCTCGTCGCCTTCGTGAGCCTGAAGGTCTCTATTCCTTCGGTGACCTCCCCTATGAGGCTGTTGACCCTGCTGAGTATCCAGCGATCCTCCTCCCTGAAGGGAAGTTCCTCCGGGTCGAGTTTGGTTGGATCGAAGTTGTCGAGGCTCATGTAGGTGGCACTGAGAACGTAGA
>JALVWX010000256.1:1575-5595 GCA_027023165.1 Thermococcus sp. | reverse complement strand
TTATAATCCCATCCACTTCCAGTCCATGTGATGAAGTTGTCTGTGCCCATTCCAGAACTCCCGCTCCACCAGAAGTAAAGCTCGTAGTCCACAGCGAAACCGTTGCTGAAGTTTATCTGTCTGCCCCACGAATCACTCGGACCTGTGTAGCCGTTTCCGCTTCCCGGGTCAACATCTATTCCAAAACCGTATGCAACATCCCAGCTTCCGGTGTTGTTCGTCTTTATTGCGATGTACAGGTACTCGTCATCCCACGCCACGTAGAGCCTGTCGAGGTTGGCCCCGGCGAGGCCAGTGTCCCTGCCGACGGCCACGAGGTCTGCCTGGGTCCAGTCGTTGAGGTTGCCGTCTATAATCTTACTGCCGTACCTCGCACTTGCAAACTCTGAAAAGGGCACCAAACTGAGCACAAGGACGGCTATAATTGCGATCACAGCCGCTTTCTTCAATTTCTCCACCTCCGGGCTTGAGTCCCCAAGGGTGTATAGCAACCACCCGTAGTGACTATTACGGGAAAAAGGTTTATATGCCTTTTCTTCGATATCACCAACAGTGATAAAGCCCTGCAGGTGGTTGCCAATGGTGAACTTCGTCTTCGGGATACACAACCATCAGCCCCTCGGAAACTTCGGATGGGTCTTCGAGAGCGCCTACGAAAGGTCATACAGGCCGTTCATGGAAACTCTGGAGGATTACCCAAACATGAAGGTCGCCGCTCACTACTCCGGCCCCCTTCTTGAGTGGCTCGCCGAGAACAGGCCCGAGCATCTCAACCTTCTCCGCTCCCTCGTGAGAAAGGGCCAGCTTGAAGTGGTTGTTGCCGGCTTCTACGAGCCTGTCTTAGCTGCAATCCCCAAGGAGGATAGGATAGAGCAGATTAAACTCCTCAAGGACTTCGCCAAAAAGCTCGGCTACGACGCGAGGGGTGTCTGGCTCACGGAGCGCGTCTGGCAGCCCGAACTCGTTAAGAGCCTCCGCGTGGCAGGGATAGACTACGTCATCGTCGACGACTACCACTTCATGAACGCCGGCCTCGCCAAGGAGGAACTCTACTGGCCCTACTACACCGAGGACGGCGGTGAGGTTATAGCTGTTTTCCCGATCGATGAAAAGCTCCGCTATCTGATCCCGTTCAGGCCCGTTGAGAAGACCCTCGAATACCTCCACAGCCTGGACGACGGGGACGAGAGCAAGGTGGCTGTCTTCCACGACGACGGCGAGAAGTTCGGCGTCTGGCCAGGAACCTACGAGTGGGTCTACGAGAAGGGCTGGCTCAGGGAGTTCTTCGAGGGGGTTTCCAGCGACGAGGGGATAAACCTGATGCTCTACTCGGAGTACCTTGCTCGTTTCAGGCCGAAGGGCCTGGTCTACCTCCCGATAGCTTCCTACTTCGAGATGAGCGAATGGTCTCTGCCGGCGAGGCAGGCAAAGCTCTTCGTTGAGTTCGTTGAGGGACTCAAGAAGGAAGGGAAGTTCGAGAGGTACCGCGTCTTCGTCAGGGGAGGAATCTGGAAGAACTTCTTCTTCAAGTACCCCGAGAGCAACTACATGCACAAGCGCATGCTGATGGTGAGCAAGCTCGCCCGGGATAAGCCGGAGGCGAGGAGGCTTGTATTAAAGGCCCAGTGCAACGACGCCTACTGGCACGGCGTCTTCGGCGGCGTCTACCTCCCGCACCTCCGCAGGGCCGTCTGGGGGAACATCATAAAGGCCAACAGCCACGTTTCCACTGGAAGCTTCGTCCGTGACATCGACTTCGATGGAAGGGATGAGGTCTTCCTCGAAGACGAGAACTTCTACGCGGTCTTCAAGCCTTCCCACGGTGGGGCGCTCTTCGAATTCAGCTCAAAGAGGAAGGCGGTGAACTACAACGACGTGCTCGCGAGGAGATGGGAGCACTACCACGAGGTTCCGGAGGCGGCAACGCCGGAGGAGGAAGGTGGAGAGGGCGTCGCGAGTATACACGAGGTCGGCAGGAGGATACCGAATGAGGTACGGCGCGAACTCGCTTACGACAGCCATCTGAGGGCCATCCTCCAGGACCACTTCATCGAGCCTGAGACGGCCCTCGAGGAGTACCGGCTGAACCGGCACATTGAGCTTGGCGACTTCATCGCCGGCGCCTACGACTTCAGCATCTTTGATGGTGGAGTGACCCTGGAGAGGGAGGGAACCGTCTCCGGAAAGCCCGCCAAGGTTGAGAAGACATTCCACATCACGGATGACGGATTCGTCGTCGACTACACCGTGAGGAGCGACTCCAGGGCACTGTTCGGCGTTGAACTCAACTTGGCCGTCCACAGCGTCATGGAGGAGCCAGGGGAGTTCGAGGCTGAGAGCTTCGAAGTGAACGATCCCTGCGGCATAGGAAGGGTGAAAATAAAGAGCAACAGAAAAGCAAAGGTCTGGAAGTATCCGATAAAGACACTCAGCCAGAGCGAATCCGGCTGGGACTTCATCCAGCAGGGCGTCAGCTACACGCTTCTCTTCCCGCTGGAGGGAGAGCTACACTTTAGACTGAGGTTCAGGGAGCTTTGATCCTTTATTTTTGTTACACCCTTATCAGAACCCCCTCGAGATCTCTGTTAAGGGATTTGACGATGTGGAACTCCATGAGTCTCCCTATCTTTTGAGTCTTAATAACTGTAGTGGCTAAATCTTCCAAAAGTTTAATTACAAAGTCCTTCTCCTGAGGAAGGATGTCCACTTTTAAGAGATACACCCCCAACCTACCCCTGTTCCCAACGTAACTCCCCAGATTATTAACTATCTCCTGAGCACCTAGAGAGGTGAGATTTGATGCCACAAATAGTTTCTCAAGTCCGACAACAATAGTTAACACGGTCCTTTTTGAGTTCTGAATTATTGGAGAATACGTCTCCTTGAATTTCCTAATGAGTACAATAGGCTCGGTAATCTCTTGTATGTGACTGATAACATTCTCATGTTTCTTAGTGCCTCCAATTTTGATTACCTTAATGTCCTTGAATATATCTCCCCCAAGTCCGACAAGAATTGCCTTTGAGAGAATTGTGGAGTACGAATCGAATACGTCCACCACGACAACGTCAAAATTCTTAGATTTTGCCCAGCTTATGGTGTGATAGACTCCTGTCGTCACATCACCTTCCCCAGATCTTTCCAAAAGGACCGTCTCCCCTGGAGTAATCGACTCCCACAGCTTCACCATCAGGGTGTCCCTAAGCCCCATGGCCATCACCTGACATGGTATTTATGAGTAATCCCTTAAATTCGTTGCGATGGCTAAAATATCAAAAAAAGTTAAGGAACACGTCCGGAGACTAAACAAACCTAAAGGGAGACTCTAAAATCGATACTCTCGTTGAGATCCCAGAATCTGCAGAACGAACAGACTTCACCGCTCGACGGCATTCCACAGACTTTGCACTCCCTGAGCTTTACTTCTTGGAGTTCTGCCTCGAAGAGATGCTTTTTCCTCAGGAAGCCCTTGACGAAGTTTATCTTCGTCCCGGGCCTCTTCTCCTCCATCTCGTTGAGTATCTCCTTGTACTCGATTGTGGTGGCACCCACCGCGTGGGGACACTCCTCCATCATGTACTCAATTCCGCTCGCCAAAGCGTATGCAACGACTTCCCTCTCGGTGACCTCGTAGAGCGGTTTGACCTTCTTCACGAGCTTGCCGTTGAACTGGCTCGGCGTTACAGGTCCCTGTTTCGCTAAATACTGCGTGTTCCAGTGCATCATGTTGCTGAAGATGAAGCTCGCCTCGTCGTCGAGGTTGTGGCCCGTCGCTACAACATCGAAGCCGTTGTCGTAGGCGAACTTGTTGAAGATGTAGCGCTTTGTCAGGCCACAGTAGGAGCATGTAGGTCTCCTCGTCCTCACCTCGCCTATGCCCTTGCCGAGCAGTTCCTTGACGCGGACGATGTGGAGCGGTGCTCCTATCTTCTCGCACTGCCTCTTTGCGTATTCCTCACTCTTTCTGGAGTACTCGCCAATGCCGAGGTTTATGTGGAGGCACTCGATGTTGTAGCCGAG
>JALVWX010000256.1:0-1565 GCA_027023165.1 Thermococcus sp. | reverse complement strand
ACCAGAACCCTCTCCTCGGGTTTGAGCATCTTGTATCGTTCTATCGTCCGCTTTACCTTTCTCTCAAAGTATTCCTTGAAGTGCTCCTCGCAGAGATACATTTTTGGGTAGTGGAGCTTGATGAAGGCCGGTTTATCACAGAACTTACATTTCACGGGCATTTTCTCTCCACCGGAAATAGAGGAGAAGGGGGGCTTTTAACGTTAGTGCTAGGCTTGATGATGCTAGGCCTCGAACGCTTCTATCTCCTTCTTCCAGTTCCCCGGCTTCCTGAAGTCCTTCTCCGTGTAGAGGCCCTCCTTCTTGAGTATCCCCCTCGCCGCGAGAAGGCCTGTGGCGGCGGCGTTGACTATGTCCCTGCTCAGCCCGGCACCGTCTCCAGCGGCGAAAATCCCCTCAATGCTCGTTTCAAGGTTCTCGTTTACTTCCACCTTCATCGCGTAGTACTTTATCTCCGGTGCGTAGAGTAGAGTGTGGTCGCTCGCGACTCCGGGGAGAACGCGGTCGAGCTTTTCAAGGCCCTCTATGATGTTGGTCACAACGCGGTGTGGCAGGGCCATGGCAATGTCTCCGGGAGTTACGTTCTTCAGCGTCGGCTCGACGTCGCTCCTCCTTATCCTCGCCCACGTGCTCCGCCTTCCCCTCCTCAAATCTCCGAGGCGCTGGATTAGTGGCTTGCCCCCGCCTATGGTCGTTGCCAGCTGGGCTATGCTCTTCCCGTAGGCCGTTGTGTCTTCCACCGGCTCGGTCAGCTCAATCCTGCTCAGGAATGCGAAGTTGGTGTTGTTGCTCTTCTTCTCGTGCATCGAGTGGCCGTTAACGCCAACGTAGCCGTCGTAGCGCTCCTCAACGACGAAACCGTTCGGGTTTGTGCAGAAAGTCCTGACGAAGTCGTCGTAGGTGTCGGTATAGATGTGGAACTTGGGGTCGTGGTTTATGCTCGTTATTGGCTCCATCACTATTGCCGGGACCTCGACGCGGACGCCAACGTCAATCGGCCCGTGCCTCGCCTTTAGACCTATTTTTTGAGCCACCTCGTGGAACCAGTCGGCACCGCCCCTTCCCGGAGCCACTATTATGTACCTCGCCTTAATCTCGAAGACGTCCTTTCCGCGCCTGACTTTGACCCATCCCTGGCCGAACTCAAGGGCTTTTGTCCAAAGGAGGAACTTCACGCCTTTGCTTTCCAGGTGCCTCTTTATGTCGTCTATAACCTCGGGCGTTCTGTCCGAGCCGATGTGGCGCTGGATTATGGGGATGAACTTCACTCCAGCTTGGGCCGCCCTCTGCTCCCAGTAGCGAACCTGCTCCTGCTTTCCCTTGAAGAGGTTCCTCGGAGCCTTGTGCCTCAGGAAAATCTGGTCTACCTCCCAGACGAGTTGCCAGGCGTAGTTCTCGTCGTTGGTGAGCTCGCTTAAATCCCCGCCTATGTCCGGGTGGAGGTTTATCGTTCCGTCGCTCAGTCCACCGGCACCGCCGACGCCACTCATTATGTGGCAGGGCTTGCACTCTATGCAGTAGCCGAGCTCGAACATCGGACAGACGCGCTGTTTGACGTCACCGCC
>JALVWX010000255.1 GCA_027023165.1 Thermococcus sp. | reverse complement strand
CTTACCTGGCCTCCCGCCTGAAGCTCCAGTTTCTTCGTCAGTATCTCGCTGAGAAGCCAGGAACCCCACCGCGGGTCCTTAACTTCGAGGGCAGCATCGATTGCCCCGTCTATGTCTCCCGCCTTGAGCTTGGCGACGGCTATGCTTCCGAAGGCAAGGGAGCGGAGGTAGTGTCCCCTGACCCTCGAGGCGAACTCCCAAGCGGCGTCGAAATCCCCAAGCTTGGAGAGGTAGGTCGCAACCTTGACGAGAACCGAGTCCTCGGTCGTTTTCTCGCCGACTTTCCGGACGACCTCCGAGAAGGACTCCTGAGCGGGCCGTGAGAGCAGTTTGTCCATCATAAACGCAGAAATCCTTTCGAACTCCTCCCCACTCAGGAGGTCTACGAGGCGGTCCAGTATCTCCGGCCTGTCAGCGGAGGCGCTGACGATGCCCTTGAGAATCTCCTCCCGCTGTTCCCCGGGAAGCCTCGATGTTATCTCCATGACGAACTCCAGCTCCCCCTGGCTTCCGAGTCCGATGAGAAGGGACCTGAGAACATCCGAGCCGGTTTCGCTTGAAAGGGAGAGGGCGATGTCAACGAACTTTTCGTACGTTGCCTTGGGAACCTCCGAACTCTTGAGGTGAACGGCAACTTCTTTCATGGCCTCCCCGAGCCAGTACTCACTCTTCATCTCCCTGAGAATTCTGATAGCGCTCCCAAATTCCTCACGCTTCAGATGCTCTTTAACGGCTTTGACCGCGGCTATCGAGCGCCAAGGCTCGTCCTCAATGCTCTCGATAATCAGGCGGGCCTTCCTCATGTTGCCATCGGTGAGGTAGGCCCCGAGTATCTTAAGGAGGGTGTCGTTCCTCTTTACAGAGTCCTCAATATCGCTGGCGTAGAACAGCGCGTCGTCTTTCATGCCAAGCTCAAGAAGACGCTTTGAAAGCTCCACCATGAGGTCATCTTTGAGCGGCTGGGGGAACATGGAGATGACATCGTGAGCCTGCTGGAAGACCTTTTTGGAGGTATCGGGGTTGACACCGTGGAGGTAAGACGCTATCTCTATGAGGGCCTTGGCCGTAAGGGCGGGGTTCTCTATGGCGGAAACCGCACTCAGGGAGTACTTAAACGCGTCCTTATACCGTCTCTTTTTCGCCTTGTACATGTAGTAACCTATTTTAGCATAGGTTACAGCCCGGAGATACCTGTCTTGAATGTTCGCGGCCAGGTTCAGGGCCTCGTCATAAACGTCAGTGGACATGCGGTTCACCACAGAAAATACTACACGATGGTATTTAATGATTTCCGAGAGGGTAACCGTCAGAACGCTCTTGGAAGGAGATGTTGCGTTTTGTAAAAAGTTCAAACCCACAGATTTTAGACAAAGAGCGAAATTTCAGCCAAGCTCGTCGTAAACCACACCGACGACCTCGCCGTCGTCAAGGGAAACGAAACTGACCTTAGTTTTCTTCCCACTGCGCGGGTCCACCACTATGAAATCCGGCTTTGACAGGTATCCACTGCCGGGAATCTTCCAGACATCGCCGTAATTTCTCCTAAGTTCCTTCAAAAACCTCCCAGCATCTCTCTTCAACACAGTTGTCATGGGTATCACCAGTAGTATATACCATTCAAAGATATAAAAAGGTTTCTAATAGACATTCGTCAAAAATAATATCGACAATCGCCTTAGAACCTACACAACCAAAGCACTTCAGCCCTCGAGCATTTCAACGTACTCAAGCTCCTCCGGGTAGGGCCTCTTCTTCCTCTTCTCGCGGGCGAGCATGTACTCGTAAAACGCTGACATCCACATCATCTCTCTCACCTCCGATCACGTTTTTCCGACGTTAGCAAATTTGTCTTTGGATTTAAAGCATTTTCTGACGTTAAATCTTCAAGAATGCCATAGAGGAGTCCACAATCTTCAAAAACGGCGCGAACACCCGGATTTGGAGTTTAATGAACATTTATGAACAGAGAAAGGGGCCAAAACATTTGCGTCTTGTCAAAAAGGATACATCAGGGCATTCACTCCCGACCCAACCGTTTATAAAGTTTGAAGGCCTCTCAACTACGGTGGGAGAAAATGGCCTTAGAGAAACTTGGAAAGGCACTCAACAACGCCCTCAGGAAGCTCGCCCGTTCGAGAACCGTTGATGAGGCGACGATAAAAGAAGTCGTGAGAGACATACAGAGGGCACTCATTCAGGCGGATGTGAACGTCAGGCTCGTCCTTCAGCTCACAAAGACGATAGAGAAGCGCGCCCTTGAGGAGGAGCCTCCTGCTGGAGCATCGAAGAAGGAGCACATAATCCAGATAGTCTATGAAGAACTCACCAAGTTCCTCGGAAAGGAGGCAAAGCCCCTTGAGATAAAGGAAAAGCCCACCATCCTGCTCACCGTCGGAATACAGGGTTCCGGAAAGACAACGAGTGTGGCGAAGCTTGCGAGACACCTCCAGAAGAGGGGCTACAAGGTCGGCCTCGTCTGCTCGGACACCTGGAGGCCCGGAGCATACTATCAGCTCAAACAGCTCGTTGAACCGCTCGGTATAGAGGTCTTCGGCGATCCAAACGAGAAGGACGCGGTGAAGCTTGCCAGAGAGGGCGTCGAGTACTTCAAGAACAAGGGCGTCGACGTTATAATAGTGGACTCGGCTGGAAGGCACAAGGAGGAGTCGAGCCTCATCGAGGAGATGAAGCAGATAAGCGAGGCGATAAAGCCCCATGAGGTCATACTCGTCATAGATGGAACCATCGGCCAGCAGGCCTACAATCAGGCTTTAGCGTTCAAAGAGGCCACCCCGATAGGCTCGATAATCGTCACCAAACTCGACGGTTCGGCAAAGGGCGGCGGTGCGCTTTCGGCGGTGGCGGCAACTGGCGCGCCGATTAAGTTCATAGGCGTCGGCGAGAGGATCGATGACCTAGAGGCCTTCGATCCCAAACGCTTCGTTTCGAGACTGCTCGGCATGGGCGACATAGAGGGCCTCCTCGAGAAGCTGGAGGAACTTCAGAAGCAGCAGGAGTTCAAGGAGGAGGACATGGAGAAGTTCCTGAGGGGCAAGTTCAACCTGAAGGATATGTACGCCCAGCTCGAGGCCATGCAGAACATGGGGCCTCTCAAGCAGGTGCTCCAGATGATACCCGGACTCGGCTACTCCCTGCCGGACGATGTGGTGAAGGTCGGTGAGGAGAAGCTTAAGAGGTACAGGATAATAATGGACTCCATGACAGATGAGGAGCTTGAGAACCCAGATATAATCAACTATTCGAGGGTAAAGCGCATAGCCCGCGGTTCCGGGACGAGCACCGCCGAGGTGAAGGAGCTTCTCGCCCAGTACAATCAGATGAAGAAGATGTTTAAGAACATGGACAAGAGGAAGCTGGCCAAGATGGCCAAGAAGTTCAACCTTGGGGGGTTGGGAATATGATTGAGGCGTTTATTATGGTGGTCGTCAAGCCCGGGCACGAAGAGGAGGTCTATGAAGCCCTCAAGAGGGACAGTCGCGTGAAGGAAATATACCGCGTCTACGGTGAGTACGACATCCTCCTGCGCGTTGAGGTTCCCGACGTCGGGGAGCTTGACAGGTTCCACGACGGGATTCTGAGGAAGACAAGGAACATAGAGATGACGGAGACTCTGATAGCGAGCGCCTATCGGGGGTGATGGGTTGGAAAAGCGGTGGGTGGCCACGGTTGACCTCGAAACCCTCGAGGTCGAGACCGACCCCACCTTTAAATTCAAGTGCGTTGATGACTGCGGCAGGTGCTGCAGGGAGCTTGAGATACCCCTGAGGGATGAGGACATAGAGGAAATCGAGAAGCTGGGCTACAACGCGTGGGAGTTCGTGGACTACGACAAGGCCTTCTACCGGGGGGATAAGTTCCTAGGCTACGCAATTAAGAAGAGGCCCTTCGATGACGCCTGCGTCTTCCTCGATCCCGAGACCAACAGATGCCGCATCTACCAGCACAGACCCCTAGCGTGCAGGCTTTACCCCTTCGTTTTCGTCAAGCACGGGAGGAAGATGGAGATATACGTCAAGATGGACCCCCTCTGCCCCGGCCTGAACCATCCCGACGGAGAACCAGTAACCCCCGAGTTCCTCATGAGGGAGTACGGGGACGTCATAAGTGAGTACCACGCGAAAGTTGTGAACGGTTCCCGCTGACCGAAACCTATTTATACATTTTTTTGTTAACTCCGGGGCACCGGAGGTGATGGCATGAGCCAGCTGAAGTCAGTGCAGGAGAAGCTGAGACTGGTCAGGGTTCTAAGGCTGCTCAAAAAAACTTACACGTATGAGGAGCTTTCGAAGATAACGGGCCTCCCGATAACCGTGCTCAACAGGTACGTCCGCGGGAAGGTCCTTCCGAGCGCCGAGAGAACGAAGGAACTCCTCAACCTGCTCCTGCCCTACATAAACATTGAGGAAGAGGTAAAGAAGAGGATAAAGTTCGACGAGTACGGGTTCTTCGACAACATGCCCGTCCTCAGCGACACATCCCTCATGAGCCTCATAGCGGAGGAGGTCGCCGGGAAATACCTCGACAGGGATGTGGACAAGGTTTTAACGGCAGCAACCGATGGAATAGCCCTCGGCGTTCACGTTGCGAGGGAGCTGGGCGTTGACGTCGTCTACGCCAAGAAGAAGAAAGAAGTCGGCGTCGAGAAGTTCTACGAGGTCAGCTACGTTCCCAGTGCATCTGGAAGCGTTACGACCCTCTACCTACCCCAGTGGGCGCTCAGGAAGGGGGAGAAGGTCCTCATCGTTGACGACGTCATAAGGAGCGGGGAAACGCAGAGGGCTTTGCTGGAAATGTGCAGGCAAGCGGGGGCAAAGCCGGTCGGCATGTTCTTCCTTATAAGCGTCGGCGACATCGTGGACCGCCTGAAGGAGGAGTACAGCATACCCGTGGAGAGCCTCATAAGGCTGGAGTGATGGGGATGAAGGTGTTCATATACAACGCCGACGGCCTGACGATACCGGTGGAGGTCGAACTCGGCCTCCCCTTCACATTCCAATGCAGCGAAGATGAATGCGGGAAAGCCGTGGTGATAGAGGGCGTTGTGAGGCACGCCGACGAGGGGGAGTTCACAAAAATACTAGAGGAGACCGTTGAGGAAAACCCTGACTTCGCCAAGATACGCGAGATAACGGCGAGAAACCCCATATTCGAGGGGAAGGTTAACGGAAGGAATGTAATCCTTCCCGTTGAGAGCTTCGACGACTTTGCAAAGCGCTTCCTGGACGAGGTTTTAGTCCTCAAGTCCTAGCCTCATGTCCTCCTTTACCACCTGCATGGCCACGCTCGTGTTGGTTTTCTCAACGCCCTCAAGGGAAAGCAGCCACTTAACGAAGGAGTTCATATCAGCCCTGTCCTTAAACTTGGCCACGACAAAGATATCATACTCGCCAGTGGTGTCGTAGACGAGCATGACCCTGCTGTTCCGGGCTATTTCCCGTTCGATCTCAACTATCTTCCTTCCCTGGGCCTTGACACCGATGACCGCGGTGAGCGCGAAGCCGGCCTTTTCGTAGTCAAGCACCGGGGCGAATCCCCTTATTACCCCTTCCTCCTCCATCCGTTTGACCCTGTTGTAAACGGTTCCGACTGCAACCCGAAGCTCCCTCGCTATTTCCCTGTAAGAGAGGCGGGCGTTCTTCTGAAGGAGAGCCAAGATTTTCCTGTCTAGTTCGTCCACCTTCTCACCCCTAAACGGATGGACCGTAAACTTTAAATATCCTTCCCCGGGAGGGAATAGCGGGCAGTGGACCGGTAGCCTAGCTAGGACAGGGCGGCGGCCTCCTAAGCCGCAGGTCCGGGGTTCAAATCCCCGCCGGTCCGCCAGAAAACAAACTTTTGCCGAGCAAAAGTTTGATCAAAGAGAGTTTCCCTCTTCTCAAAGAGCGAGCAAAAGGTCAGTCATGCCCTGTTTGGGAAGCAAGTTTCAAGGGGTTTAACCCCAAACTAACCTCTCTAGACAGTTTCAACGTTAATCAGCGCCCGAAGGGCGCTTTAGACAGTGAAACACTCACCAGAAGAGCAAGCTAGTAAAATCCCTCTCAGAATTTCGAACATTATAAAAAGGCACTTCATCTTCCGTCATCCGCAGGGACGCTTGAACGATAGTGAAAGCGGCGCTGAAGCTTTTGGGTAAAGTTTCACCAAAAGTTCGTGATTCTTCTTAAGGCACCTTTAAAAATGAATTCAATTCAAATTCAGCCATTGGGAAGTTGGATTCTCCAAAAAAAGCCTTTCCCACGCGGGTTCTACTATAACCACGCTCCTTCGGAGCGCTAAAAAAGCCGAACCCACGTGAAAAACGCTCTTCAAAAAGAATCCACTCCTAAATGAATGACACTTTAAAGAGAAATCCAACCAGAATTGCGGTTTAAAACAAGAATCACGGACCTTGATCAAACTCAATGGGACTGTCGTCCCGTGCGTTGAAGCTTCGCTTCAACGTCGCACAGGCGAGCAAGCTTTGGGAAAGCTTGACCAAAATGGCCCTTGCCACTCAAAAAGGGGCACAGATTAGCCGTGCACTACTCAGAGAGCAATTCAGGTCAGAGTTTAATACTAAATAACACCATCCAAGCAGTTTCACTTTTGTTTTTGGCGTCCTAAGGACGCCGTTTTAGAGTGAAACACTCTGCAAGGAGCAAGTGAATGAGAAACCCACTCAGAAAGACGGTGAATTTCAAAAAAGCACTTACTTTTCCGCCAGCGCTTGCGAAGCAAGGGCTGTGATGGTGGGCCCGGGGGGCTTTGAACCCCCGACCACGCGGTTATGAGCCGCGCGCTCTGACCAGGCTGAGCTACGGGCCCACGGCTGGCGCCGCCGCCCGGACTCGAACCGGGGACCGCCGGATTAACAGTCCGGCGCTCTACCAACTAAGCTACGGCGGCACGACCCAATGTAGGGAATACTGGGTGCATTTATAAATCTTACGGTGGGTGGCCCAGAAAAGGCCCCTCGACACGGTTGCATTTTATCCTAGCCCCCAGAGAACGTCTTCTCAATGGAAAGCACTCACCAGAGGGCAAGCAAGTAAAAACTCTTCCGGAATTTGAATCTAAGAAGCACCTAATCTTCCACCAGCGCTCCGTGGGAAGCAAAGCTTCCCAAGGTGTTGAGGCTTTGCCTCAACATGCGAAGCAAGGGCTGTTGTGGTGCGGGGGCGGGGATTTGAACCCCGGAACCCCTACGGGAGTGGATCTTGAGTCCACCGCCTTTGACCAGGCTCGGCAACCCCCGCCCGGGAGGTTCAAAAGCTCTAACACACGGGAGATTTATAAACTTAACCCAGCCATCCGGAAAGAATGGATAATCAAAGGCTCAGCGCTCGAGCCTCTTCACGCCATCCTTAGTGCCGACCAAAACCACGTCCGCTATGTCCGCGAAGATGCCGTTCTCAACGACGCCCGGGATGTTGTTGAGTTCTATCTCGAGGTCAAGCGGGTCTTCAATGCGATGGAACCTCGCGTCGAGTATGAAGTTCCCGTTGTCAGTCACGATCGGCCCGTCCTTCTTGGCAGCCATCCTGAGTTCTGCCTCGGCGTTGAAGACCTCTATCTCCTCCGCTATGGCCCTCCAAGCTGCAGGGATGACCTCTATCGGTACCGGCATCCTCTGGCCGAGCCTCCCGACGATCTTGCTTTCATCAACGAGCACGAGAAAGGTTCCGGCGCGGTACTCGATTATCTTCTCCATCGTCAGAGCGGCACCGCGACCCTTGATGAGGTTGAGACTTGGATCCACTTCATCTGCCCCGTCAACGGCTATGTCTATCGCATCGACCTCGTCGAGGGAAACCACGGGAATGCCGTTTTCTATGGCCAGGAGCCTCGACTGGTGGGAGGTCGGAACGCCGTAGACGTCCTCAAGCTCCTCCTCCATGATGAGTTTTCCGAGGTACTCGATGAAGTAAGCCGTGGTTGAGCCGGTGCCGAGACCGACCACCATATCGTCCTCGATGAACTTCAGGGCCTCCTTAGCGACGGCTCTCTTGAGTTCCTCCATAGCATCACCCCACGGGAGTCACGTTGCAGGGAACGGTCGCGTTCCCGCTGGAAACCATCTGATAGAGCAGGCTCTGGTTTGAGTAGCAGTGGGGTGTAAAGCCTATCATCAGCGAGTAGGTCAGCATGACGAAGTAGAGCCAGAACAGGCTCCATCCCCAGAAGGCCTTCTTGAGTATCGCCCTCTCGTCCGGAACGTCGGGCGGAAGCTCCTTTATGATCGCTATGACAAACTTGTCCGTTATGAGGTAGAGGGCCAGACCAAGGAGCCAGCCGTACTCGACCTTCGCCGCGGCCAGGCCGCTGATTATGCCGGTTATCGTACCCCAGAGGTAAACCGTGAGGGAGAACTTGTGCTCGATGGCCAGCTTCACCTTCTTCACCTACGTTAGCTTTTAAACGGGGCTTTAAAACCTTTCTACCCCATTGTCTCCAGGAACTTCCTCCCCCTGACGGTCAGCCTGTAGTAAACGCGGCGTCCTTTTCTCCTGCTCTCCTCGATTAGCCCCATGCTCTCAAGCTCGCGGAGGTGCTGGTAGACCGCCTGGTACTTGAGCGGCTTTCCGAGGGCCTCCCATATCTCGTAGCCGTACATATCCCCGTCCCCGATCAGGCGGAGTATCTCAAGCTTGGTTCCGCCGAGGGAGAATCTCTCCCTGCTTTCTGAGTACTGTCCTTTGAGGCCCGAACTTGTTACAACGAGCGCAACCCTGTCGTTCTTCTCAAAGTAGCCTTCATCCGCGAGCTTCAGGAGCGCAGGGACGATGACGGAGGAAGCGTACTCTGCAAATATCCCCTCCCTCGCCAGGAGCCTCTGACCGAGGTCAAGCTCATCCTCACCGACGAGGACTGCAGTTCCGCCGCTCTCGGATATGGCCTCGACGGCAAGCTCCTTCATGGCGGGGTTCTTCACGTACAGGGCCAGGGCCTTCGTCGGCTCGGCGCGAGGCTCAATGCCAAGGATTTCACTCGCTATCGGCGAACACTTCTCAGCCTGAACCGCTATTAGCTCCGGAACCTCGTCAATTGCCCCGATGCGTAGAAGCTCAACGAAGCCCTTGTAGATGCTGTACAGATTGCTCCCGCTTCCGGTCGGGACGATGACGTGAGTCGGGCCAAGCTCCTCCCAGAGTTCGAAGGCTATCGTCTTCTGCCCCTCAAGCCCAACGAGGTTGCTCTCGGGCGTTATGTTGTAAAGGCTCTTTCCGTCGGCCAGCCCCTCGGCGTAGCTTATCCCCTCGTCGACGCTCTCGCCGTATCGTATCAACCTTGCACCGAAGGCGGTTATCTGGCTTAGCTTTCCCTGCTCTATGAGCTTCGGCACGACGGTGTAGGCAGGCCTTCCCGTTCTGGCAGAGTAAGCCGCCAAAGAAGCAGCCGCGTTCCCATTGCTTGCGACCACAAAGCCGTTTTCTGCATGGGGGAGGCCGTAGGAAACGGCAACCGTAACGAGCCTGTCGCGGAAGGAGCCGGTGGGGTTCCTCGTCTCGTCCTTGATAAAAACCCCAAAGCCCAGCTCTTCAGATAGTTTAGCCCTTATGAGCGGAGTGCCCCCCTCGTTAAGGCTGACAATCTCTTTAACGTCCGGGAGAAGCTCCCTGTACCTCCAGACTCCCCTCCCCCGGGATTTCCAGCGGGACGGATCAACCTCCTCGTAGTCGTACTCAACGGAAACCCGCTGGTTGCAGCAGAAGGGGGGAATAACGGGAGAAGGGAGGAGTTCACAGCAGTTTGGAGTTACCCTCATCCCCATCCCTTCGTTCAGCGGAGCCTTATTGCGTCGAGGTTGTTGGGGGCGCGGGTTCTTATGTTGAACTTCTTGTGGATGCTGCTTGACAGGTCAAGGCACTTGTGGGCCTCACCATGGACGGTTATTACGTTCTCGGGCCTTGGCCTGAGCCTCGCCACGTAGTTCATAAGCTCCCTCCTGTCCGCGTGGCCCGAGAAGCCGTCGATGGTGTAAACCTCCATGTTGACGTTGACGACCTCTGTTCTTCCGTCCTCGCCTATGAGAGGTATCTCCCTCAGGCCCCTCTGAACCTGCCTTCCGAGCGTTCCCTCCGCCTGATAGCTGACAAAGATTATGCTGTTCTTCGGGTCGGAGGCGAGTTGCTTGAAGTACTCCACGCTCGGCCCGCCGACGAGCATGCCGGAGGTGGCTATGATTATGGCCGGTTCGCCGGAGTCTATGATGTCCTGCCTCTCCCTGCTGTTGGCGACGGGCTTGAATATCGGGTTGAGGAACGGGTTGTAGCCCTCGTGGAATATCTGCTCGCGGAGGTGTCTGCTGAGGTACTCAGGATAGGCCGTGTGGATCGCGGTTGCCTCCCATATCATTCCATCGAGGTAAATCGGCACCTCGAGGCCGCCTATCCTCGCGTACTCCTCGAGGACCATCATTATCTCCTGCGCCCTTCCGACGGCCATCGCGGGGATGAGCACCTTTCCGCCGCGCCTTATAGTCTGGTGGATGACCTCTATAAGCCTCTTCTCCGCTTCTTCGCGCGGCATCTGGTAGTCGTTGCTTCCTCCGTAGGTGGACTCCATGACCAGCGTTTCAACGCGCGGGAATCTGCTGACCGCCGGCTCGAAGAGCCTCGTCGGGATGAACTTGAAGTCGCCGGTTATGGCTATGTTGTGCAGGCCGTTGCCTATGTGAAGGTGAACTATCGATGAGCCAAGTATGTGGCCCGCGTTGTGCAAAGTAAGGCGCATGTCCGGGGCTATGTCCCTGACCTCGCCGTAGTCCAGCGTGATCGTGTGCTTGATGACCTCCTTTATGTCCCTCGGCCTGTAGAGCGGCTCGACGCCGTTCATCTTCTGGATCTCGATGAAGTCCTGCTGGAGGAGCACCATCAGGTCCCTCGTGGGTGGAGTGGCGTAGATGGGCCCGTCGAAGAGCTTGTAGCGGAAGAGATACGGAAGCATCCCGCTGTGGTCGAGGTGGGCGTGGGTGATTATTATCGCGTCGAGAATGCCAGCATCGAGGACGTAGCGGAACTCTGGGGCATCGAAGTGCGGGAAGGCCTTCTTTGGGTCGCGCAGAGCAGCGATGTTGACTCCGAAGTCGACGAGAACGTAGCTCTCGTTGGTCTGGACGAGGAGAGAACTCCTGCCGACTTCCTTGAAGCCGCCGAGGCCGGTTATCCTTATCCACTCACTCTTGGTCTCGGGCTTGCGGTAGATGTTCCTTCCCGCCTGGCGGAGGAACTTTCTCCTGTCCTTGGCCTCGGCCTGGAGTATCTGCCTTATCGAGTAAATCGTCTGACTCTGGAGCGGGGGAGTGCGTATCACCTTCGGCGCCCAGCGGACCTTCTGGGTTATAAGCCTGAGGCCCTCTCCGTTCTTCCCTATGACCTTCCCGGGCTTCTTGGCCTCGATTATGACCTGGCCGATGGAGGGGTCAAAGTTGATGCTGGTTATCTCAGCGTCCTTGGGAACGAGTTCCTTTATCATCTCTTCCGCCTGCTCGGGCGGTATGAGAACGTCCGGGTCGGGTCTGATACTTATCCTCTTCTTGAGAACCTTGGCGAGGTTTTTGATGAGTTCCCCATCGCGCATTATGGTCTCGGGGTTCCTGACGTAGATGACAAGCTCCGGACCCTCGAACTCGACGTCGGTTATCCTCGCCTCCGGCGGAACCATCTGGCTTATGACTTCCTTGATGTCGCGGAGAATATCGTCGACAAAAGTTTCCCTTCTTATCACTGGCACCACCTCACTCGGATAAGGCCTTAATCTCCTCCTCGCTCCACTCCCGGTGGCCTTCCTTGGTGATGGTAATCAGCGTCACGCCCCCACCTGTGAACACGTCCCTCCTGGTGGCGGCCCCTATAGCATTGAGGGCTAGCTTGACCCCTTCCTCGAGGGACATGTCCTCTTTAAAGCCGGATTCGAGTATCGAGAAGGCGAACTCCATTCCGGAACCGGCGGCGGTGAATCTGTCCTCCGTGAGGCCGCCGGCGGCGTCTATCGAGTACAGCCTGGGAGCGGAGTCGTATCCCCCCAGAAGGAACCATGCGAAGTATGCGTAGCCCCTGCCCCCGTGAAGGATGTTAGAAGTCAGCGTTGCGAATGCCTTAACGCTCATCTCCCTTCCGACCCTGGCCCTGTAGAGTCTTGCCTCAGAACGAAGGAGCCGGACGAAGCTCAGAATATCCCCAACGCTCCCGGCTCCGGCCAGGGCAAGGTGGTCATCAATCCAGAAGACCTTGGTAACGTTATCCGAGAGCACCATGTTGCCGAGGGATGCCCTTCTGTCCGCTGCGAGGACCACACCGTCCTTACACACAATGCCGACCGTAGTCGTTCCCTTTAGCTTCTCAGCCAATTACAACACCCCTGCTGGTATCTTTTTAGAATAGAAGAACCTCTACACCCGCACTTTGGGGGAATAGTATTTAAAGGTTTCGTCCGAAAGGGGATTTTAGATGTCGGGGGTGGTGGAATGAAGGAGATAGTCCTGCTCACCGGCCCGCCGCTCAACGGCAGGGACGAGTACATAGCTGAGGCACTCAAGCTCGCCGGCGGCGAGAGCTACGCCTACTACCACGTTTTTGACTACATACGCGAGGTTGGAAAGGAAAGGGGCGTTAAAATAACCAGGAAGAACGTCCTCGACTTCGCCATAAGCCACCAGGACCTTATGAACGAGATACGGGATGAGGCCTTTGAGAGGATAAGGGAGGAGATAGACGGGAGCGACGCTGAACATCAGCTCGTATCAACACCGAGCCTCTTCCGCTGGGGAAGCGGGAGCGTCATAGGCTTTACCCTAAGCAACGTCAAGCTCCTAAAGCCTGACAGGGTAATAATAATCCTCGACGACGTCCTCTCCGTAAGGAGGAGGATAATCAACGACCCGGAGTGGTTCGAGCGCTTCGGCGAGAACCCGGACAACATAAAGCTCTCCACCCTGGTCATGTGGCGTGAAGACGCGATAAACCACGTCAAAACGCTCGTCCACGAGCTTAAGAAGGAGGGTATAGAGGTCCGCTACATCCTCCAGTTTGGAATAAGGCACCCGTACGGGGTCTTCCTCGACCTGCTCTTCCACGAGGCGGAGAAGCCGATAGTCTACCTAAGCTACCCGATGACCGGCCACGAGGAGGAGTACTACCACCGCGTTAGGGACTTCTACAACAGGCTGAACGAGCACTTCACGGTTCTCGACCCTGGAGCATTGGACGACTGGTGGGTCGTCGCTGAATACGACAACCAGGTGGCAAAGAACCCGGGCATAGAGCGGATAAGGATAAAGCACCTCCTCGATGGGGACGAGATAGACGAGCTTGACAGGGCTGATATAGAGCAGGCGACAGATATACTGAGGAGACAGCTCGTCGAGCGCGATTTCAACCTTGTTGATGTGAGCAAGGCGATAGCGGTCTACCACTACGCGGAGGGGGTCTCCGCGGGAGTCATAAGCGAGATGGCCGAAGCGTACAGAACGCTCGCTGCCATCTACCTCTACTACCCGTTCAAGAGGCGGCCGAGTCCGTTCATGGAGTTCTACGGCATGCAGAACCCGTCGAGGAGGACGATGTTCAAGGACGAGGAAGAAATGATAAGGGCGATGGTGGAAGAAAAGGAGTACTGGGCTAAGGTGTGAGCTTCATCTGATTTTGTTTTCTCCTCCCACCAACTTTTAAAACCCAACGCCGTATGAGAGCGGATGCCGGTATGGGGACCGAGAAGGAGATTCAGCTTGAACTCGTAGGATTCAGGACGTTCTTTCGGGAGTTCCTGAGGGTTCTCTACTACGTTAAAAGCATACTATTAGGCCTCTTCATCACCATAGCCCTCTTTGGGGTCGTCCTCTCTCTGGAGGAAGGGATAGGCCTCTGGGACGGGATGTACTTCGCGTTCATAACGGCATTCACCGTCGGCTACGGCGACTTCACGCCGACTACTGCCATCTCGAAGATCCTCTGCGCGCTCGTTCTTCCAATCCTGGGAATGATCCTGACGGGCATAATGGTCGCGGCCGCTATGCAGGCCATATCACGTCTCTACAGATCACAGCTTGAGAACAAGACCAGGTGAGGGATCAGAACAAGGGGAGAAACAGGAAGAAAAGGAGAAGCTCAGTGCTTCACCCATCCGCGGTCCTTCATTGCCTGGTAGACCTTGCTCACAGCGACGACGTAGGCAGCGTCGCGCATGTGGATGTTCTTCTCCTTGTGGGTGTTGTAGACGTCCCAGAAGGCCTTGGTCATCTTCTTGTCGAGCTTCTCGCGGACCTCCTCCTCGGTCCAGTAGTAGCCGTTTATGTTCTGGACCCACTCGAAGTAGCTGACGGTGACGCCACCGGCGTTGCACAGGAAGTCCGGAATCTGGAGGATGCCCTTCTCGCGGAGTATCTCGTCGGCCTCCGGGGTGACCGGACCGTTGGCAACTTCCGCGACAATCTTGGCCTTGATCTTGTCGGCGTTCTTCTCGGTGATGACCTCCTCGATTGCCGCCGGAGCGAGGACGTCAACCTCAAGCTCGAGAAGCTCCTCGTTGGTGATGTTCTGAGCGCCTGGGAAGTCCTTAACTGAGCCGTGCTCCCTCTTCCACTTGAGAACCTCGTCCGGGTCAAGGCCGTCCGGGTTGTAGATGGCGCCGTGGCTGTCGCTGACGGCGACAACCTTCATGCCGAGCTGCTCTCTGGTGAGCTTGGCCATGTAGAAGCCGGCGTTACCGAAGCCCTGGACGGCGATGGTCTTGCCCTTGAGGTCCATTCCGAGGGCCTTGGCGGCCTCGCGGACGGTAAAGAGGGCACCCTGGGCGGTAGCGGTTCCCCTTCCGAGTGAACCGCCGATACTGAGCGGCTTTCCGGTGATGACACCGAAGGCCGGGCCCTTCCTCCTCATGATGGTCTCGTACTCGTCCATCATCCAGCCCATGATCTTCGGGTTGGTGTAAACGTCCGGGGCCGGGATGTCGGTCCACGGGCCGATGACGTCATAGATGGCCCTAATGTAGGCGCGGGCGAGCCTCTCCTGCTCCCTCTCGGAGAGCTCCTTCGGGTTGACGATGATACCACCCTTACCCCCACCGTAGGGGAGGTCAACAACGGCGACCTTCCAGGTCATCCAAGTGGCGAGGGCCTTAACGGTGCTGAGGGTCTCGGCCGGGTGCCACCTTATACCACCCTTGGTCGGACCGCGGGCCCAGTTGTGCTGAACGCGGAAACCGGTGAAAACCTTAACAGAACCGTCGTCCATCTCTATCGGGACGCTAACCTCAACGATCCTCATGGGCCTCTTGAGCCACTCAAGGGCCTCTTCGCTTATGTCCATGTACTGGGCAGCCCTCTCGAGCTGCTGAACAGCCATCTCAAAGGGGTCAATCTCGACCATTTTTCCCACCTCGGGTTTCGGTAATCTGCGATATGAGGTTAGGCATTTACTTATATAAACCTTTCGCTAAAGAAGGCAGGAGAACGGTTGATTTCAAACAAAGAGTTATATACGGAAATTTTCGGCGAAAAGAAAAACACTCCCGAAATCTTAGGGCAAAAAGAGCGATGTGCATCCAAGATTTTCTATACATTGAAGAACACAAACCTTCATCAGTGGAGATTAATGGCGGTGCCCTCAGCGAGAAGTCGGTCATCACCCCTCAGCTCACTCTTGTTCATATCATCGGGCACCAAAAGTCCTTCGAGGGGTTCATTAATTAAACTTTCGAGTTACCATCATGGAAAAATCCCCGCCACATCACCAAACGATAAACCCTAGGATTGTCAAAACGTCATCCATAGTGTTACGCGCCCGTTTAGTACTGGAAAAATGACGAAAAACCAGCACCCTTAGTTTTGCGCCTTAGTAAATCGGCTTTCGTCGAAAAAAAGCCGTGGAAAAGCTTTTTATAGAATGACATGTCTTATACATAATACCCCGGTTTAGGTTATAAACCGGGGGTTGAATACATCCAGGTATGGGGGTGATTACTGTGGAACAACAGAGGGATCAATGGGCAACCAAGCTCGGTTTAATTTTGGCCATGGCCGGGAACGCCATTGGGCTTGGTAACTTCTGGCGCTTCCCGTACCAGCTCGCCAGCAACGGTGGCGGCGCGTTCATGATACCGTATTTCATAGCGCTGTTCTTCCTTGGAATACCAGTGATGTGGATTGAATGGACCATCGGTCGCTACGGTGGTAAATACGGTCACGGAACGTTAGGTCCCATGTTCTACCTAATGTCCAGGGACAGTCTCAAACCAAAGGGGGCCCTTTGGATGGGTGTCATAGGAGGTCTGCTAGGATTTTCAGTAGCATCTCTCCTGAGCTCATACTACTACCAAATCATAGGATGGTCCGCGGCATACACTTGGTACAGCCTCACCGGAGCGTACTTTGGACAGGACACCTACAAATTCTTCGTAAGTTACATAAGCAACACCAATGCAGTACTCTTCTTCTGGGGTCTAACAATGGTGATTTTAGGAATAGCGGTTGCCCAAGGTGTCAGCAAGGGTATAGAGCGCTGGGTTAAGGTGATGATGCCAACATTGTACGTCTTCGCCATCATACTTGTTGTAAGGGCCCTCACCCTTGGCTCGCCGATTAAGCCGGAGTGGAGCGCTATTGCCGGCTTGGAGTACATCTGGAAGCCGAACTTCCAGGCGCTCAGCGAGAACTTCTTCAAGATCAGTCTCGCAGCCGCTGGACAGATATTCTTCACGCTCTCGCTGGGTATGGGTATCATACACAACTACGCCAGCTACCTCGGACCCGAGGACGACGTTGCCCTCAGCGGTCTCGCAACGGTCTCGCTCAATGAGTTCGCGGAGGTCGTTCTCGGCGGTTCGCTCGCCATCCCAATAGCCTTTGCATATCTGGGTCCCGAAAAGGCAATCAAAGGCGGTGTGGGTCTCGCATACATGGCCCTGCCCAACGTCTTCATGCACATGCCCGCTGGACGCATATTCGGTGCTTTCTGGTTCCTTCTCCTATGGTTTGCAGGGTTCACCTCCGCAATAGCGACCTACAACTACCTCGTTGCAATGCTTGAGGAGGACATTCACATTCCAAGGAAAAAAGGAACTTGGCTTGTCTTTGTATGGCTCTTTATACTAGGACTGCCTATAGCACTAGACAAAACCCTGCTAGTCCTTACAGACATGGACATGTGGGTTGGCAGCTACTTCCTAGTAGTGCTTGGGTTCTTTGACGTAATAGTAGGCCTGTGGCTCTTCGGAGTGGACAGGTTCTGGGAAGAGCTACACAAAGGTGCCTACATCAACGTTCCAAGGTGGTTCAAGCCAATAATGATATACATTGCTCCACTTTACATGTTGATACTTCTAGGAGGTAATACCTGGGACTACATCAAAGGAGGCGTTATAACACTTACTCCAGGTTACCTCGAGTACCTAGTCAAAAAGGAGGCCCTTATCCCCACAACTGTCCAGTACGCAAAGCATGCGGTCACAATATCTAGGGCAATGATATTGGTGGTTATCATCATCGGTGCCATTGAGGCATACATGGCCATCAAGAAGAAGTACGGCGAGGAGATCGAGAAGAACGAAGTCCTCATAAAGGTTTGAGGTGATGAAAATGGACGCAGGCGCTGTAGCATTCCTTACATTTGCGTGGGGCTCTATATTTATCCTCATGTACTGGAGCATTACAAAGCTCCTGAAAGCCGAAAAGGAAGGAAAGACTTAAAGCCCTCCTTTTCTTTTAAATTTGGGAGGTGCAGAACATGAAAAGTGCTGAAATTCTGCGCGATGTAGCGCGTACGTTGGAGGAGGTTGAGAAGCGCATAAACTCACTAAAATCACTCTCGGATAAAAACAAGCAGAAGGCCCTCCGCCTCATCAATGAGGCAAGGAGGAACTTCCTAGAGCTTTCTGAGAACCTCATCAACGACAACGAGGAGCTTGCCAACTTCTTCCTTAAGAGAGTAGTAAGACTCAAGAACAACACCACCGACAAGCACATTGAGAAAATGGGACAGAAGGAGTACATGAGGGAAGTAGCCCTAATAAACCGCTATTCAAAGGTAGCCCCCTACGACTTCGCCGGAGAGGTCAAAGTCCTCCGTAGGGCATACTTGGCGTTCCTGCTGGGGATGATACCATTCTACATCGTTTCCGGAATATTTGGCCCAATGTACGCCATGACGGCCCTTATACTGATAATCCCAACCCTCCTCGCGATGCTCAGCCTAAGAAAGAGGGGTAACCTGGGTTTGATGCTCTCCTTTGCAGTCATGCCGATACCCATGGTAATGGGTGCGTTCTCTGTGAGATACTCAATATACGCCTTCAACAACCCTGAGGAGCTTGCCAGAATCGCCGAGGCCCTCCACAAGAGCACTTCCTTCGCCCAGGGAGTCGTGGCGCTAACGGGAATCCTCGGGGCGGCCACGCTGATCCTGCTCGGCTACGCCAGCTACATGCTCTACAAGCACAGGCACGCGTTCCTCTGAAAGGTGAAGGGCCTAATAAAGGGCCTCGTTTCCCCTTTCTCCAGTTCTTATCCTGACCACGTCCTCCACGGGAATGACGAATATCTTTCCGTCGCCGGGCGTTCCGCTCCTCGCGTTTCTAAGGATGGTACTTATCACCTTCTCGAGATTCTCGTCCTTCACAACCACCTCAAGCTTCATCTTCGGCAACAGGTCGTAGGGCGGAACGCCGCCCTGGACTCCCCTTCCCTGGATGGGGTAAGCCGTCAGGGGCACGACTCCGATCTGCTTCAGAGTGCTCTTAACGCGGTCAAAGTCGTTTCCCCTAATAATCGCCTCAACCTTCTTCATGGCCACCACGATATAAGTTTGGTCAAAGTTAAGAAAAGGGTTTTGAAAGTCAAGCAAAGCCGGAAAATCCAGCATCACGAAACCTGTGCCACGAACTTCCTCAGCCTCTTTATGGAGATCCGCGTTTTCCTCGCCAGCTCTTCAAGGTCCACCCCCTTCAGGTCTTCGACGGTGTACACTCCTGCCTTCCTGAGCTTCGCGAGGGTTTTGGGGCCTATGCCCTTTATCGAGAGGAGGTCGTTCCCGGTTTTTTCGGCCCCTTTTTCAGCGTTGGCTTTTTCCCCCTTCCTTCCCCTGCCTTTCATCGCTTCTCCGACCTGCCGTTTCCGAAGCATATCCTCGGATTTTCGGGCTTTTGGAGCTTCCACCGGGACCTTCTTAACAACTTCCGTTGCGTAGGCCCTCTCGGCTCTTGCTTTTGCCTCGACCGGTTCTTTCGTTTCAGTTCTCTCCGGAGGAACCCCCGGCGGCTCAACGTACTCCTCAAGCTCGGGTGGGTTCCCGCTGACGTAGTGGGCAACCACGACCGGCCTGAAGGCGTTGTCGCGCTCCTCGAGTTCTTCGAGCAATCCCGTGTTAAACTCACCCGCCTTCACGTACCTCACCAGCTCGTTAGCGAGCCTGTGGAAGTCTCCGCTGTGGATCAGAACGCGCCTCTCCCCGTACTCCTTCGCCTGTCCCGTCGTTATCAGAAACTGCCAGTCGCTCGCCTCCAGAATCAACAGTTCTCTCGCGAGCTGTTCTATGATGCGGTCGGTTAGAGCATCCCTCCCGTAGAAGCGGCTCGCTATTGCCACCATCCTGTCCTCTGCCCTGTAAACGTGCTCCCAGGTCCATTCCGTCTCCTCGTTCCACCAGGTCGAGTGGTCCGAGTTCCTGCCCCAGGAACCCTCAGGAAGCTCTATCTCGTGCCTCTCGCCGGAGTAGCTATCAATGAACCGGGAGAGGGTCACGGTTTCTACCCCCCTGAGCGACATCAGCTCGAGAACCCTGCCGAGCCACTTGACCCCCTCGAACCACCAGTGGCCGAAAAGCTCGGTATCGTAGGGCGAGACGATTATCCCCTTTCCACCGGTCTTCTCCTCGAATTCACTCAGGAGCCTCTCGACCAGCGAGACGAAGTGCCTCGCGTGCTCCTCGACGCGCTCCATGGCCTTGTCCGGGTCGTAGAACTCCTTGTCGCCAAGCTCGACATCCTTCCCGGTTATCCTCCAGTACTGACCTCCACTCTCAGGGGCCTTCCTGTGGAACTCGCGGTAGAAGAAGTCGCCCGGATAGCCGTAGTGGGCGCTCCAGACCTGGTGGCCGGTCTCGCGGTTCCTCGCGAAGACGGCAACTTTCGAGCCTTTTATCCAGTAGGGCCTCAGCGTGCTCTTCTCCCCGCGGTAAAGCTCGACCTCGCCGTACTCCGTGGTGACGGGGCCTTCATCAATAAGCCCGCTCTCGACGAAGAAGTACTCGAGGCCAAACTCCTCAAGGAACTTCTCGATGCCCTGTCTCCGGGCCTTCCTTCCTCCCGGCAGCTCCCACCGGCCGGCGGGCCTGTAGGCACACTCCGGCAGCCATATCCCCCTCGGTCTTCTCCCGAAGTGCTTCTCGTAGGTGAAAACACCGTTCGCTATCTGCGCCCTTATCGCCTCGTCCCTTCCGAGGAGGGGCAGGTAGCCGTGCGTTGCCGCGGAGGTTATTATCTCGATGTAGCCGTTCTCCTGGAACTCGCGGAACTTCCCGAGGATGTCGCCGTTTATGGCCCTCCAGTAAGCTAAAACCTTTTTAAAGTGTTCAAGAGAAGCCAAAACGGCCTTTTCGTCGTATTCGCCGGATTTGAGGTCCTCCTCAGTCTTTCCTATCTTCCTCTCGATGTAGCGTTCGAATTCCCGCTTGACGTATTCGTCGGCCAACTGTTCCGCCAAAACGGGCGTGATGTTGACCACGACGTTGAACCTGACGCCGGAGGATGCAAGGCGCTCGAACTCCATCATCAGGGGCAGGTAGCTCTCGCTCATCGCCTCGTAGAGCCACTCCTCGCCGAAGGGCCATCTGCCGTGCTTCCTGACGTAGGGCAGGTGGGTGTGAAGAACGAATGTAAAGTAGCCTTTCACGTGTATCACCGCTGGTGTTATGGACTTTGGAGTATTTAACCTTAGTGCGAGCAGATTTGAACCCGTGACCATACCTGTCCACAGAAAAGCGTTTTAACTCCGGACCGTATTGGGGGCGGTGGTCCCCATGAAGATGGAGGGTGCTGAAAGCGGCTTCGTTGCCGGAGTGATAGCGGTGGTTCTCATCGGGTCAATACTTTCCGTCCTGGCCTCTGGCGGAAGCGCCTTCTCAAAGCTCGCCTGGATAATCTACCAGATAGGAATGGCGGGAATGTCCTTCGCGCTCCTCAACGAGGCCCTTGACTCCTCAAACTCGGACACACTCAGAGCTGGACTTGCCATAGCTGGCGCTCTCGTCCTGGCCTTCGGCCTGCGCATCCTGTGAAAGCTTTTAACCCCTCCTTTCAACTCTTTTCGGTGGGAGAATGAAGGAGGAGATGAGCAGCGTTGACATACGCTACGTGGTGAGGGAACTCCAGTGGCTGGTTGGAGCGCGCGTCGACAAGGTCTACCACGATAAGGACGAGATAAGGATCAAGCTCCGCACGAAGGAGGGGAGGGCTGACCTCATCCTCCAGGCTGGAAAGAGGTTCCACCTCACGAGCTACGTCAAGGAGGCTCCAAAGCAGCCGTCGAGCTTCACAATGCTCCTCAGGAAGCACCTCAGCGGGGGTTTTATCGACGCCATAGAGCAGCACGGCTTCGACAGGATAGTGAAGGTCAGGATAGGTGACTACACCCTCATAGGTGAGCTTTTCAGGCGCGGAAACATCATCCTCGTCGATTCGGAGAACAGGATCGTTGCAGCACTCCGCTACGAAGAGTACAAGGACAGGGCAATAAAGCCCAAAGCCAAGTACCGCTATCCTCCGGCCAGGGAAAACCCGCTAGAGGTCTCCGGGGAGCGCTTCCTGGAGCTGATGAGGGAGGACGAGAGCCTGGAACTCGTCCGCGCTCTGGCGAGAAAGCTCAACATGGGCGGTATGTATGCCGAGGAGATTTCGATAAGGGCGGGCTTCGAGAAGACGACCCCGGTCAAGGAGCTGAGCGATGAGGACCTCATGAGGGTCTACGAGGCGATGCTGAAAACCTTCAACGACGAGCCGAGGCCGAACATCGTTTTCAAGGATGGAAACATGCACGACGTCGTTCCGATAGAGCTGAGAATCTACGAGGGTCTTGGGAAGAAGTACTTTAAAACCTTCAGCGAGGCCCTGGACGAGTACTTCGGCAGGATAACCCTTGAAAAAGCCCGGATAGAGCAGACTAAGAGG
>JALVWX010000254.1 GCA_027023165.1 Thermococcus sp. | reverse complement strand
TCACAGACCTGCACCTCCGCCTGAGGCACGGCGTTCGCGAAGAACTCTTAGAACTCGTCAGACTGCCCAACATCGGAAGGAAGAGGGCGAGGGCTTTGTACAACGCCGGTTTCAGGACGGTCGAGGAGATAGCCAGCGCAAAACCGGCGGAGCTTTTGAGCGTTGATGGCATCGGCCTCAAAGTCCTCGAGGGGATCTACCGCCACCTCGGCTTTGAAGACCGCCTCAATGGGAAGAAAGGAGGAAAAGGGGGCGGGGCAGGAAAGGAGAGGCCAAAACGAAAGACCCTCGACGACTTCTTTTAATTTCAATCAGAGGGGTTCCCCCTCGACCCCCCCGTGCTCCTCCAGAAGACAACTATGCTCCTGCCCGGGTTCAGACCGCGCTCGTGTGCCCTGGCGTAGAGCTTCCCACCGGTTCTCTGGCCGAGGAAGTACGCCAAGACAAATATCAGTATCATGGGGGCGCCGGAGGCGTTCCAGCTTAACCCGGCGAGATAGCGCATGAGAACGACCAGCGGGACGGGCAGATGAACCGCCAGCGCCCACTCGAGTTTGCTGCCGGTTCTCTTTGCGTGCGCCCTCCAGAAGCCGAACGGTATGTTTACGAGAAACGTAACTATGAGTCCAATAATGAACCATTCAACGTTCATGGTTCTCACCAATTGTGTTCTGTAGACAAACCTTAAAAATTTTTGCCCCCCTAACTAATCCCAACGTTTTTAAGCGCCTCCCAGGTTACCCCGGGTGGGCACTATGATCATCATCGTGACCGGAATGCCTGGTTCGGGGAAGAGCAAGATTGTGAAGGAGTTCGAGAAGAGGGGTTTTCCCAGCGTTTCTATGGGCGACGTTGTGAGGGAGGAGACCCTCAAGAGGGGGCTTCAGCTGACCAAGGAGGACGTTGCGAGGGTCAGCATAAGGCTCCGCCAGGAACTGGGGCAGAACGCGGTAGCAAAGCTCACCGTCAGGAAGGTGAAGGGTCTTTTGGGGAAGCACAGGGTCATAGTGATAGACGGCGTCCGTTCGCTCGACGAGGTCGGGACCTTCCGCAGTTCCTTCCCCGGGGAGGAGATAATAATCATCGCCGTCCACACGCCGCCGAAACAGCGCTTCGAGCGGCTCAAGGCGAGGGGCAGACACGACGACCCGAAAACCTGGGAGGACTTCGAGGAGAGGGACTGGAAGGAGCTTAAGTTCGGCATCGGCAACGTCATAGCGATGGCGGACTACATGCTCGTCAACGACGGAAGCCACGACGACTACGAGAAAAAGGTGAGGGAGCTGGTCGACAGGATTTTAGCCGAGCATTGAGTCGAGGAGGAGCATGACATAGAAGCCGGCGAAGAAGCCTAGGGTGACCAGCGTCTCGCTCTTCTCCCCCTTGTATATCTCCGGTATCATCTCCTTGACCGTTACGTAGAGCATCGCGCCGCCGGCCATTCCGAGGCCATACGGTAGGAGCCAGCTGAAGAGAGTGAAGAAGTAGGCACCGAGCAGAACCATCGCCATCTCCGCGAAGCCGCTCAGGACACCCATCAGGATCGGCTGGAGTCTCTTTTTCTGGATGGCCGCGAGCGGGAGGGAAACCACCGTTCCCTCCGGGAAGTCCTGTATGCCAATCGCTATCGTCGTGACGAGGCCGACCTCGAGGTTGTAGACGAGGGAAGTTCCAACCGCCATTCCCTCAGGCAGGTTGTGAATTATAACGGCTATAACCAACAGCCAGACCTTTCTGAGGCGCTCCTTCATCGACCTCGGCCCCTCGTAGCCCTTAACGAGATGCTCGTGGGGCAGAAGGCGGTCTATCACGTAGATGAGCAGAACGCCGAGGGCTATGCCTATTCCCGCCGGGGCAAAGGAGTCCGTGCTCTCTATCGCGGGGAGGATGAGCGATGTGAAGGCGGCGACTATCATAACCCCCGCGGCGAAGCTCAGCGCGAAGTCCACCCCACCCTCCGGGAGGCGTTTGGCGAATATAGCGACCAAGGCGCCGAGGGAGGTCATTACCGCCACAAAAAGGCCCGCGTAGAAGGCCACCCACATCATCTCGCCGTTGGAAACGCTGAGTATCCACTCAGCGAGGCTGGCTATGAAGTTCTCGAGCATGCCATCACCGCTCCTTTTATTAGGTTAACCTAATGCTTTTAGGGTTTTAAAGGTTTTGGTGGAAGCGTATTTAAAGGCCGGACTCAAATTAGTAAGGGTGTCCGGGGTGAGAGAAAAGGGAGAGGCTCTCAAAGAACTCCACAGCGATCCGCTCTGGAAGAGCATCGGACTGCTCGATACGGAGGAGGAAGACCTGAGCGAGAGGGACGAGTGGGGCGTGGTGGAATGGGAAAGCGAGTGAGGGGCAGGCCACTCCTCTACGGCGACGGAAGGATATTCTTCGCCTTCTGCCCTTCTTCCGGCGGAATCTTCGAGCTTGAGCCGGAGGAGTTCAAAGCCCTGAAGGAGAACCTTCCGGGCGCGGAAGAACTGAGAAAAGCCATGCTCGAATACGACGGTGAAAAATACACGGTTGGAGACTTCATAGGGCACCTAACGAGCCTCGGAATAGAACTCGAGAGGCTCAACGCGCCGGCGAGCGTGATCTTCGAGCTAACCCGAAACTGCAACCTCAGATGCAAGCACTGCATCGTCCCTGCCGGGAAGCCGCTTCCAAACGAACTCACAACCGAAGAATGGCTAAAACTCGTTGACGAGATAAGCGATTACGCGGTGAGGCTCACCCTCACCGGCGGAGAACCGTTAATCCACCCGGGCTTCTTCCGAATCCTCAAGCGAGCCAAAGAGAAGGGTTTGTCAATAAGGCTCCTCACGAACGGGACTCTGCTTGAAGAGCACGCCGAAGAGCTTGGAAAGCTTTTAGACGAGAGGATTGATGAGGTCCAGGTTTCCCTCGACGGTTTAGAGCAAGCCCACGACTCGATAAGGGGCAAAGGAAGCTACGGGAAAGCCATCGCGGGAATCAAAGCGCTCGTAAGGGAGAACCTCCCGGTTTCCGTTGCCTTCACCCTGGTTCCAGAGAACAGGGGCGAGGCCTTACCGCTATACCGCGAGGTCTCGAAGTTCGGGATAGAATCCTTCAGGATAGCGTGGGGTTTACCAGCCGGAAGACTGAGGAAAGCCGTAACATACGCTGAGTACCTGAAGACCGTCGAAGGAGTCAAAAGGGAGGCTGAGAAGCTCGGCGTCCCGGTTTCCGGGGGAGAATTGGGCGCCCCCTTAGAGATTAAGGCTGAATCATTCTACCCCTGCGCGGCCGGAACCTCGCAGGTTTTCATCTCCTCGACGGGCGACGTTTACCCGTGCCTTGTTCTCAGGTACCCCTTCTTCCACTTCGGAAGCGTGAGGGAGGAGAGGCTTATTGAGATCTGGAGAAAGAGGGAGTGGGGAAAGCTCAAGCGGGACTTGAGCAGGACTGAGTGTGCTAAGTGCTCGCTTTTCAAGTCCTGCCGGGGCGGTTGCCCGGGCGAGAGTTTGATCTACCGCGGGGATTACAACGCGCCGAGTCCCGCGTGCAGGGTGAAGCTGGAGAAGGGATGAGGGTGTTCTCGTTTAAAACATCTGGCAGGGATTTCTAAGCTCCACTTTATTTTTACATAAACAAATCGACACATCCTAATGAATCCAAACAAGTGTGCCTCTTGAGGTCTCCTCTTCGTTTAACTCCCTGTGTCCATTCATAGCAAAGAGTAATCGTTATTAATTTCAAGATACAAAATAGAAAAAAGGTACTGCATCTAAAATAGATAGTTTGAACATCCTGTTTTTTTGATGCTTTGACTTTCTTCATATCTACCACTCCCCCAGTACTTTTTCTTTGTGTGGGAAGCCGATTACTTTCTTTTTGTTATGGAACAAATCAGAGAGTATCCGAATCATTTGAATTCTTCGAGCTTTGTCATCAGCAACTTTATCTAACCCGTATTTTTCAGGATGTGCGTACATATCTTTCGCTATTTTTATCGCTTCTGCCAACGCTACTTCTCCAGCAGCGATTTCTGTTGCAAGGTGGTCCGAAGTGTATGTAGGTATCTCCTTTTTTGTCATAGCGCCTATTTTAAAGAGTCGCCGCCCGCTAATTAGCATTATTCTTACTCCTTTGTTGTTTGCTGCCTTGTTAGTGTATTTTTCTTTTATTTTTTCCCACTTTTCTGCTGCTTCTCTCATTATCTCATCAGGGTTCCTGTTTGGGTTGTGGATAGCTTCTTCTCGAACCCATTTCATAAGTCTTAGAATCTCGTTACCTATTTGTTCAACATCCTGAATGCTTGCGCCGTCCCGTATCCCATTTCGTACTATTGCATGGATTCCCAGGTCTTTGGCCTCTTCGTGCACGTTCGGTATCTCCTTCGGGTGCTTGTGTGGCGGTAGGACCACGATCTGATCTCCGTTTCTTATTATGGGCAACCCCGTCTCGGGATGCTTCTCCACCTTGCTCATGTCCACGTCGTGTATGGTAAATCTTTCCTTTTCCTTCCTCACGGCGAGCGGATCGCTGGGCTTGCTCTGAGCGGTCGGCGTTGTTATGGGCTTCTGATGCGTTACGGAGGGTTTTTCCTCTACAAGCCCGAGTCTCCGTAGCGCGTCCAAGTAGTGTTCCTTTTTCAGTTGGACGAGCCTTTTTTCTTTTCTCTCGGGCAGTATGTACTCCGCCAAAATCTTCTTCTTAATCACTCCTTCAGCGAGCTTGTTCTCTAGCTCAATAATCTCGTCCAATTCCTTTCTCCTTTCCTCCGGTATAAGCTCTTCAAAGGGTGTTTTCTTCTCTTCAAAGAGGTGCGGGAACATATCCAAGAACCTCTTGTGTACCTTGTATATTGCTTCAAGCTCTTCTGGACGTGCAAACTTCTTGACCAAGTAATGCGGCGGAGTGATTTTGCTTTCCATTATTTCTATGAGTGCATCTATCTCAGCTGGTTTTAGTATGCCCTGCAAGAACTTTTTGTGTGCTTCTTTGCCGTATCCATATTCGTATGCCCTTTCAGCCACATTTGACAGCGCTATCGCCGCCCTCAAGAAGTCCGGATACGCCGCCGCCAGCTTCTTCGCAGTTTCTGGAGGAATGCCCCATACTTGCGCGACATCGTACATAGCTTTCATTCTCTCAGAAATGGTTTCTTCCTCAAACAAATGATGCTCCAAGGTTTCATATCGTTTCTTGTCGTGCATCTTCGGTTTTATTGCCCCTGCTCCTGCCAGGTATGCGTGTTTTGGGTCCACGCCCCCAGCAGCGAACGCCACCTTTGTCCAGTACTCTGCCAGCCCATGGGCTACCGCGTCTTTCCATCCGCCTTTCCCCACGACCTGCACGGCATCGTGTGTCGGTCCCAGGATTGTCCGCCACGCTTCATCCTTCCGTATCTCTTCTTTCATTCGTGGTAGTAGAAGTCCGTTGCCGTCAGGATGCTCTCGGAGGTAGTCGTTTGCCCATGATGTTTTTAGCCGCTTTCTTTTATCAAGCGGATCAGTATAATATTCAGCACTCGGAAACGGCACCATTCTTCTCCACCTCTACTACTTCTCCCCACTCGGTTGGTTCTTCTTCAGCGCGGGAGAACTTAAACATTTCCCGTACTTGAAGAAGAAGTGGTCATTGAGGCGATAGGCGTTCAGGCCCAAAATCTTTCGGTTGGTCAGGGGCTTGAC
>JALVWX010000253.1 GCA_027023165.1 Thermococcus sp. | reverse complement strand
TGAGCCTACCTGAGCGCCCCTAACCCTCGCGTTGCTCAGCTCCTTCAAAGCCAGAATCCCGTGGAGGTGCTGTGTCCTTAGCCCCGGGTTGGGCCTGTTGGCGCGGATGTTGTATATCCTCACGGGCTTTCCCGTGATTACGGACAGAGCCACCGCCGTTCTGAGTATCTGTCCCCCGCCCTCGCCGTAGGAACCGTTTATTTCAACCCACTCCATTCTCCCACCTTTACCCTCTCCGTTCCTGAACCTAAAAACCTGACGAAAGACTTTTAGGGTGGCCGAACAACTTCCACCGGTGAGAACATGGACGAGCTTGAATTCTGCGTTAAAAGCCTCAGCTATCCCCTTGGCATGCTCCTGGAGAACCTCGAGAGGAAACCCGGGGAACGGGTTGAGGTGAGGAACGGGACCGTTTACCTTCCCAACGTGCCCTTCGCGGCGAAGTGCTACCTCACCGGGATAGCGCTCTTCGATTCGCTCGATTTCGTTGACAAGAAGAGACTGAGCGGGGACTACGACTCGCTGGAGGCCTTCGGAAGGAAGCTCCTGAATTCCACGCTCGGAGAGAGGCTTAAGCCCTATCTTGAAAGTCCCGGAAGGTACGTCTCGCCTGGCGAGAAGCTCTCAATAGACTGGCTGGAGTTCCAGAGGAGGGCCGAAAGGGTTGGGCCGTACCTCGAGCGGCTCAAGAACCTCGCGGAGACGAAGGACAGGAAAGCTTTCCTAAAGGAAACGGCCTTCCTCTCGGAGTTAAGCGTCGACGAGGGACTCCTTTTGGGATATTTAGCCGAGGACGAGAAGCTGAAGGAACTCATCAACGCGGCTCTTGGAAAGCACAATCCGGGCTTTAAAGAGGCGGTCAAGGAGTACTTCGCGGCGTTAAGGGGCTAACCCTCGAGTCCCTCAAAATCCGACGGGGTAAAACCAAGGTTGGCCATGACGGCAGTCTCGAGGGCGGTTTCGTTATCTATGCCTCTTCCCATGAGCTTTTCAACGATCTCCGCAAGGAAGTCGAGGTTTTTGTAGTTCAGAAGCCATTCGGGATAGTCCTCAAAGAGGCCCGGGTCGACCGAAAAGCCAAGCCTCTTGGAAAGCTCATCGGCAAATTCCTCATTTGACAGCGGCGGCAGGGTTATCCTGATAGCCAGGGGAAGTCCCGCATATTTATCTGGCCAGACCGTCTCCACAACGACAACCTTCTCCCCCATGGCCTTCAGAACCTCGGCTGGGGAGGGCTCCCTGAGAAGGACCGCTCCTTCCGGGATGAGGGGTTCGAGGTTGATCCCCCGGAAGTTGATGACGAGTGTAGGAAGGCCGAGTTCAAGGGCTTTCTGGACGCTGATTGCCAAGCCCCTCTTTTTCTTCCCCCTGCTCACCCGGGAGCGCTTCTCTTTCAATCTTCCGTAGAGTTCCTCGCTGAGGAGGGTGAGCTGATAGAGTTCCTCCGCGTCCCCAGTGTGAAGGACGCCGTTCGAGAGGAGTTTGAGGCCGAGCCTTGAAGCGAGGGCCGAGAGCCTCTCCTCGGTGCGGGTGGTTATTGCTCTCCTCCCCGCGGTTTCCTCAAAGCCCCTGCTGACGAGGCGGTAGTCGGCTGGATGGAGCCCCCTCGCGTTCATAAAGGCCTCCAGCGCCTCTAAGGCGGCCTCCTCGCTCATCGCGTAGACTTTTATGAACTCGACGTTCTCCCGCCGGTCAACGCCTATGAAGACGACCGCATCGGTTCTCTCCTTGGGAACGAGGATGTCCTCCATCGCCACCGCCCGCAACTCGTCAGAGGCGCTCGTTAGAGACGCTCGTTAGAGACTCATTGCCCCGAGCAGTTCCCCCGTGTCGAGGTTGATTATCCTCACTTCTCTCTTCCTCGTGTCGAGAAGGGCAGCGCTCTTCACGCCGGTTAGATAGCCGCAGACCTCACCCGGGTTCACAAGTATCGTCCTGCCCACCTCGCGGATCTCGTAGCGGTGGGTGTGGCCGACGACGACCACATCGTAGAGCCTGCTCCTGGCGAGTGCCCTCACCAAAACCTCGTTCGTCCCGTGGGTTACCGCTATCTTCATGCCATCGGCCTCAAGCTCTACAAGCTCGTCGTAGATTCCGAGAGCCTCATAGAGGCCCTTCCTCTCGCCGTCGTTGTTGCCGAAGACGCCCCTTAGAGGAGCCTTAAGCTTCTTAAGCTCACCCGCAACGAACGGGGCAACGTAGTCGCCGGCGTGGATGACGAGTTCAACGTTCTCGCGGTTGAAAAGCTCGACGGCTTTCCTTATCGCGGGAAGGTTGTCGTGGGTATCGCTCATTATCCCTATCAGCATGCTCTCACCGTAAGCAGATTCTCCACCGGGTTTATAGGATTATCGAGCCTTCAGCTCTCCTGCACATTTGTGCTCATGAACGCATTCGAGTGGAAACGAAACTGGCATAACCGAGTTCAGTGGGGTTCCAAGCTGTTCCGGCAAGGTTTATTAGACGAAGACCTTAGGTCGTTCAAGGTGGTATCATGCTCACCGGCAGGGCGCTCATAGCGGTTAAAATCCTCAAACCCTTCGGCGACTGGAATACAGGGGACGTCGTCCTCGTGGAGGACTGGAAGGCGAGGGAGCTGTGGGAGGCCGGCGTGGCCGAGATAGTCGACGAGACGGACAAGATAATAGGCGAGATAGACCGGGCAATAGCCGAGGAGAGGGAGAACGAGCCTATCATGCCCCTCCCAGCCGGTCTCTACGACAGGGCCGAGTTCTACATGCACTACCTCGAGAACTACGTCAGGCTGAACGCGGGCGAGAGCATAGAGACGATAAACGTCAAGCTCACGAAGCTGGCCAACCTCAAGAAGAAGACCGAGTACCTCAAAAAGCTGCGCTTCAACAAGATATTAAAGGCCGTTATGTGGCGCCCGAACAGCCTCGAACTGCTCTCCCGCCTGTCACCCGAGGAGAGGCGCGTTTATCTCCAGCTTTCGAAGATAAGAAACGAGTGGCTTGGTGAGGAGTGATGGACCGCGAGGACATGATAGAGCGATACGCGAGGTTTCTGAGGGAGTACGTAGACGACGAGGGAAGGGAAGTCTACCTGAACAAGCTGAAGGATTTACTTACCCTCACTCCAAAGCGCTCGCTCTCGATAGACTGGACGCACCTCAACTCCTTTGACCCGGAACTTGCGGCGGAACTCTTAGAGAACCCCGAGGAGAGTATACTGGGGGCGGAGGATGCAATACAGATAGTCCTCCGCGAGCAGCTCCTCAAGGAGGAGGAGTTCAAGGTCCACGCGCGCTTTTTCAACCTCCCCAAGACGCTCCTCGTCAAAGAGCTGGGGAGCGAGCACATAAACCGTCTGATACAGGTCGAAGGAATCATCACGCGCGTGAGCGAGGTCAAGCCCTTCGTTGAGAAGGCCGTTTTTGTCTGCAAGGACTGCGGCAACGAGATGACAAGGCTTCAGAGGCCCTACGAGAACCTCGTCAAGCCGGCAAAGTGCGACGCCTGTGGCTCAAGGAACATAGACCTCGATGTGGAGAAGAGCCGCTTCATAAACTTCCAGAGTTTCCGCCTCCAGGACAGACCGGAGAGCCTCAAGGGAGGCCAGATGCCGCGCTTCGTCGATGCCATACTGCTCGACGACATGGTGGATGCGGCACTGCCCGGAGACCGCGTTCTCGTCACGGGAATCCTGCGCGTCATCCTGGAGCAGAAGGACAAGAGGCCAATCTTCAAGAAGGTCCTCGAGGTCAACCACATAGAGCAGCTCAGCAAGGAGATAGAGGAGCTTGAAATTTCCCCGGAGGACGAGCAGAAGATCCGCGAGTTAGCTAAGAGGAAGGACATCGTCGATGCCATAGTCGATTCGATAGCACCGGCAATATGGGGCCACAGGACGGTGAAGAAGGGCATAGCTTTGGCGCTGTTCGGCGGCGTGCAGAGAACTTTACCTGATGGGACTAAGTTAAGGGGAGAGAGCCACGTCCTGCTCGTGGGAGATCCTGGTGTTGCTAAGTGCGTTGATTACAACACAAAGGTTGTTTTGGCCGATGGAAGCCTGAAAAAGATTGGGGAGATTGTTGAAGAAGCCGTTGAGAGAGCGGAAAAGGAAGGAACGCTCGGGAAAGTTGACGATGGCTTTTATGCTCCCATCGACCTTGAACTCTATGCCCTCGACGCGAAGACTCTGAAGGTGAGGAAAGTTAAAGCGAACATAGCTTGGAAGAGAACCGCCCCAGAGAGAATGTTCAGGATAAAGACGGCGAGTGGCAGGGAGATTAAGGTAACGCCAACCCATCCATTCTTCGTCTTTGAGGACGGACAGTTTAAGACGAGGAGAGCGGAGGAGCTTAAAAAAGGGGACTTCATAGCAGTTCCAAGAATTATCCCCATAGAAGGGGAAGCAGTGAGACTAAGCGACGCGCCTATTAAAAAACCGAAAACTGCAAAGAGCAGGCTTGTTCTCCCGAAGTTTGCTGATGAGGAATTCTGGTACGTTATGGGGCTGGTAGCAGGTGAAGGCTATGCTCAGAACAGGGGCGGAAGCGCCACCCTCTACTTCACAAACAACGATCCGGAACTCATAGACAAAGTCTACAGCTACCTCAAAGGCGTTGGCCTCGCCCCCAAGATAAGGGAAGCCCACAGAGGGAAGAGCTCTAGAGAAGTCTATGTCTCCAGTGTTGAACTATATTCTCTCGTAGAATGGCTCAGGCTTGCAAAACCCTCTGCCGAGAAGACAGTTCCACCACAGCTTTTCAGGGCAAGAACGGTGGATATCAAAGCATTCCTCAGGGGATACTTTGATGCTGAAGGGACCGTTGACAGGAAGAGACCAAAGGTAACAGTTGTTTCGGCGTCAAAAGAGATGCTGAGAGGAGTCCAGCACCTGCTCCTCAAGCTTGGTATAAAATCCCAGTTGCACGAGACCAAAGGCCTGGCCACCAACGGAAAAATGGAGGACAAGAAGACTTACTACCGCCTTTTCATAACCGGGAAAGACGCAGTGAAGTTCCGGGATGAGATTGGCTTTGGGATTAAGAAAAAACAGCGTATCCTTGAGGACGTCACAGAGAGCATTACCAATAACACCAACGTGGACGTTGTCCCGGGAGTTGGAAGCATTCTCAGAGAGCTGAGAACTAGAGCCGGGTTAACCCAGAGGGAGATTGGTATAAACCGCTCGACATACCTCCACTACGAGAGGGGTGACAGGTTGCCCAGCAGGGAGAAATTCGGGACCATTGTTGAAACTCTCAAGATGCATCTACCGGAATCTGAAGAAGTTGAAATCCTCAGCCTTCTTGCGAACTCGGACATCTTCTGGGACAGGGTAGTCGAGATTGAGGAGTATAAACCCGAACACCCATGGGTCTACGACCTCCAGGTTCCGGGGCACCACAACTTCATCGCCAACGATATCTTCGTCCACAACAGCCAGCTCCTTCGCTACGTGGCCAATTTAGCTCCAAGGGCGATTTACACGAGCGGTAAGAGTAGTTCGGCGGCCGGTCTCACTGCAGCCGCCGTGAGAGACGAGTTCACCGGCTCGTGGGTTCTGGAAGCTGGTGTTCTCGTTCTCGCCGATGGTGGATTCGCGTTAATTGATGAATTTGATAAGATGAGCGACCGCGACAGGAGCGCCATACACGAAGCACTGGAGCAGCAGAGCTACCATCACG
>JALVWX010000252.1:4773-5743 GCA_027023165.1 Thermococcus sp. | reverse complement strand
CTGAAGGAGGAGGTCAAAGCTCTAAGGAAAACCTACGGTAAAGTCGCCCTCCTCATTGTCACCAAAAAGCCGAGCCTCATAAGGGAGGTAAAGGGGAGAAACCTTAGGGCTTTAATCTACGTCCAGGGGGGTGACATGAGGATTAACAGGACGGCAATTGAGGCGAGGGTTGATGCCCTGATAAGCCCCTGGCTCGGAAGAAAGGACTACGGTTTTGACCATACTTTGGCAGGAATGGCCTCGCGAAGGGGTGTTGCCATCGGCTTTTCCCTGGCTCCGCTCCTTAGGGCAAACCCCTATGAGAGGGCCCTAACATTGCGCTTCATGATGAAGGTCTGGGAGCTTACCAGAAAGTATCGCGTGCCGAGGTTTCTAACCAGCTCGGCCGAGAGCAGATGGGAAGTCCGCTCGCCGAGGGACTTGATGAGCCTCGGGATAAACATCGGCATGGAAATCCCGGAGGCGAGGGCTAGCCTGAACTTTCACCCGAGGAGGATTCTTCAAAAGTTGAAAAACTGAGGAAAATCAGCCCTCAAGGGCCGGGAAGTAGTCAGGCTCGTAGTCCTCAAGCTTTCCGTCGAGGTAGTCTTCGTAGCCCTGAAGGTCGAGCAGTCCGTGTCCGCTGAGGTTGAAGAGTATGACCTCCTCTTTTCCTTCTTCTTTAGCTTTCAGCGCCCTGTCTATTGCCCCTTTTATCGCGTGGGCACTCTCCGGGGCGGGGATTATTCCCTCGGTCTTCGCGAACAGCTCTGCCGCCTGGAAGACCTCGTTCTGGTGATATGCTACTGGTTTGACAATCCCGTGGTTGATGAGAACGCTCAGCGTTGGCGCTAATCCGTGGTAGCGTAAACCGCCAGCGTGAATTGGCGGGACGTAGTAGGTGTGGCCCAGGGTGTGCATCTTCATCTTCGGTGTGTATCCTCCCGAATCGCCGAAGTCGTATTTGTAAACTCCCCTCGTCATTGAGGGA
>JALVWX010000252.1:0-4763 GCA_027023165.1 Thermococcus sp. | reverse complement strand
CGACGCAACCGATTATAACGTCCGGCTCCTCGAACTCCTTCATCTGCTCCTTCGCCTCGAGCCCTATGACCGTCTGGTGCATGAGGACATGGTTTAAAACGCTTCCAAGGGCGTAGCGGGCCTTTTCATCCTTCAGGACGTCCTCTATGGCCTCGCTTATCGCTATGCCCAGTCCGCCGGGGTGGTTCGGGTCTTGAGCTAAAAACTTCCGTCCGATTTCGGTTCTGTCGCTCGGGCTCGGGTATATTTCCGCCCCGTAGAGGCGCATTATGGTTTTCCTGTACGGTTTCTGCTGGTAGCTGGCGCGCGCCATGTAAACCCTGACCTTTAAACCGAGGAGCGCTCCTGCTAAGCTTAGAGCCGTTCCCCACTGACCTGCCCCCGTCTCTGTGACGAGCCTCTCAATCCCCTGCTCCTTGGCGTAGTAAGCCTGGGCCAGTGCGGTGTTTATCTTGTGGCTTCCCGTCACGGTCGCTCCTTCATATTTGAAGTATATCCTGGCTGGAGTCCCGAGGGCCTTCTCAAGGTTCGTGGCCCTGAAGAGTGGCGTCGGCCTTCCAATCTTGGCGTAAAGTTCGCGGACTTTCTTCGGAATCTCTATGTAGCGCTCGTTGCTCATCTCCTGTTTCACAAGCTCGGCCGCGAAAATCCTCAACAGTTTCTCCGGCTCCATCGGCTCATTTGTTTCGGGGTCGAGGGGCGGTGCCAACGGCTCCGGAAGGTCGGGCAGTATGTTGTACCACTTCTTCGGTATCTTCGAATCCGGCAGAACGGCTTTCATTCTACCACCTCCATTTCTTGAGAATAAGCACTAACCGTCTCAACAAATCCCAAAAGCGAGGGAATAATGAGCGTGATGACTAAACCGAAGCGCTCAGGTCTCAGAATGGGTTGGCCAAAAACACTCCCCCCTGTTCAGCTCAGCGCCAAAAGCGATCCCGCCCTAAAATCGATGGACTAACCAGATTCTCAAGGGGGCCTTCACGATAGCCAAAAACACTCACTCCTGTCAATCATGGCGCATCGAAGAACCGATGTGGCAAGGGTTTAATAGTCTTTCCCCTGAGTGCTCGTCTTAGTGTCAGTTTCTCCGGGGAATCCCTGTACAAATTGTCAAAATGTCAAAAGGTCAGCCGGGGGTGGAGTTCCCCGGCGACTCCACGACGGCACTTCCCCTCCTGATTATCTCCGCCGCTATGCTGACGTCCTTTGGGGCACCTTTGAGGACGATGAGGGTGTAGTACTGCCCGCCGTAGTTCCTCAGGATCTCAACGGACTCGTTCTTCTCCCTTATCTGGTATGCCGCGTACTCCGCCTGCTCCCTGCTCGTGTAGGTGAGGATTAGCACCTCCACCCCGCTCCCGATGTTCACCTTGAACGATATCCTTCCGAGGTACCAGTCGGGCATCGGCCCGGTCCAGTTCGCGGGTTCTATGCTTGCGTTGGCGGCCATGAATGTACTTCCAAGCTTGAGGCCCACAGCCCTCGCCTCCACCTCGGGTGATGGGGCGCTTATCGGGCTTGCGTTCGACGGATTCTGGCAGAGCCATTCCCTTTCGGTGGCCTTCATGACGTCTGGATAGTGCCCCCGTATTGCCAGGAACCTGCTCCCGTTGTAGGCGATGTAATAGGTCCTGTTGTGGACGCCGCTGTTCCATATGCTCCACTGGCATTTAGTGCTGCTCCAGTTGCCCATCATCATGGAGTAGCCGAGGTCGATGAGCTGACCCTCAAAGTCGCCATAGAAGCTCGCCGCGTTGTCCATAGTGACCTCCGCCATCTGGACCTTTCCCTCGGTCTGCCAGGTCAGGTTATTGCCCGCCGGCGGGTCGTGGAGGCCCCAGAGCGGGGGTTTCTTGGGAATGCTGGTTTCATTGCTCCTGTACCACCACACCGCACCAAGTGATGCAATCAGGATGACGACGAGGATTCCGGCGGTCAGCCTCTTCAATTCCACCACCTATAAGGGCTAATCCCCCGGGTTTTTATGTTTCACCCTCTCCGGAAGGGTTATTAATCCCGCCGCCTTAGTCCTCTTATGCTCCGCTTGGAGATCAACTGTGGCGTTGATGAAGGTGGTAAAGTAGAGGACGTCCTGAAGAGGTGGGGCGTCCAGTACTACTCCGAGAGGGTAGACGGCAGTGAAAAGCCCGTTCTCCGCTTCACGGCTCTCGTCCCGGACTTCGTTATAAACGACATCGCGGACGAGATTATGAAGGCGATAGACCTCAGGAAGGGCCACTCGTCGGTTGTGTGGTTCCCCGTGAGCGGCAAGTCCGTCAAGTACTCCAGCTCGGTTAAGTCCCTTGAGAAGTACCGGCGCCGCTGGAGCACCGCCGACGTTGAGGGGCTTATAGAGCATGCGAACTCCTCTGCTAGGGTTGACCCGATTCAGCTCACCCTCGGGGCGGTGGCGTCGGTTGTGGCGCTCTTCGGCCTGGTTACGAACAGCGTGGCCATGATAATCTCGGCGATGCTCCTCTCGCCCATCTTAGGCCCGCTCTACGGTTTTTCCCTCAACGTGGTCATGGGCAAGGGCAGGGACGCCCTTGAGGCCGTTTTCTCGATCCTCAAGCTCCTCGGAGTCATCTTCATCTCGGCGGCACTCACGGCCCTTCTCCTGAAGATGGCCGGGGCCATGCCCCCCGAGCCGACCCGTGAGATACTCCTCCGCGGTCAATCCGGCCTCGTTTACATTCTTATAGCGCTGATACTCGGCTACGCCGGGATAGTGGCTATAGTGAGCAGGATTCCCGAGATACTGGCGGGCGTTTCGATAGCGGCGGCACTCGTCCCCCCGACGGCAGTCGTGGGAATCTCCCTCGCTATGGGCTGGTGGGACGTGCTGAGGGGTTCGGCGATGCTCACCGTTGAGAACATCCTCGGCCTGCTGAGCGGCTCCCTGATTGGGCTTTACGTTCTAAACGTCTCCCCGCGGAGCTACTATGAAAAGAGGGCCGCGAAGCTCTACACGAAGAGAACGCTCATCCTGCTCGCTCTTATGCTCGGCTCCCTCGTCCTGATGGAGCTTCTCCTCTAAGCAAGCTCGGTCTGCTCGTAGATGTCCCTTCCCTTTCTGTGCTTTATGAGGAGGTCGTAGAAGAACTCCTTCAGCGAAGGCCCCATCTCGTCGTCGAGCAGGATGTCCGCCTTCCCCCGGTAGGATTTCTCGGCCGCCGTGATGAGCGTTGCTATAGCCGGAGTCAGCCCGCCCAGGAGGATGTTCAGCATCTCGGGCAGTGCCTCTTCCTCAATCTCCTCGTCCGCCTCAAGCCCGAGGTAGACGACGAAGCCCCTCATCTGAACCGCGAGCACGAAATCGCTCTCGCTCAGCTCGAAGAAGGAGAAGTTGTAGGTTTTTGAATCGGCCCTCGCGATGAGAACGCCGCATATCGATACGGTAACGGGTTCACCGTCTATCTCAAAGACGAGGTCCTTGGCGAGTTCCCTCTGCGCGATGGCGTAAAGCTCTTCTAAGCTCATGGTTGCCCATAAGGGGGTGAAAAATAAAAGGGTTTGGGTCACTCGACGACCTCAACGACGTCGCCGTTGCCCGGCGGCAGGACCGCCATGATGTCCTCTTCCTTCACCTTGTAACCCCACTTCTCCAAGACGTGTCGTATCCTCTTCACAAGCTCGCTCTTCTTAAGCGAGCCTGGCCTTATTACGATGTACTTGCCCGTATGGGCCTTTATGGCATCGACCGGGGCGCAGACGACGTAGTCCTCTCCATCGTAGCTGATGACCCCCACCGCGAGCTTGAGCGGCAGTCCCCTCATCCAGTTCCTCTTTCCGTAGACCATGAAGGCACCCTTACCCAGATACTCACCGCTTGGAGTCTGCTTGGTGACCTGTTCTGGAAGTGCCCAGTAGGCGTCTTCGCTGTAAACACCCCTGCTCCAGGCCCTGCTCATCGAAACCGCGAACTGACAGGCCTCGAATATCGTCTTCTCCCCTGCCTTCTGCCCGTCCTTGATGAGGACGTGTGGGGCACCGTAGACGTCGGCGTGACAGTAGAGGTCGTTTTCATCCATGTGTCTCTTGATTAGAATCTCGTTGGTGCTAGCATCTTTGCCGGCCAAAACGAGGAATCCCTCGCTCGAAACGAACCAGCGAAACTTCTCGAACCATTTCTTCTTTCTCCTCTCGATTTTTCTCACGTTGAGTTCCTTCTTCATCTCCTCCTCGATGAGCTTCTCGACCTCGTCGAGCTTTCTCCTGGTGTCCTCATAGGCTTTCAAAGCTCCCTCGTACTTATGCTTGAACTTCTTGGCCTTCTCATAGTAGAGTTCCGCGTTCTCCCCTATGCTCCTGCTGAGGTAAAGCCTGACCTTCTTGCCCTCAAGCTCTATCGTCACCGCCTTCTCCTTCGGGTCGATGGACTTTACCATAAGGGCGCCCCTGTTCCCCGCCTTTTTGCCCTCCTCGATTCTGCGCCTGAACTCGTTCCAGCCGAGGGTTTCGGTCGCCCTCCTGAACTCCTCAAGGAGCCTCTCGATGAGGGCGTAGTTCGCGTAGATTAAATCGCCTATCTCCTGGTTGGTTTTCGCGCTCTCCTCGAAGCCCTTCAGCATCTCCTCCTGCTTTCTGAGCGTCGTGAGGAACTGCCTCTTCTTGGCCTCGAGCCTCTTAGTCTGCTCTATCCGGGCTTTTTCAAGGGTTATCCTGCCGAAGTACTCGTCCAGGGCCTCGCTGAAGGTTTTAAAGTACTTCTTCCCAAGACCCTCGTAGATTCTCAGCTCTATCGGAACCACGTCGTGCAT
>JALVWX010000251.1 GCA_027023165.1 Thermococcus sp. | reverse complement strand
GCAGTTTCATTTTTTCGGACGAGTTCTCCCGAAAGTTGACGGTTCTGATCGAGAAGGTTAACGCCCTAACGGGAGGTGGGAAGAGTGAGTAGCACCGCAAAAAGATTGGCATCCTACTATATCGAGGTTGCGGCCCAAACCAACGACATCATAAGAGGCCTTCAAGCGTTAGCCATTGTTTACTCGACCTTACGTGCATACGCCACGCAAACACAAAAGACCATCAAACTGAATGGGGACGATGTTCCCATATCCCTGATATTAGAAAGGAGATTACAGCAACTCGCGAACTTCCGAGATAATATAGAGCCAGTAAATAAGTCATCCCTTGGATTCAACTCCCCCACCTATACATTTGAATATCTCCCGCCCAAAATCCACAGCCAATACCTCCGATTCTTACAGGATGCGGCATATTGGTTGACCATACTGAACCTTGGAGACTCTGATGTGTTTGACATCTCCAAGTTAGTCGCCGGAAAGACGGCGGGTTCACACGAAGAAGAGGAAGACGAAGAAGATGATGATGACACATATTAATGTAGGGGGGAGGGGGTCCCCCATATTTTTGTGTTTATGATGTGAGAGTCACGACACGAAGGAGGGAGAGAGTTGGAGGACATCAAAACCACCAACCCCAACGGGGCCAAGGTCCTAAAGATAATGGGCGAGAAACTGATGAAAGAACTCATATTCCACGACCCCAACGTCGGCGGAACCCTCGCGATGGCAACCGGAGAACAAGGCAGCGGAAAAACCTCACTCCTTTTATACCTCGCCGAGGCCGAGATGGCAAACGGCGAGATAGTCATCTGGAGAGGCCGAGAAGTCGCCCAATGGTATCGCCTAAAGAACTGGAAACACCGCGTCAAACTCTTCATCTACGAAGAGGACCATCCGAGATTCTACCGCGTCGAGGACGAAACCGCCAAGGAGATCCACATCCCCTACGAGACGTATAAGGACCCAAGGGACATACTCCCCAAGTTAGAGAAAGGAAAACTAAACGTCATCTACGAGCCAATGTTCTACACCGTCAGCGATGAAGTAAAAGACGCCGTCTATTACTCCACCGGCTACAGACTCAAAAGAAACTTCCCAAAAGGCGCCTACTTTTGGTTCGATCTATTCTACGCCCTAACCACCAGACTCGACCGGAGATTCATCAGCCTCATAATAGACGAGGCCGATGACGTCTTCCCACAAAACCCAAGCGGTGACCTATGGAAACTCCAAGAATGGTTCAAGGACCTACTGAAAGACGCCAGAAAAAGCCTCATCTCCGTCTTCGCCGCAGTCCACAACCTAAACGACATAGACTACCGCATCTTGGGGAAGTTCCAAGCCTACATTTACCTGAAAGGCTCGAAACCCTTCAAAGGCAGTATGGTAAACCCCAAGTTCATCCTAAAACTCCAAAAGGGCTACGGCGTGATAGAATGGGGAGGATTCGGCCTTTTCAAATTCCCCGCCTATCCACCAAGAAACTACGGCTTATTGGTCCGCCGTCAGTCACACGCCAGTCAACCGACTGACAAATGACTGACAAACGTCAGGCGCTCGCCAGTCAACCGACTGGCGTTTATCCTATTTTAAACCACTTCCCAACTTGTATACTTACGGGAAGCCAAAGCCGGTAATTACCAAGGTAATTATGGGGTAAGAGTTATATACCCCAACTGCAATATATACGGTGCAGACTTGGAGGTGGTGATATGGGGAAGATAACCGTGATGGTGGAGGACAACATCGAAGAAGAATTCCGCCGGCTCGTAGCTGCGAAGTTCGGCGCCAGAAAAGGCGCCCTTGGGGCAGCATTATCCGAGGCTATGAGGATGTGGATAGCCAAGGCGAAAGCCGACCTAAAAGAATTGGAGGGGTAAAACGAAAGGGCCTTCCTCCGCTCGGTGGGGGGCCGAGCGCGAGGAGTGAAAGATCACATACCCGATACCAAAGGTATCTGAGGCGTTAGGGGTTTAGAGGTGATCAATATGGAGATGGGCAGTTCGGATATAAATAATTTGCTCGACCCCGAGCTTATAGAGCTCGCCAAGTTTCTCCAAGAAAAGTTCGAGGTAGTGGACACCATCTTCATCATCCACGTGCCCGACCACTTGAAGGACCTCTTCAAGAAAACCTTCGGGAAGAGCTACTTGAAGAAGTCAACCTTCAAGGAGTGGGTCCAAGAACACAACCTCGACCTTTCCCCATCTTCCCCACGTGGCGAAAATGTTGGGGAAAGATTTCCCCAAGCTTCCCCCGAGGCGGGGATTGAGAATAAAGACACGAGAGTTTCCCCATCGGCGATGGGGAAGAATGGGGAAGAGATTTCAGCGATGGGGAAGAATGGGGAAGAGTTTTACAGATGGGTCATAAGGGCAGTTGAGAGAGTGATCCCTCTAACAAGACCATACCACCACTTGGCCGCTGCTGCGATGTATCTCCAAAAGGAACCATTGACGAGGGATGAACTACTCCGAGTAACCGCTGAGCTTAACAAAAGCCTAAACTTGGGTTATTCTCCCAAGACTCTCCAGAATGCCGTTTCAAAGGTTCTGGCAGACGATTCCATCACTCAAAAGATAGAAGGAAGAGGAATCACGAGATACCGCCTTTTTGATGACGTCTTCGATGACATCACCAAGGCGTTAATAGAGATCGTGGAAGAGGAGAAAGCAAAAGCCGAGTTAGAGGCTGAGAATGCCGAGACGATTGAGGGGATGGCTGCCAAGTTCTTCCAGTTCTTCAAAACCTATGGGGTTGACACGGGGTCACCGGTTTACATTGAGAAGCTGCGGGAGTTGTTGACCGTTAAGGGTGGGCGTAGCCTCGCGGTTGACTACGTCCACGTTAACGCCTTTATCCCCGACGTAGCGGAGAGGTTGATCAATAGGCCGGACGATGTTATTCAGGCTGCGGAGATGGCAGTCAGGGAGGTCCTCAAAGAGCCTGAGCTGGGGTTCACGGATGATGATCTCCCCGAGGTCCACGTCAGGTTCTTCAACTTTCCGAGGTCCATCGCTCCGAGGAAGATCGGGTCCGACCATCTGAATAAGTTCGTCCAGGTTGAGGGAGTGGTCAGCCGTATCACCGAGGTTAAGCCCTTCGTCCATCGGGCGGTTTATGTTTGCCGTGCTTGCGGGAATGAGATGGTCAGGATCCAGAACCCTTACTCGGTCTATATGAAGCGGCCGGATAAGTGTGACGCTTGCGGGTCACGTGACATCGAGCTTAATGACGAGCTGAGCACTTTCGTGGACTATCAGACGATCAGGGTCCAAGATGCGCCGGAGGTCCTTAAGGGTGGGCAGATGCCGAGGTTCTTGGACGTGGTCCTACTTGACGACTTGGTGGACACCGTCCAGCCGGGTGACCGCGTCATCATTACGGGGGTCCTCCGTAGGGTTGAAGAGAAGGTCGAGAAGAAACCGGTGGTCCGTAGGATCTTGATAGCTAATCACGTCCAGCCGCTTAATCGTGACTTGGACGAGGTTGAGCTGACGAGGGAGGACGAGGAGAGGATCAGGGAGGAGGTCAGGAAGCCGGAGTTTAAGGAGCGGTTTGTCCGGAGCATCGCGCCCAACCTCTACGGGATGGATCGGATCAAAGAGGGCATCGCTTTATCGTTGGTGGGTGGTATCGGTGAGAGGCCCGACGGTGCAAAGATGAGGGACGCGATCCATATCCTTTTGGTGGGTGATCCGGGTAAGGGTAAGAGTGCTTTACTGGAGTTTCTCCGTGGGGTTGCGCCGAGGGCGATCCTCGCGAGTGCTGAGGGAGTTTCAAAGGCCGGTTTTACGGCTGCTGCCGTCAAGGATGAATTGACGGGTCAGTGGGTCCTCGAAGCCGGTGTTATGGTCCTCGCCGATAAGGGGTTCGCCCTACTTGACGAGTTCGAGAAGATGAAGGAGAATGACCGCAACGCGATACATAGGGCGATGGAGCAGGGGACGGTGGAGATTCATAAGGCCGGCATCAATGCAACGTTGAACGCGAGGACGACGGTCATCGCTGCGGCTAATCCGGTTCATAGTCGGTGGAACTTCAACGAGGACATAGCTGACCAGATCAAACTCCCGCCGACGATCATCAGCAGGTTTGACCTTATCTTTCCGGTGGTTGACGAGCCGGATCCAAAGGAGGACGCCGACCTCGCTGACAACATCCTCGGACTGAGTGACGGGTCATCACCGGCATCGGCAGCGGAACCCTATGACGAGGAGTTTGTCCGGAAGTTCATCGCTTACGTGAGGCGCAACGTCCACCCGAAGTTAAGCCGTGAGGTTGCGGTCCTACTTCGTGACTACTACGTGAAGCTGAGGAAGAAGGCGAAGAGGAAGGGTGGCTTTTTCAAAATCCCGATAACGCCGAGGCAGTTGGAGGCGCTTATCAGGTTGACGACTGCCCACGCGCGTCTACATCTTCGTGAGGTTGCAACCGTCGAGGATGCCAAGGCTGCCATTGACCTCTTGGAATACTCGCTCCGGCAGCTGCTACCACCCGACCAGCGTGACGAGTTGGACGTCAACGTCATTATGGTCGGGAGGTCAACGAAGGAGTTGGTGGTCGAGGAAGAGGTCATCAAGGCGATCAAGCAGCTCGACGATGGTGACGGTGCGCCTGACTCGGCGATCATCTCACTACTGAGGGAGAAAGGCATCGAGGAGGAGAAAGTCAGGGAGGTCCTCGACTATCTTCGTGAACGTGGTGACGTCACCGTCATCTACTCCAAGGGTGACGTTGACGTTTACCGGTTGACGCCCAAGGCCTGATTGGGGGTGAACCTATGGAAAAGAGGGTAGTCAGCTCTTGGGATTTAAAGGCTGAAGAGGAGAAGTTACAGAGGAAGAAGGAGCAGCTTATCAGCGAACTCGTTAAGCTCGCTGCAGAGATTGGTAATCTGGAGCGAACGTTAGTGTGGGAGACAGAAGGCCCCGATTATGAGGGGTGGGCTTACGTGGAAGTGAACGGTGGGAAGCCGGTTATCATCAAAGGAACAGTATCGGACTATGGGACTTTCGAAAGTGAATTCAGCGGGGAGGAGCTACAGAAACTTTCTATGGACATTCTGGAACGGGCAGTATGGGCCTTGCAGCGGAAGATAGGTAAGGGATCTCCATAACTTCTTTTCTTATTCCCTTGCTGACGTCAATATCATTTTTTCCGTGGGATCTTTCTCGTATGGGTTAGCCTATTCGGTGTGGATCCGGTGTTATTGACGTCATCACGTCCATAGGGTCAGTGGTCCACTCACCGGGGGGAAACTTTTATTTACCTCTAAAGGTATATTATGGATGAAGGTGGTTCATTATGCCAAGACGACCCAAGTATCCAAGTGAGGTGACCATCAGGATCCCCAAGGAGATCACCGACGTCTATGAGACGCCGGTCCTCAAGATCCTACTGACTGACATCGAGGCCGACATCGCCGAGAGGATCATCGCCCACATCAAAAAGAACGGCCGCTTATGGCCTGACGAGTGGAAGATAATCGTGGACCCCAATAACACCGCCGAAGTCAAAAACTACTACCGGACGCTGCGGAAGATGATCAGCCTCGGCATCCTCGGACGAGGAAAGGAAGGCAGTTTCATTTTTTCGGACGAGTTCTCCCGAAAGTTGACGGTTCTGATCGAGAAGGTTAACGCCCTAACGGGAGGTGGGAAGAGTGAGTAGCACCGCAAAAAGATTGGCATCCTACTATATCGAGGTTGCGGCCCAAACCAACGACATCATAAGAGGCCTTCAAGCGTTAGCCATTGTTTACTCGACCTTACGTGCATACGCCACCCAAACACAAAAGACAATCAAAATGAAGG
>JALVWX010000250.1:325-22838 GCA_027023165.1 Thermococcus sp. | reverse complement strand
GAAGGTCAGGCGCGTAATCAGGGAAGTCAGGGACATACACCGCGACATGACGGGCTTTGGAAGGTTCGTCTTCCAGTACTACGGCGAGGAAGACAAGACCCACAACTACCGCCTCTGGTGGCTCTTGCCGACGATACACCTCTTTGACATTGAGGTTTCGAACGAGGTCGACAAGGTTCTAGCGATGCTCGACTGAGATTGCAAGTCCAACGTACCTGTCGGCCCCGCCGTAGTAGAGGTATCCCTTTCCATCTTTTTCAACAAGGGATTCCGCGAAGACCACGTTGTCAACCCAGCCCTTCCGCTCCCACTCAAATTCCGGCTCAAGGAGGGGCTTTTTGCTTCTCCAGAGCAACTTCCTCGGGTCTTCCCTATCAAAGAGCGCCGTCTGAACTGTGTAAGTCAGCCCTTCATCCCTCCAGACGGCCTCGTTGTGGATGAAGAGTATACCTTCATCCGTGAGCACGGGGGGCGGGCCAGGCTCGACTAGATGGCCCCTCGGCTTTAGAACGGCTCTTGCTTCGTACTCCCAATGGAGCAAGTCCTTTGAGTGGGCCAGCCAGACGTTTGAATCTCCGAAGTACATGATGTATCTGCCTTTAAAGGGTCCGGAGCGCATCTTCTTGGTTAATATCGCCCCGCTCTTCGTCCAGTTAGGCTTCCCGTTCTTCTCGAAGGGGAACTCTTCAAAGACTACCCCGTGCTTCTTCCAGGTGAGGAGGTTCTTTGAGGTCGCAACACAGAGCCTCGCAGTTTCCCCGTCGTAGCCTGTATATGTCATGTAGTAGGTCTTCCCGATCCTCACGACCCTCGGGTCTTCAACTCCAGCCTTCTCCCAGCTGTATTCAGGCTCCATAACCGGTTCTGGATGCCTGACGAAGCTTATCCCGTCTTCGCTTAGGGCTAGCCCGATTCTTCCGGTAATCTTATCCCCCCTCGCCTCGGCCCGGTAGAGCATGACGAATGTACCCCTCCCAAGGACTACGGCTGGATTGTAGGTGTTCTTTGAGTCGAAGCCCTCTTTAGATGGCACGAGAACAGGCTTCGGGAGCTTCCTGAAGGAGAGGTAGATCTCAGAGGGGCTCAACTTCAACCCCTCCCTTTGTCTGTATCATGTACCTCCACCCCCTGAAGGTTACCCTGACGAGGAAGTTAACGCCCTCAGCCGGCCAGACCGTTAATCGCTCGCCGGCCTCCATACCCAGCGAGGCCGTGACGAGAGCAAAAACACTCGCGGCACTCCACGCCTGCGGTGAGTTAGCTCTCGGAACCGGAACCAGCTCGTCCAGTCCGCTGTAGAGCTCGGGTAGCTCCCCCCATAGCATCTTAGCAGTTTCAAAAATTCTCTCGGCGAGTTCCTTTGCGAGGTCGGTACTTCCAATCCTCGCAAGGCCCAGCGCTATTAGAGCATTGTCGTGGGGCCACACACTTCCGCGGTGGTAGCTGAAGGGGTTGTAGGCTTTCTCTTTGGAACTCAGAGTCCTTATCCCGTGCCTTGAGAGCATATCCGGCTTGAAAAGTCTCTCTGCTACCTCCTCCCCGTGCTCCGCTATTCCCGTGAGGAGGAGGTGCCCCATGTTGGAGGAAACGACGCGGAGCGCTTTTCCGTCTCCATCTAGGGCCAAGGTGTAGTAGCCGTCTACCCAGAAGTCGCGGTTGAACATCTTCCTGAGCTTCTCCGCCTCTCCGAGGAGCATCCCTGAGTCAAGCTCAGTAAGCCCGAGCTCTCCGGCAAGTTTCAGCGCCCAGTAGGCGTAACCCTGAACCTCGACGAGCGCTATCGGCGGTTTGGCTGGCTTTCCGTTCTCGTCAACTATCGCGTCTCCGGAGTCTTTCCACCCCTTGTTTCCCAGTATGCCGGGGACGTAGGTTATGTACCTATCTTTCCGGAGCTTCTTCAGAATCCACTCAACTGCCCTCGTGATGCTGGGACGGAGTTTGCCTATCAACTTTTCATCCCCGCTCCAGCGGAGGTATTCCCCCGCTAAGGCCACGTAGAGAGGTGTCGCATCAACCGTGCCGTAGTAAGGTCCGAATGGAACCTTGCCAGATTGGGCCAGCTCCCCGAGGCGGAACTCGTGGGGAATCTTTCCGGGCTCTTCCTCGCTGAGCTTGTCGTATTCCTTCCCTTGAATAGAGGCGAAAAACCTGAGCGTCCCCCTTGCGTAGTCAGGGTAGTAAGGAAGGAGGAAGAGGGATGTTATTATCGCATCCCTCCCGAAGGGGCAGGCGAAGTAAGGCAGGCCGGCAAGAGGCACCGGGCCGTAGATAGTTGAGAGCGTTAAGGCCCTCAGGTTTTCAAGGGCTCTCTCAAAGATCCCGTCGAGGGTTACGGAGCCTGTGAAGACCGTGTTTTCGAGGGTTATCTGCCCTTCGCCCACCATCCCTAGGGTCTTTCCCCTCATGCCGGGAACGAAGCGGACGAAAAAGCTCGCCTTCCCTCCAGGCGGGATTTCGCTTTTGGTTCTTAGGCTCTCCCCTTTCCTCGTGAGGTTGCTCTCGACCCTCAGCGTTCTCCTTTCAGAGCCAACACTGCGGGAGTAAAAGCCCTTCCCCCGAAGGGCAACCTCTTCCTTGAGTCCCATGAAACCCCTGACTTGAAAGATGTCCTCTATGGGTGCCTCGTAGGTGTAGAGAACCCCAACGCTTAGTGTCCTCTCGGAGGCATTGTAGATGGACAGTTCCTCGGAGTAAGAGCCGTCGAGGGTTCTCCTCCTGACGAGGATTCCTTCATCGCCGATTGAAAAGTATGAAACCCCCTCTCTGAAGGTCGAGGAGGCACCGATGAACTCCGGTTCGGGCTTCACGTGGAGGATGGCCTTCCTGACGAAGCGCGTGTCGAGGGAGTAAAAGCCGTGATACTTCCCGGTCATGTTGCCCTCTTCGTCGGTCAAGGCGAAGGCCCCGTTGTTAGAGAGGGTCACGTGCATTTTACTCACCGGTGATGAGCCTGATCTCTGACTTCTCGGCAAGGTTGAGGGCTTTAACCCTCCACAGCCTTGCCACGAAACTCAGCTCCCTCATGGTAATCATCGGACACCAAGGATAGGTGGTTCGCTCCCATGGCCGAGATTAAGCTTTCCTTGTCCAGCGGGTTTCCCATTACCGTCTTGAGCTTTGATTCAATTTCCTCGGTTGCTAAGAAGTAGAGCAGGAAGTACTCCTCACCCTCCCTCACGAGTCTTGCAACGGTGAAGGTCGTCTTTGGGGTTCTGTAGGTTAAAGCCCTCTCACTAACTCCCTGGCACTGGCCCTGTGTTGTCGCCTTGATGTTCTCCTCGAGGGTCTCACTGAGTCTCGCATAGTAGAGTGACTTCGCTGTCATAACGACATTGTTCACGTAGAGGAGGAGCAGTTTCTTGGCTTTCCTCACCGTCGCCGTGACGAGATTGCTCTCCGTCCAGTGCCAGAGGCCGGCTATAACTCCACCAGCGCCACTTCCAGCAACGAGCTTGCCCGCTCTAATCACCTTATCCATAGAGTCAATCTCGAAGTTGCCACTCTCTTTGAGAACATCGTACTTTCCGAGCTCCCGGTTCACGTCGAGAACCTCAAACCCGGCTTTTCTCAGCTCCCCTATAAGCGCGGAGTGCTTCTCCACCAAAGCATTCTCGCGCTCGATCGAGAAAATCGTTGGCCGGGAGTCAGTGAAAGTTACCACCGCTATCATCTGAAACACCTTAGCCGGGAGTTTACGGAAATCCATATAACGCTTTCCTCCAAACCACTTCCAATGGTTGTATTTGGGTGATGTCAATAATAACTTCTCTCGGCGAACTCCTTAAATGTTGAAAGACGTGATGAGCTTTGAGAAGCACTCTGGGAGTGCACCGGCCAACGTCGCCGTTGGTCTTTCAAGGTTTGGCGTCGAGAGCGCCCTAAGAAAGAAGGTGGACAACCCTTTTCGGCGTCGTCCAGCTCATCGAGGTAAAACTGGAGTTCACCCTCTATGAGTTTAACCTCCGCGGGGAGAATGTTAACGCCAAAGCCCTTAAAGGCTCTGGGCTACTTCACTTCGGCTCGGTTCTCTTCGCGCACTCGAACTTATTCAGTGTCCCCGACGAGTTTAAGGAAAAGCTTTCCCTAAAAGCTACGACGTCAACATAAGGCCTGCCCTCTGGTGCGGAATGAAGGAGTAAATGCTCAAAGACATTGAGCGGACGCTTAAGCCTGCCGACATAGTCAAGTTCGATGAGGGCCGAGCTAGCCTACCTCGATGGGAAGGGGTAGATCTTGAGAACTTTGATTTCAAGCTAATGGCAATAACGAAAGGGGCAGAAGAAAGTGAGCTGAGGAATAGTGGAGGTTAGCATCAGCGCGTCGGCCTATGAGGTTCAACACTTTGATACTATCAGTGCGGTGATGCCTTCATGGCAGCTCTCCTTGCCGGCTTGCACTACTCTGGTTTCTGAGGAAGAGGAAAGCCGGAACCTCATGGCTTCTCTATCGACAAGAAAGAGGAAGCCTGAAGCGTCCCACGGATTGAAGAAATTCAAGGAAGGAAACGATGCCATTGCCCCTCTACCACCTCTCAAGGAGGTAGTCTTTCTCCTCAAGGAAGACCTTTGCTCTTTCCTTTATTAGTTTTTCAGCCTCGAGGGTGCTCATGTCCATGGTCCTCTTTACGAAGTCGGCCGTTTTGGCGAAGTAGAGAGGGACAAGGGGTTCAGTCTCCTTAAGTATTCCGTCCCTGTAAGCAACCGCTCCATCATAAAGGACGTGGCTCCAGAGTCTGTCGTCGAACTCAAATGTTTTAAGCACTTCTCTAACTCTTTCAATGGTCTTGGGGGAGAGTGATTTCTTAAGGACAGCCTCGTACTCGGCGAAGAGCTCTTTGGCTCTCTTTTCGAGCAGTTCAAGGGTGACCTTCACAGGCTCGGGTTCTCCCTTCTCAAGCTCCCCAAAAACGGGAACCTCTTCAATGGCTTTGACGTTCTTCCATACCTCTTCATACCTCTTCATAAGCATGAAGAGCGTTCCAATGACTTGGTTGAACATCGGACCGAGGGATGCCGCTGGATCCTTTGGGTCATGTATCTTCATCCCTAAAGCTGCCTGGATTATCCTGAAGTCTCTCGCAAGAACCGTTGTCGTAAGGAATATGTCCACACCGAATCGAGCGACATGAGTTTTCCACAGGTCTTCGTCTTGGAGGTAAACATCGATGAGCTCAGCGTTGATCCCAAAGTCCCCCCCAATGGGTTGCCTGACGTTCTTCCCGTAGAGCGATGCCGTCATCGGGTAAGCTATGTTATTGGTTATCGTTCCATCCCATTTGTGCCGTATGTAAAGCGGGGCAACGAAGTGGTATCCTTCCTCAATCGGCTTGGCGAGCCGGTATATCCACTCTGGTGTTATGCTTCTCAGGTCGCTGTCAACGAAGACTATGACATCGGCTTCTCTCTCCCTCGCGAACTCCATGAGTTCTTTCATCGCGCTTCCCTTTCCTGGTATTGGCCACTTGTAAACGAAACTGTGAACCTTGACCCCCTCTGGAACGGGTGTGTTAAGGACAACTTCCCTTGTCCCATCGGTGCTACCGCCGTCGGCGTTAACCACTATTCCTCCATCGAAGTACTTTTTGAGCCCCTCTGCTGCCTTCCTGATCACAAAGGAGATAGTTTTTGCATTATTGTAGCTCGGGATTCCCACGACGACCTTCATACTTCCACCTCCGAAATACAACCATTTAAAGTGGTTTATTTTTGGAAAAGGTTATATAGTTTTTCGTTACTTTTCCTCTGGGGATGCCTATGGAGCTGAAGATAGGTGTGGTTGGCTGTGGCAACATCTTCAACCTGGCCCACAGAAACGCCCTCAGGGCCGTAGAGGGAATCAAAGTTGTCGCGTGCATGGATATAGATGGTAAAAGGGCCGAGGAGGGAGCGAGGGCCTTCAAGGCCCGGGCTTTCACGAGCCTCGACGAGTTCCTCGATCTCGACCTCGATGTTGTAGAAGTTCTGACGCCCACTTACACTCACTCCGAACTGACAACCGCTGCCCTTAAAGCAGGAAAGCATGTCATAGTCGAGAAGCCAATAGCCCTAAGTGTTGAGGAAGGCAAAAAAATGATACAAACCGCCGAGAAAGAAGACCTACACCTTTTTGTTGGCCATGTAAGGCGTTTTGACCCCAGGTGGACCCAGATGAAGGAAGTTATAAAGAAGCGCAACATTCTCCCTATGCATATCAGAAAAGCAGAGGTTCAGAACCTTCCCTTCCCGAAGGACTACTGGTACTGGGACGAAGGCAGGAGCGGCGGCGTAGCTGTTGACCTTGGGGTTCACGTCACGGATTTTCTGCGCTGGTTCTTCGAGGCTGAACCTGTGAGTGTCTACGCCGTTGGAAAGGCCATCAAAGAGGAGGCGAGGGCAAATGAAACCTTCGACCACTTCACGATGATAATAGAGTTCGAAGGCGGTAGAACAGGTATAGCAGAGGTCAGCTGGGCATATCCCTACCCATCCCGCTACGGCGTGTTCTACCATCACGTCGACATCATTGGAAAGAACGGCAGGATACGCTATACTCCCCTGGATACGCCAGTAGTCGGCGTTGCTAAGGCTAACTTTGAGATGCCCCGCTTCTCACCCCTTCTTTCGACCTTTCCAGATGCCTTCGAAAGGGAGCTTAGACACTTCTTCAACTGCATAAAGGGGAGGGAAGAACCCATCGTAACAGCTGAGGATGCTTTAATTGCCCTAAAGATTGCTGAAAAGGCCAAAGAAAGCGCCCGCACCGGGGAGGTGATTGAGATATGAAGAAGCTCAACTTTGGGGTGATAAGCTACGCCCATCCGCACGCCCTCCGTTTTGCCTCCGTGATTGCAGGAGGCAAGAGAACGAAGCTCGTTGCAATATCGGGCGACGGCTCAAACGCCGATGTTGCAAGGGCCGAGGCCAAGAAGTATGGGGCAAAGTTCTACACGAACTACGAGGGCCTCTTAAGGGACGAAAACGTAGATGCCGTCTATATTGCCGTAGAGACGTACAGGCACAGAGAAATAGCCGTTCGAGCCGCTGAGGAAGGTAAACATATACTCCTCGAAAAACCCATAGCCCTCAACCTCAAGGATGCCGACGAGATAATAAAGAGAGCCAAGAGAGCCGGGATAAAACTGATGCTACCCTTTAATCCTCGCTTTACAGAACCTCTAAAAAAGGCCAAGGAACTGCTTGACAATGGAGAGATAGGGGTTTTAGAGTACATAAATGCAATTTCAGAGAATGTGAAACCTCCAATATTCCTCCAAGGCCTTGACATGAGCTGGTTTCTCGACAAGAAAAAATCCGGCGGAGGCGGTTTTATGGACACTGCTCCTCATGGCATCGATTCACTCCTTTGGCTCACAGGAGACACGCCAAGGAAAGTTTACGCTGATATAGGAAGCAAAATATACGGCTTCCCCGTGGATGACATAGGGACGGCCGTCCTCGAGTTCAGAGGGGGGGTTTTGGCTGTTCTTACTGCAGGATGGGGCAATCCGAAGGGGTACTCCTACGGCATAGAGATGAAGTACTATCTCGTAGGTAGGGAGGGCTTTCTTGATGTGAGAACAGCCTACCCCGACTTCACAGTCTACCAAGACAGAGCCGAGAAAATTTATTGGGAGAGACCAGATGTTCGAAACATCGTGGAAACTTTCACTCAAGCAGTCCAAAAAGACAAATCCGTTCCAATTACTGGGGAGGTTGCCAAGGAAAACCTCAAAATAACACTAGCAGCCTACGAGTCTTCCAGGGAAAGAAGGGTTGTAAGGCTTTAAACTCCAAGTGTCCAAAAACATTTACTTTTTTGTAAATACAACTACTTTTAGTGGTTTAGAACGCAACCCTTATATACAATGTCCACATAAGTTCTACAACAGAACTCGAATATCCATAACTGTACTTGGGTGAGGGATATGAAAAAGGTGTCCGCAGCTTTGTTGATTGGAGTGATGGTTTTGTCTATTTTTGTGGCCGGATGCATTGGAGGAGGAACTACAACAAGCAGCAGCTCCACACCAAGTAGTAGCTCTACCTTTCAGACGAGCTCTCAGACGACGTCTTCAAAGGCAACTTCCATAACTTGGGTTTCCACCCAGCTGGCGCCACCAGAGGAAAGGGCCTTCGTTCTCAACACACTCCTTCCACCATTCGAGAAGGACACGGGGATAAAAGTAAACTACGTTCCACTCAGCTACACTGACCTTTCCACAAGACTGGCTGGTGAGGAGCAGAGTGGAAAGGTTACTATAGACCTAATTGGAGACCTCCATGGTGGAATGGACTATTATGCCTCCAAAGGGTGGCTCATGGATCTTAACTCCATGCCAAAGCTCACTGGAAGGACTTTCATCCCAGCCTTCATGAAGTATGCCACCATCAATGGAAAGCTCGTCTACATACCCTGGATGAGTGCCACGTACGTCATGGTTGTCAACAAAGAGGCCTTCAAGTATCTGCCCCAGGGGCTAACCGAAAACGACGTTATCCAGGGAACAGACAAGTGGACTTACGATGCACTCCTGGCCTGGGCTAAGAATCTCAAAGAGAAGACCGGCAAGCCCCTCCTAGGATTCCCGGCCGGACCGAATGGCCTCTTCGTGAGGTTCCTTCACGGCTACCTGTACCCGAGCTTCACAGGATACGAGGCCAAGGAGTTCAACAGTCCCCAGGCAATCCAGATGTGGGACTACCTCAAAAACCTCTGGCAATACGTTAACCCCGCATCCACAACATGGGACTCCATGAGTGACCCACTCCTAACAGGACAGGTTTGGATTGCTTGGGATCACACAGCCAGGATTAAGAACGCTATAGAGACCAAGCCGGATCAGTTCGTCGTGGTTCCGGTTCCAAGGGGACCAAAGGGCAGAGGCTTTATCGTCGTTCTCGCCGGTCTCGCAATACCCAAGAACGCTCCAAATCCAGAGGCGGCCTGGAAGCTCATTGACTACCTCACAAAGCCATCTACTCAGGTTGAAGTTCTCAAGAACGTTGGCTTCTTCCCGACAGTTACGGAAGCTTCGAGTGCCCTTCCAAATGGACCATTGAAGATACTAGCGGAGGGCGTTAACAAACAGGAATCAACGAAGGATGCTCTTGTGGTCATGATACCAAACCTTGGGAGCAAGGGAGGCGAGTTCAAAGACGTGTACAAGGAGGCGTTCAGGAGGATAGTTTTACAGGGAGAGGACCCACAAAAAGTACTCTCAGAGCTCGGTCCAAAGCTGGCACAGCTGTTTAAAGACGCCGGCATACCCGAGCCGTGAGGGGGATAGCATGAAGACCAAATACATTCCCTACCTTTTAATTTTACCCGCGGTGGCTTATCTCCTTTTTTTCATCGGTTATCCCCTCGTGCAGGCCATATATTTAGCATTTACCCAAAATGGACACTTTACATTGGCGAACTTTCATCGAGCCTTTTCTAATTCCATGTTCTTTCAGGCTTTAAAATTTACACTGGCTCTCGCGATAGTTATTATTCCCATACAGGTTGTTTTAGCCCTTGTTTTAGCCCTTATAATGATGAACACATTTAGAGGAAAGGATTGGGTTCTGTATGCCCTGATAATCCCACTCACAATAAGCGACGTGGCCGGAGGATTGATATGGTACACAATGCTATCGGATGCTGGATTCTTGAACAAGCTGTTATTGAATCTGGGTTTGATAAGCCAGCCAATCCACTTCTTTGGATATCAATACAGAACTATGGAATTTTTGGCAATAGTCCTTGAGGAGATCTGGCGCTCCACAGCGATTGTCTTTGTTATAATCCTTGCAGGCCTTCAGATGATAAGCAGGGAATACATAGAGGCCGCGGAAGTCTTCGGTGCTGGGTATTGGACAAGACTCAGGAAAATCGTCATTCCTATGCTCAAGCCTAGTATACAGAGCGCCTTAATAATAAGGACACTGTTTGCCATGCAGATCTTTGGCGCCGTCTGGATGTTGGCCGGCCGAGACATTCCAGTGCTCGCTGGAGAGGGCTACTATCAACTGACCTTTATAAAGGATTACAGTGTTGCGTCCATATACGCCCTCGCTATAGCTATGCTCTCGATAGTGCTTGGGGCCCTCTACGTCAAGTTCCTTAAGGCTCCCTACCTGGAGGTGGGAGAATGAACGACGAGACCAAGTACTTCCTGACAAGGCTGGGAGTTTACACGTTTTTATTCACTTTTGTGTTGTGGGTGATAGTTCCAATAATAATCTCCACTCTCTATGCGTTTTCAACCCGATTGGACTATTACAACATGAACAAGGTTATCCCGACTCACTTCACGACCGAATGGGTGAAGACAATACTGTTCACTCTCGGTGGCTGGCAGGGAATAAAGAACAGTATAGTTGTGGCACTTATGACAATAGGAATAAGCTTCTCTCTGGGAATACCGGCAGGATATGCAATCGCAAAGTTTATCTTCCCTGGAAAGGACTCCATCAAGCTCTCCATAATAGCCCTGAGGATGTTTCCGATACCCGTCATGGCAATACCTCTCGTGATACTGTATATACACCTCCATCTCATAGATACTCTTTTTGGCGTAGCTCTTGCACACACTGCCATGGCCCTGCCCTTTGTTGTCCTTATAACATCGAGTATATTTGCGGGAGTTTCAAAAGATTTTGAAGAAGCCGCACTCGTTTTTGGGTTGAACAGATTTCAGTCTTTCCTGAAGATAACACTTCCTCTAGCGCTACCTGGACTTGCAGCGGCTGCAATGTTCACCTTTGTTATGAGCTGGAATGAGGTTTTCGTAGCTTCAATATTAACCCTAAAGAACAGGACTTTGCCGGCACAGATTCTCTCAATAATGGCAGGGTCCAGCGGAGGGGCCGCCCCGCCCTACTATAAGTTTGCCGCGGCTTTTATCATGACGTTTCCAGCGCTAATCTTCGTGTTTTTTGCTAGAAAGTACTTGGTAACCATGTGGGGGATCACTCTAAAGTGAGGTGGAACCTATGGTCGAAGTCAGACTTGAGAAAGTTACTAAAAAGTTTAAGGAGTTAGTGGCTGTAAACGGGCTGACACTCACCGTCAAGGACGGAGAGTTTCTTGTACTCCTAGGTCCAAGTGGCTGTGGAAAAACCACTACCCTAAGGATGATCTCCGGACTCGAAACTCCAACCAGTGGGCGTATTTTCTTTGGGGACAGGGACGTAACGTATCTGCCTCCAAAGGATCGAAATATCTCCATGGTGTTCCAGAGCTACGCCGTGTGGCCTCATATGACGGTTTACGAGAATATTGCCTTCCCACTTAAGGTCAAAAAGTATCCAAAGAATGAGATAGAGCAAAAGGTAAAATGGGCAGCGGAGCTGTTGCAAATTTCAGAACTACTAAAAAGATATCCCAGTCAACTCTCCGGTGGCCAGAGACAGCGTGTTGCTGTGGCGAGAGCAATAGTGGTTGAGCCAGATGTTCTTCTCATGGATGAGCCACTGAGCAATCTCGATGCAAAGCTCAGAGTAATGATGCGCGCGGAACTCAAGAAGCTTCAGACAAAGCTGAAGGTTACAACAATTTACGTGACTCATGATCAGGTTGAGGCAATGACGATGGGTGACAGGATAGCGGTCATGAACCACGGCATGCTCCTTCAGGTCGGCCCTCCAACTAAAGTCTACCTCAAGCCCAACTCCCTTTTTGTTGCAACGTTCATAGGCGCCCCCGAGATGAACATAGTTGACGCAACAGTCCTTGAAAAGGAAGACAGCCTCTACCTCGAAGGGAACGGCTTCAGGCTAAAGCTTCCCGAGGACTTCAGAGAGCTTCTCAGAGATTACATTGGGAAGGATGTTTACCTAGGTATAAGGCCTGAGCACATGACTGTCAAGGGAGTCTCAACACTTGAGCACGTGAGCAGAACCGCTGAGATAGAGGGAGTTATAGACTTCGTTGAGGCCCTCGGGACAGACACCATAATCCACGTCAAGGTGGGCAACAATATCATCAAGGTGAAGCTTCCAGGCCACATACCACTCCCAGTTAGGGATAAGATTAAAATAGAGGTTGACCTCGATAACATCCATGTCTTTGATAGAAAGACCGAGAATGCGATAATCTGAGGAATGCCTATGGGGGAAAGGGAAGCTAGAATTCGACTGAAGGAGCTCGGACTGAACGAGTACGAGGTTAGGGCATATCTTACGCTGTTGAAAAACGGTCCCCTGACGGCGGGGGAACTAGCGACGCTCTCCAAGGTGCCCCAGCCCAGAATATACGATGTGATAAGGACGCTTATGGCCAAGGGTTTCATCACGACGACCCCTGGCAGACCGATGAGGATCATACCCCTCAGTCCAGAAAAGGTTATCGAGGCTATAAGGAAGCGCTATAACGAGAGACTTGAGAAGCTCAAGGGCGAGCTTGAGAGAATCTACACCCCCCACAGAGAGGTAGGGAGCGTGAGAGTGATAAAGAGCAGTATAGCCTTTGAGGAACACCTGGAGGAAACCATAGAGAACGCGAAGTACCACCTTAGCATTGTCCTCCCAATCAGTCTTCTCACTAAAGCTGGTGAGAAATTGAGAAAGAAGAAAGCCGAAGATGTGGTAGTTCACCTCTTCGTTTACGGTTCCGGTGAAGTTCCTTCGGTGGCTAACGAGATACGGATCCGAGAAGTCCCCGATCCAATACTCGTCATTCAAGACAGGGAAACCGGTATTTACCTCCCCTACGAGGCCCTCGGATCCGGCACTTCACTTCAGGGCTACGGCCTCATAATAAGGGACAACCACCTCCTCTTCATACTTGACCGCTACTTCTACCACGCCCTCTGGCCAACCGGGAGGGTTGTACACAGGGAGGAAAGGAAGCTTGAGCTACCCCGGGAATACATCCACATTCGCGATCTGGTCGATGATATCAGGAAGTTCGGCCTGAGGGGAGCAAGAGTTGAGGTCTTCGGGAGGTTTGTCCGTTCAGGGGTTCCCGTTCACATAACCGGGAAGATAGTTGACTTCTTTGAGAATGAGAGCAGGGTAATCTCTAACATAACGGTCGAGACTGACAAGGGTCAGAGATACGTGGTTGGGGGCTGGAACGCCTCCCTTGAGGACGTTGAGGCCGAAAGAATAATTCTTTTGGGTTGAGGTGTTTTGATGAACTCTAAGGAACTTGCACTCACGATAATGGAGGACGCCATAAGGAGTGCCGACCCATACCTTGCGGTAAAGAGAGCTTTTAAGGTCGATAGGAACCGGCTGATGGTTTTTGATAAGGAGTTCGAGATTAGAGGTAGGATTTACATCCTCGCCCTCGGAAAGGCCTCCTGCGCCATGGCAAGGGCCGTTCTCGATGCTTTGGGCGAGCTGGTGGAGGAGGGCCTTGTAGTCACAAAGTACGGCTACGCCGGGAACTGCCCAAGAATTCCCAATGTGGGGGTTATAGAGGCCGGTCATCCCGTTCCGGATGAGAACTCCCTGCTGGCTGGAAGGCTCGGCGTCGAGCTGGCAAAAAAGGTCGGATCGGATGACATTCTCCTCGTCCTTATCTCCGGCGGCGGTTCTGCGCTCTTCTTCCTTCCAGAGGAGGGAATAAGCCTTGGGGACAAGATCAGGACGAACGAGCTTTTACTCAAAAGCGGGGCCAGAATAGCCGAGATAAACACGGTACGAAAGCACATCTCAGCGGTGAAGGGTGGGAAGCTGACGAAGCGTGTTAGGGGGACGGTGATAAGCCTCATCCTCTCGGACGTCGTGGGCGACCCGCTCGAGGCGATAGCATCGGGTCCCACCGTGAAGGACCCAACAACTTTTGAGGATGCCCACAGGATTCTGAACCTCTACGGCGTCTGGGGAAGGCTCCCGGAAAGCGTTAGGCAGCACATCGAGCGCGGTTTGATAGGAGAAGTTGAAGAAACGCTGAAAGAAGACCCCCCGAACGTCCACAACTTCATCGTTGGGAGCAACTCCCTGGCGTGTGAGGCAGCCAGGAGAAAGGCGGAGGAGCTTGGCTACAACGCAGAAATCCTGACGACCACCTTGGAGGGTGAAGCAAGGGAGATTGCCCTAGCAATAGGCTCGATAGTCCAAGAGATAGCTGGATACGACCGCCCGATTCCAAGGCCCGCCGTTCTGATAGCGGGGGGAGAGTGGACGGTGACTGTTGGGGATGAAGCTGGCATGGGGGGTCCGAATCAGGAGTTTGCCCTGAGCGTCGCCAGAAAAATAGCCGGGCTGAATGCGGTTGTTTTGGCCGTCGATACCGATGGAACTGATGGGCCAACCGATGCCGCCGGGGGCATCGTGGATGGGGAAACCATCGAGAGGCTTAAAAATGCTGGAATCGATATCGAGGAAGCCCTAAGGAGGCACGACTCCTACCGCGCACTCGAAAGGGCCGGCGCGCTCCTGAAAACCGGTCCTACGGGGACGAACGTTAACTCGATGGTTATCGCGGTGATTCCTCGGGATCCGGGAGGTACCTAAAGTTCCACGAACTCCCATCTTCTCTGATGGGTCTCTATTCCCTCCGCCTCCACCCCAAGGCTTTTAATCTCCTTCGTCAGCCCCCTCAGGAACGCCTTGAACTTCTCGTCATTGGTCAGAACCGCGTAACTTTCCGGGTATTCCTCTCGGAGGAGTTCCTGAAACTCCTTTCCCGCCGCCCTGAGATTCAGCACCTCGAAGAAGTAGCGGTCGGCAAAGTCCCTAGTGTCTTTGATTACGGTAGATACGTCAGTTATCCCTGGGATTATTGGGCTGACGAAGACGTAAGTTTTCAGTCCTGCCTCCTTCAGCTCCTTCAACGCGTTCACCCTTGCCCCGTGAACCGGGGTGCGGGGTTCAAAAAGCCTTTTTGCCTTCCCGGTGAGGCCGTTTATCGTCAGCCCGACCTCTATCGAGCGAAAGAGCTTGAAGAGATCAATATCGCGCGTAACGAGGGGTGACTTCGTTAGGACGGACAGCTCGTTTCTCTTGTCCATATAGCGGAGAACCTGCCTCGTCAGCCTCAGCTCTGCCTCCACCGGTTGGTAGGGGTCGCTCACGGTGGACATGACGATTTTTCCTGGGACGCGTTTTCTGGCGAGATCAGGCGCGTTGGTCTTAACTTCCACCCAGCTTCCCCACTCGCCGTAGTCCTTCCACCGGGTTAAAAAGCGGGCGTAGCAGTATCTGCAGGCGAAGGCGCAGCCGACATACTGATTTAAACTCCAGTCAACTCCTGGAATCCTCGAGCGGGTGTAGATGCCCTTTGCCTTCCGTTCAACAACCCTAACTCTCATAAACTCCGCTTCCCAATTCTCCTTAAAAGGTGATGGTATGAAGCTTGAGGTGCGCAGGAGGCCGGTTAGATACGCCCGCCTTGAGGTGAGGCCCGACGGTAAGGTGGTCGTTACGGCTCCGGAGGGCTTTGAGGTGGAGGGCTTCATCGATAGGCACAGGCGATGGCTCGAGGCCAAGCTGGCCGAGATCGATGGCCTTAGGGAGGTAGCTGAGTCGGGTTTCCCTGTAGACGGCGAGTTTTATACGGTGGTCAGGGGGAGAAAGACGAAGGTTCACGAGAGGTTTAAGACGGTGGTTCTCTCCGCCTACCGCGACGAGGCCCTCTCGGCCCTAAGGGCATTTCTCAGGCCGAGACTCCTCCCGCTCGTGGAGGTGTACTCCAAAAGGATGAACGTCACCCCTGGAAAGATCTTCATCCGGCATCAGCGGAGCAGGTGGGGGAGCTGTTCGGCGAAGGGCAACCTCAACTTCAACGTTCGCCTCGTTTCCGTCCCGCCCGAGCTTCGAGAGTATGTTGTTGTCCACGAGCTGGCCCACCTGAGGTTCCCTAACCACTCCAAGGCTTTCTGGGAGTTCGTTGGCGGCTTTTATCCCGAATGGCAGAGCGCGAGGGAAGAACTCAAGATGTGGTGGAGCATCATTGAGCTTAACCCCCACTGGAGGTGGCTGGGCGGTGGAAGCTAGGAGTTTAATGAAGTTACTGGCCCTGATGGCCGATGAGCTTGCGGTTTTAATCCTCTCCCTTCTGCTCCTCCCTGCTGTGGGCGTCGAGGTTCCTCTCACGCCCCTTTTGGTTTTGGTCCTGATGCTCCTCATCAAAGATATTCTCATTGCCCCTTACGTCCTGGGAGGAGGGGCTGAAAAGAGGCCCAGGGTGGGTCCGGAGAGCCTTTTGGGGAGAAAGGCGGTCGTCGTCGAGGATTTAACTCCGAACGGTCTCGTCAGACTTGACGGTGAGGTTTGGAGTGCTAAATGCGTAAACGGGACTGCTCTGAGGGGCGAGGAAGTTGTGGTCATCGGCGTGAGCGGCGCTAAGGTTCTAGTGAAACGCCGAGCATCGCCAGAATCCTCGCTATCTCCTCCGGATGGTTCGTCGTGAAGGAAACCGTCCAGTCCTTTTTCTGCCTTGGCAGGGAGGTTGAAGTGTATCGTCCCGGAGCAGCCCACCCAGCCCTCTGAAACGGAGAAGCTGGCGATGTTCTCTATCTTTACGGTCTTCCTGACCACAAGGCCGAGAAGACCGCGTATCCTAACCTCGCGCTCGTCTATCTCGATCCTCATTACCATTCCGTCGGCGAGCGTGATCACGACGAAAAACGCCGTAAGGAGCATGAACTCAAAGCCCTCGCCGGCTGTGTAAGTCGCATAGAGGCCCGGGAGCATGGGTAACATCATCAGAAGCAGAAAGATCTTGAAGCCCCTGCTCGAAACCCTCTCCTCGTAGAGGGCCATGTCACCACATCCCTCCTTGAAGGGATATTCATTATAAACGTTGGGGTGGAACACGGACTGGTGGTACGATGGTAAGGGCAATGCCTGTTGATAAGCTGAGCGATGATGACATCAGGGAAATACTCACGAAGTACCGCAAGATAGCCCTCGTTGGCGCCTCACCGAAGCCCGAAAGGGATGCAAACGAGGTGATGCGCTATCTCCTCGAGAAGGGCTACGAGGTCTATCCTGTGAACCCGCGCTACGGGGAAGTCCTCGGGAGGAAATGCTATCCAAGCGTCCTCGATATCCCGGACGAGGTTGAGATAGTTGACCTCTTCGTAAGGCCGGAGTTCACGATGGACTACGTCGAGCAGGCGATAGAGAAGGGGGCTAAAGTTGTGTGGTTCCAGTTCAACACCTACAACAGGGAGGCCTTCAAGAGGGCCAGAGAGACCGGCCTAATAGCTGTCGCCCACAGGTGCATAAAGCAGGAGCATGAAAGGCTTATTAGGTAATCTTAAGAGTTCCAAAAGCTCCCGGGTGTTCAGCACCTCGATCTCCTGATTCCTTTCAATCTTTTATCGTTGCTCCACAGGGGGGCGTTTGTCTTCAGCGAGAGGGCCACGAAATCCGCGTCATCTTTGTCAGGGGTTATCTCAAGGGCAAGAGGAATGAATTCGGCGTAGAACTCTTCGCCCACAAATATAATGTGTTCTCTGAGGATGTTGATTATTCCATCGAACTCTCTTTCGTTGATTTTGGCTTTCTTGATGACCTCTTTTCTGTGCTCTTTTAGCTCATCAATGGCAAATTCCGGGCTTATAACCCTCCCTGAGAGAAGGAATATCAATTCCCTTGTCGTCGTTGATTTCCCAGAGAACGAGAAGAGCACGTTAGTGTTTGCCACTAGGAGAATATTTCCTCTCAAGGTACTCGCCCCTCCCCTTCTTGGCCTTCCGTCCGAGCTTGATGGCATCTTCATCCGAGAGCTCTGAGTTCTTGAGGAGTTCATTGACTATAGATAGGCTCTTCAATCTCTCCGAGATTGCTCGAGCTATCAGACTCGCAAGTTTCTCATCCACCGTTGGAGGGACTTCCACCACTGTATCTCCCACGCTATCACCATAACACCCTTGACGTCAGGGCTTATAACGGTTAACCCCTGTACCTCAGCACGTGGATGTCCCTAACGAGCCTGTGCCTCTCCTCGTAGTCGGTGTATTTGCCAAGAACCTCAAAGCCGAGCTTGCCGAGCCATCTCCGCTCTTTTCTGTATACTCCCCCATCGCTCAGCCTGTAGGCGGGGAAGACGAAGACGACTTTTCCGTTTCTCTTTAATACGTCGGCAAAGCTCTCGAAGACCGAGTAATAAAAGCGGTCCAGCTCGTTAGCCAGCTTTATCGCCTCTCCTCTGCTCGGGTGCCTCTTGAGGGGCTTTCCGAGGTATGGCTCGGTAACTATCGCGTCGAACCTCTGTCTAAAACAGCGTTTCAGCTTTCTCGCGTCGCAGATCTCCAAATGGGCGGAGTTCTTGAGTCTGAACTCCTTCCTGAGCCAGTCGAGGTTCTTCTTGGCAGCCTTTATCTGCTCGGGATCGCGGTCGCTCCCGTAGGCGTTCAAACCCTGGAGGACGAACTCCTGAACCATCGTTCCGATCCCGCAGAACGGGTCGAGGAAGCTTCCCTTCCTAACCTCTGAGAGGTTCACCATTATCCTCGCGAGCCTCGGAGGGATCGAGAGGATTGGCTTCTGAACTGGTCTTTCCACGTCGAGCTTCTTCAGCTCGAAGGGGTCCGTTACTTTAATCGTCTCGCCAACGAGGAAGCTCCCGTCCTCCCGGAATAGGAAGACGAAGTCTTTAACATCTGGAAAGCTCTTGAGCATGAGTTCAGCGGGCATCGCGTAGGTCTTTGCCGGCTTGAAGAACTTCGCCGGGCCTTCGGACTTAAACACCCTTTTTATCTCGCTCCCGAGCTTCCTCCACAGCCTCCAGTCGCTCCTCCCGTAGAGGCTCACCGTAAACAGTCTCGAGTATTCGAGGTCCTTTAAGGCCTCTTCACCCTCGCCGACTATTCTCACGAGCTTCAGAGCGCCGCCGAGCCAGTGGAAGTATCTTTCAACCTTGGGTGAGGAAGTGAATAACAACCAGTAACGACTCGACTCAATTGGACTAACGTTAAGACCGAATCTCCTGCTGAAGGAATAAAATTCCGCCTCGCTGAGGGCTGGATTTTTGCCAAATAGCACCGTGTACATGGTTATGCCTTCAACGGGGCCATTTAAAAACGTTCCGAGGGATAACTTAATAAGCAGAAATGCATAATACATCAACGAAGGTCTTGGTAATATCATCAATCTCCCGGGGGAGATGTTGCATGTTAATTAATGAAGTCCTCTCTTCCGTTGAGGTAATTCCAGATCCTTATATAAAATCTGCAACGTATGCTAAAATAGGCGAGAGGCTCGTCTCGGTCCGCAACGAGGCGTTTAAACAGGCGTTCATGAAGGCCATGGAAACCGTCAAGGATATAGATGACCCAATGAAGGCTTTCCGTGCCCTCCTCTCCATCGGATACTCGATGGGGAAGGCCGGCCTGAAGTCCTCGAGGAGAATCTACCAGGGCGTCCTTGAGGACTCGCGGATTCTTCCGGATGCCCAGAGGGATGCCGTCCTTCAGACTGCCGTTACATACCTCATCGCCCTTGGAGACCTTGGAGAGGCCGTTCGCTTCGCCCACGAGATTTCCAACCGCGAGCTTCGCAACGAAACACTCTACAGCATAATCCGCGCTGGGAGCAGGGCCATGGGGAAGAGCCAGCTGGAGGTCGCATACCGCGTCAGGAAGATAAAGCTCGCCCTCGAGTACATAGACGGTGAACCCCACCGCTCCAAGGCCCTCCTTGAGGTCATCAAAGCCTACCTCCTCATGGGGAACTATGATGGCGCAGTTTCGATGCTCGGCGAGATTGGGGTTAGGGAATGGGCGAAGCGTGCCTTCAAAGAGGTCGTTTTCTTCATGAAGGAGAAGGGCGTTCTTGGCCACTACATAGATGCCCTCGGAGAAACCGCGGAGGTTCTGATAAAGCGCTTTGACGGGAGTTTTGGTGAGGAGATGGCGCTCGCATTTGCCCTCTCCGGTCAGGGAAGCGCTGCCCTTGACCTCCTCCGCCGTATGGGGGATGATGACCTCCTTGTGAAGGTCGCCCTCGAACTCCTTGACAGGGATGCCGGTGTGCTCGTCTCGTACATCGATGCCCTCAATGATGAAGAGGCCGTCCCCGTTGGAAAGGCCGTGTTGAACAGAATCCTTGAGCGCAGGAGCCTCGACCTGTGGGACGTTGTTGTGGCCGTTGGGAGGAGCACGGCAAGCGAGGAAGTCTGGGCGAAGATAGCGCGCTTCTACGTCCTCAACGGCAGACTCGAGGACGCCATGAAGATAGGCATGATGATGAATGACAAACACCTCCGCTCCATAGTTTTAGCCGACGTGGCTCACAACTTCGTCAAGGCTGGGAACGTCGATAGGGCCATCGATGCAGCGCTTGAGGTCAGGGACATGAGGTTTGCCTCTTTCCTCGTTTCGGAGATACTCCTGAGCGCGCTTGACAACGAACTCAGGGGGAGGGTTGTGCAGTGGAACGGTTCAAAGCGCTGATGGGCAGGAAGAGGGGCATGCACCGCCTCGACTTCGTCAGGGATATGGTGACCGTTCTTCTCACCGACAGGGAGATTTACTCCGATGAAGTCCTCTTCAGGGACGCGGTTGAGGAGATTTACAGGTCCCTCCGTGAGGAGGTTCTTGATGCAGGCAACAGGGATGCCGTGGAGGCCTACGAGCTTGCGGTCCTCCTCCGCGCCGTGGCCTTCGGAAGGGTTCCGGACGTGGAAAGCGCTTTAAGGACCATCGAGAAATCCCTCTTCGGTGGGGGAGATGCTCTTTGAGCTTGAGGTCCCGACATCGAAGAGATTTCAAATAGTTGACATAACCGATGACGTTCAGCGGCTCGTCTACTGTGCCAAGGTCAAGCACGGCATAGCAGTGGTCTTCACGAGGCACACTACCACGGGCCTTTTCATAAACGAGGCCGAAAAGGGGCTTCTCGAAGACATAAAGGCTAAGATGAAGGAACTCGTACCAAAGGGAGCCGGCTACTCCCACGACAGGATCGACAGCAACGCACACTCACATATAAGGGCCAGCCTCTTTCTGAACCCGGAGGTAGTCGTCCCCATCGACGAGGCCGAGCTTCAGCTGGGAACATGGCAGAGGATTCTCTTCGTCGAACTCGACGGTCCGAGGCACAGAAAGGTCCAGGTAATACTATGTCCCTGCCCGGAGTTCCCGGGGGAGTGAGTGCAGGGGACTAAACGTACTGGGCGTAGTGCGCTATCCTCTTCAGGAGTTCGTTGAAACCCTCGTAGGTGACCAGGGACAGCGGAACGGCCTCCTGCTCCAGGCGCTTCTTTATGGTTTTTCTGAGTTCTTCAACGCGCTCTCTCGGAACCAGGTCAACCTTGTTGATCACCACTATTATCGGCTTCTCGTAGCGCATTTTGAGGATGTGATGGAGCCTTTCCATCCCCCGGTGGAGGCCAACGGTGGCATCAACCATGTGGATGATTATGTCCGCGGAGATTATCTCGTTCAGTACCTCTCTGAAGCGCTCCTCGCTGAGAACCTTCCCCCGCAGTTCTCTCTGGGGATCGAACAGGCCCGCCGTGTCGATGAGAACGAACTCGTCCGCACCACCGAGCGGGTTCTTCATGCCCTTCGGTATCTTAAGCTTGCCAAAGCGCCGTCTTATCACCCCCTTGGTCGTCCCGGGCAGGTTCTCGACCTCGCTCACCTTCCCGCCTATGAGCGCGTTCATCAGCGTTGATTTGCCGACGTTCTCCGCGCCTATAATCGCAACCTTTATCATACCCTCACCCCAAGTGGTGATGAATCATGGGGATATAAAGGTGATGAGCATGCCCAGGCGGGTTAAACTCGGTCACCATTACTACTACATCGTCACGGTTGATGACCTCCACTCGGGCAGTTTCAGGGGAAAGAATGTCGTCATCGAGGGTGTAATCGAGGACAAACCCCTCATCGAGTTCCTGCCGATGGAGCTGCCGAGCTATCGGACGACCTTCACCGTGTCGGGAATAAAAGTCGAGTTCTCAGGAAGCCCCTGCGTTAGTAGGGGTGACAGCGTCAGGGTTTACGGCCGCTTCCTTGGGGACTGCATAATAGCGAGCGCCATTGAAACCGATAGAGCGCTCTTCACAACTGAGGAGTGAGGTGCTGATGATGTCCCTTTTGGAGCTTTTCCTCGAGGCGGGCAACCTCAAGAAGCTCCCCCGGACCGGGTGGCTCCTCCGCGGGATTTTGAACCCGGAGAGCATAGCGGACCACAGTTTCAGAACCTCCCTCATAGTCCTCTTCCTCGCGGACGAGCTTAAAGCGAAGGGCGTTGAAATCGATGCTGAGAAGGCCATCAGGATGGCCATCCTCCACGATTTGGCCGAGACCAGGATAACCGACGTTCCGCTCACGGCACAGAGGTATCTGGACAAAGAGAAAGGTGAGAGAGAGGCGTTAACGGAGATGCTCTCCTCCGTTGGCCGCGTGGACCTTCTGGGCCTCTTTGATGAGTACGAGAACGAGACGAGCATTGAAGGGAAGCTCGTCAAGTTCGCGGACAGGCTGGAGATGCTGATTCAGGCCTACGAGTACGAGAAGGCCGGCTTTCGGAACCTCGAAGAGTTCTGGGGAACCCTGGAAAAGCTCAGGGAGAGTGAGTTCTACGTGCATTTCAAAGAGCTGGTGGATGGAATAGAGGGACTGAGAAAACAGAACCGTTTAAGT
>JALVWX010000250.1:0-315 GCA_027023165.1 Thermococcus sp. | reverse complement strand
CTGTCGTTGCGGCCGGATGTATCGGCGGTTCTTCCTCAGCGTCCTCGAGTGGGGCAACAACTTCAAGTCAGAGCAAGGCACTCAAGGAGGAGACCCTGATAATCTTCCATGCTGGCTCGCTCAGCGTTCCGCTTCAGCAACTTGAGGAGGAGTTCTCGAAATACGCCGAGGAAAACCTTGGTGTCAAAGTGAAGTTCCAGGACGAGGCCAGCGGAAGCGTCATGGCTGTTAGAAAGGTCACCGACCTCCACAAGGAGGCCGACATAGTGGCGACGGCCGATTATACGCTAATCCCCCAGATGCTCGTTCCGAACT
>JALVWX010000249.1 GCA_027023165.1 Thermococcus sp. | reverse complement strand
AACAAGAGGCAGCTCTACATGTTCATGCAGGAGCACGACATCTTGAAGGAGTGAGGTGAGAGAGATGGCACACGGACCGAGGTATAGGGTTCCGTTCAGGAGGAGGAGAGAGGGTAAGACTAACTATCATAAGAGGCTCGCCCTCCTCAAGTCTGGCAAGCCTAGGCTTGTCGTGAGGAAGACCCTCAACCACCACATAGCCCAGATAGTTGTCTACGACCCCAAGGGAGATAAGACGGTCGTTTCCGCTCACACCAGGGAGCTTATGAGGGACTTCGGCTGGAAGGGCCACGGCGGAAACACACCGAGCGCTTACCTGCTCGGTCTCCTCATAGGTTACAAGGCCAGGAAAGCCGGCATCGAGGAGGCCATCCTCGACATAGGTCTCCACCCGCCGACTAGGGGTTCAAGCGTTTTCGCGGTCCTCAAGGGTGCAGTTGATGCCGGCCTCAACGTCCCGCACAGCGAGGAGATATACCCTGAGGACTACAGGATAAACGGCGAGCACGTTGCCAACTACGCCAGGGCACTCAAGGAGGAGGACGAGAGCCTCTACAGGAAGCAGTTCGGAGGATACCTCGTGAGGGGCCTCCAGCCCGAGAAGCTCCCCGAGCACTTTGAAGAGGTTAAGGCCAAGATAATCGAGAAGTTTGAGGGGGCGAGAGAATGAGCGACCCGAGAGAGATGGCCCAGCGCGTTCTTGAGGAGTGGGAGCCGAGGACCAAGCTCGGCAAGCTCGTCAAGGAGGGTCAGATAACTGACATTCACGAGATATTCAGGAAGGGCTACCAGATAAAGGAGCCCGAGATAGTCGACGTCCTCCTTCCGGAGGTCAACATCAGGGAGAACCAGGAAGTGCTTGACATAGCCCTCACCGTCAGGATGACCGACAGCGGCAGGCGCATTAGATTCAGGGTTCTTGCGGCAGTCGGCAACAGGGACGGCTACGTCGGCCTCGGAATCGGCCACGGTAAGGAGGTTGGAATAGCCATCAGGAAGGCTATCAACTACGCCAAGATGAACATCATCGAGATCAAGCGCGGTTGCGGTTCATGGGAGTGCAGGTGCAGGAGACCGCACTCGATTCCCTTCGCCGTCGAGGGCAAGGAGGGAAGCGTCAAGGTCAAGCTCATGCCGGGACCGCGTGGTCTTGGACTGGTCATCGGTGACGTCGGCAAGAAGATACTCAGCCTCGCCGGCGTCAAGGACGTCTGGTCCCAGACCCTCGGTGAGACCAGGACCACCGTCAACTTCGCCAAAGCTGTCTTCAACGCACTCTACAACACCAACAGCGTCGCAGTCAAGCCCGAGGACATTGAGCGCTACGGCATAATCGTTGGCAGGGAGATGCCTCAGGAATTTACCGTGGAGTGAGGTGAGAGAAGATGGCTAAGCTGGCGCTCATCAGGCTTAGGAGCGGGATAAGGGCGAAGGGCGAAGTGAGGGACACCCTCGCCATGCTCCGCCTCCACAGGATAAACCACCTCGTCCTCGTCGACGACACCCCGAGCTACAAGGGCATGGTCCAGAAGGTCAAGGACTACATAACCTGGGGCGAGATCGACAAGGAGACCCTCGCGGTTCTCCTCAGGAAGCGCGGAAGGCTCATCGGCAACAAGCCTGTCACGGAAGAGTACGTCAAGGAGAAGCTCGGAATGACCATCGACGAGTTCGCTGAGAAGGTCGTCAGCGGCGAGATGAAGCTCACCGACCTGCCGAACATCAAGCCGGTCTTCAGGCTCCACCCGCCGAGGGGCGGCCTCAAGGGAACCAAGAAGCGCAGCTTTAAGGAGGGCGGAGCGCTCGGCTACCGCGGCGAGAAGATAAACGAACTCATTGAGAGAATGCTCTGAGGTGGCGAGAGATGATAAGGAGGAAGAAGAAGGTTAGGAAGCTCCGCGGAAGTCACACTCACGGATGGGGTTGCAAGAAGAAGCACCGCGGCGGCGGAAGCAAGGGCGGTAAAGGAATGGCCGGAACCGGAAAGAGGAAGAACACCAAGTGGACCTGGACCATCAAGTACGCCCCCGACCACCTCGGCAAGCGCGGCTTCCACCGGCCGAAAGCAGTTCAGTACACCCCGCAGACCATAAACCTCAGCGACATCGACGAGAACCTCCAGCTCTTCCTCGACGCCGGAATAGCCTACGAGGAGGAGGGGAAGATAATCGTCGACACCACCCAGCTAGGCGTCGACAAGGTTCTTGGTTCAGGGAAGCTCACCAGACCCCTCGTCATCAAGGCCTACTACGTAACCCCCAGGGCCGAGGAGAAGATCAAGGCCGCTGGCGGCGAGGTTCTCCTCGCCTGATTCCTTTAATTTAACTTCTGGCGGGTGTTAATCATGGGGAAGACAAGGGACATAATCTACGCCCTGGAAAGATACTTCCCTGAGGTTGAGCGGCCCAAGAGGCACGTTCCCCTCAAGGAGAAGTTCATGTGGACCGGAATCGTTCTGCTGCTGTACTTCATACTCGCCGAGATTCCTCTCTACGGAATCCCGAAGAACATACAGGACTACTTTGCCACGCTGAGGTTTGTTCTCGCCGGGAGGAGCGGGTCCCTGCTCACCCTTGGTATCGGTCCCATCGTTACCGCGAGTATCATCATGCAGCTTCTCGTCGGTTCTGAAATCGTTCACCTTGATCTCTCAAATCCTGAGGATAGAAGGTTCTATCAGGCCACCCAGAAGCTGTTTGCCGTCTTCATGAGCTTCTTTGAGGCGGCCATATACGTCTTCGCCGGGGCGTTTGGAAAGGTCGACACTGGAATCGGCGCCTTCCAGACGATAACCACGCCCGAGGGGGCAGTGTACATCGGAATAGGGCTTGGGATACTCATAATACTCCAGCTTGGCTTTGCTTCCACGATGCTCATACTCCTCGACGAGCTGGTCAGCAAGTGGGGTATCGGAAGCGGTATCAGCCTGTTCATTGCCGCTGGTGTATCCCAGCAGGTCGTTGTCAAGTCCCTTAACCCGTTCACCACCAACCAGTACATAGATCCCCTGACCGGCGGACCGGCCATCATCGGTGCTATCCCAGCGTTCATACAGCACCTCATCCACGGCGACCTAACTGGAGCGCTCTACAGGGGCACGCTCCCGGACATGATGGACCTCACCGCGACCATAATCGTCTTCCTCATCGTCGTTTACCTCGAGAGTATGCGCGTTGAGATACCCCTCAGCTACGGCCGCGTTACAGTGCGCGGCAGGTATCCCATAAGGTTCATGTACGTCAGCAACATCCCCATCATCCTAACCTTGGCCCTCTACGCAAACGTCCAGCTCTGGGCCAGGCTCCTCTTCAACTACGGTTACACCTGGCTCGGAACTTTCGACGAACACGGCAACCCGGTCAGCGGTCTCGTCACGTACCTCTACCCGCCAAGGGACATCTACCACGTCATAGCGGACCCGTGGAGAGCGCTGGTCTACGCACTCATGACGATAGCATGGTCGCTTATATTCGGATTCCTCTGGGTTGAGCTGACGGGTCTCGACGCCAAGAGCATAGCCAGACAGCTCCAGAACGCGGGACTGCAGATACCTGGATTCAGAAGGGACCCGAGGATACTCGAGAGGGTCCTCAACAGGTACATCCCGTACGTTACGTTCTGGGGTTCGTTCACGCTGGCAATAGTTGCAGTGCTCGCGGACTTCCTCGGTGCCCTCGGTACGGGAACTGGAATCCTCCTTACGGTCGGCATCCTCTACAGGTTCTACGAGGAGATCGCGAGGGAGCAGGCCACGGAGATGTTCCCGGCACTGAGGAAGTTCTTCAGCAAATGAGGCCTTTCTTTTCTTTCACAAAACCTTTTAAACCCGTCCGTTTACTTCTTCCAGAAGCCTTCCTGGGTGAGCGTGATGCCGTTTGTCGTCATGATAACTGGTATTCCTGGGGTCGGTAAAAGCACCATCACAAAACTCGCCCTCAGAAAGACCAGGGCCAAGTTCCGGCTGGTAAACTTCGGGGACCTGATGTTCGAGGAGGCGGTGAGGTCAGGGCTGGTGAAGCACAGGGACGAGATGAGAAAGCTCAACCCAGATGTCCAGAAGGAACTCCAGATGAAGGCCGCTAGGAGAATCGTCGAGATATCCCAGAGCGAACCCGTGCTAATAGACACCCACGCCACCATAAGGACCCCAGTCGGCTATCTGCTCGGCTTCCCCAGGGAGGTTATCGAGGTCATAAACCCCAACTTCATAGTCATAATCGAGGCGACTCCGAGCGAGATACTTGGAAGGCGCCTCCGCGACCTGAAGCGCGACCGCGATGTTGAGACGGAGGAGCAGATACAGCGGCACCAGGATCTGAACCGTGCTGCGGCGGTGAGCTACGCCATGCATTCAAACGCGCTCATCAAGATAATCGAAAACCATGAGGATAAAGGCCTTGAAGAGGCCGTCCATGAGCTTGTTGAAGTACTTGATCTGGCGGTGGGAGAGTATGATTGAGGGTATATACAGTTTCCTTGACGGTATATTTGGACCGCTCATACAGGCATACCATCCGGTAGTCGTGGTCACTATCGCTGGAGCCATACTCGGTGCCTTCTTCACCCTGCTCAACTACGCCCTCGTTGATCAGAGCAAGGTGAAGATGCTTCAGAAGAAGAGTAGGGAGTTCCAGAAGAAATACAAGGAGGCTCAAGCTTCCAAGGATGAGAAGAAGCTCAAGAAGCTCCAGCAGGAGCAGATGGAGTTAATGAAACTCCAGAGCGAGGTCATGAAGGACACCATGCTCAAAGTCACCCTGCTTACGATACCGATATTCTGGATATTCTTTGGCTGGCTGAGGAGGTGGTACATAGAGGTCGGTATAGTCAAGGCGCCTTTCAACTTCTTCCTCTTTGACTGGTTCCATAAGATGTACCACTCCGCCCTTCCTGCAAACGAGCTTGGCTACCTTGGATGGTACATGCTTACGTCGATGGCGGTAGGCTACATCCTGAGAAAACTCCTTGACATGGGTTAAATTTAAAAACGATTCCCTGAAAGGAAAGCCGAGGTGAGAGCATGAAGCCGATGTACAGGTCAAGGTCATGGAGAAGGAAGTATGTCCGTACCCCGGGCGGAAGGACGGTCATACACTTCGAGAGGAAGAAGCCGAAAGTGGCTCACTGCGCCATGTGCGGAAGGCCGCTCAACGGCACCCCGCGCGGAAGGCCGAGCCAGCTCAGAAAACTCCCGAAGACGGCAAAGAGGCCGGAGAGGCCCTACCCGAACCTCTGCCCGAGCTGCATGAGGAAGGTCATGAAGGCCCAGGTCAGGGCCGGCATTGCCCTATGAAGGTGTTCCCATGCCAAAGGGCTGCCTCGTCATAACCGTCAGCGGTCTGGCGGGTTCGGGAACCACAACCCTCTGCCGGAACCTCGCCAGGCACTACGGCTTCAAGCACATCTACGCTGGCTTGATATTCCGGCAGATGGCCAAGGAAAGGGGCATGACCCTCGAGGAATTTCAGGAGTACGTTGAACTCCACCCCGAGATAGACCGCGAGGTTGACAAGCGTCAGGTTGAGGCAGCCAAGGAGTGCAACGTCGTTATAGAGGGCCGCCTTGCCGGCTGGATGGTCAAGGACGCTGACCTGCGCATATGGCTCGACGCTCCCATAATGGAGCGCGCGAAGAGAGTTGCCCGGAGGGAGGGCATCTCCGTTGAGGAGGCTTTCGTGCAGATTGCCGAGCGCGAGAAGGGCAACAGGAAAAGGTATTTAAACCTCTACGGGATTGACATCGACGATAAGTCGATTTACGATTTAATCATTAACACAGCCCACTGGAATCCGGATGGCGTCTTCGCGATTGTGAAGGCGGCCATCGACCACCTGTACCCCGACGGTGACGCGGGGTCGGGTTCAAACCCGGGCAACAAAAAATCGGAGGTGGTATGA
>JALVWX010000248.1 GCA_027023165.1 Thermococcus sp. | reverse complement strand
AGATGCACGTCATGCAGCAGAGGGCCGTTAACATGGACGATATCTTCGGGGAGATAGCCGGAATGTTCGACATCGACTGAGGTGGTGGATATGAAGGAGTTCCTGCTCCCAAAGGGAGGCTTCAGAACGGTTTTCGTGATAGGTAAAGGCGGCGTTGGAAAAACCACCACGAGTGCCGCCCTCTCGGTTGCCCTCGCTAGGAGGGGCTACAAAACGCTGATAGTCTCTCTCGACCCCGCTCATAACCTCGGAGATGTGTTCATGGAGAAGCTGAGCGACAAGCCGAAGAAGCTGATGGAGAACCTCCACGCGAGCGAGCTTGACATGGAGAAGCTCATAAAGGACTATCTGAAGCACCTCGAGAACAACCTCAGGAACATGTACCGCTACCTGACAGTCATCAACTTAGAGAAGTACTTCGAAGTCCTCAGCTACTCGCCTGGAATAGAGGAGTACGCAACGCTGGAGGCGATAAGGAACATCCTCCTCGAAGGCGAGAGGTGGGACGTCATAGTCTTTGACACACCGCCAACGGGCCTAACACTGCGCGTCCTAGCCCTTCCGAGGATTTCCCTCATCTGGGCCGACAAACTCATCGAGATACGGAAGAAGATACTCGAGAGGCGCAGGATGGTGGCGAAGATTCAGGGAGACCAGAAGTTCGTGCTCGAGGGCCAGGAGTTCACCCTGCCGAAGGACGAGGAAGAGGACCCGGTTATGAAGGAGCTGAGGAAGTACCGGGAGGAGGTTAAGTTCGTCGAGGACGTCATAACGGACCCCGAGAAGACGAGTGTCATAGCGGTTATGAACCCGGAGATGCTTCCACTGTATGAGACGCAGAGGGCCTACGAGAGCCTGAAGAAGTTCAGGGTGCCCTTCAACATGATAGTGGTGAACAAGGTGATAGAGGTCAGCAGGGAGATACCCGAGATAAAGGTCAAGCTCGAGGCTCAGGCGAGAGTTTTAGGGGAAGTTGAGCGACAGTTCAAAGGGGTAGAAGTGGTTAAGGTTCCGATGTTCCCGGAGGAACCCCGCGGGTTAGAGTGGCTTGGAAAGCTCGGAGGAATGATCCTTGAGGACTGAGGAGGTTCTGAATCTGCTAAGAAAGGTGAAAAATCCCTTCACGAACATGGATATAGTCAGCGAGGGCCTCGTCAGCAAGGTGGAGATAGATGAGGATGAGAACAAGGTCACCATCTACGTCGCCTTCACCCGTTTTACCCCCTTACATCCCTTTGCGATGGCCGTCAACTGGCCCCTCCAGGCCAGGATTGTGGAGGACATGGTAAACGTTTTAGAGGACAGGCTGGGATACTTTGAAATAGTCGATGACACCACCCTTCAGAGGTATTATCCCATCGGTGAAACGGAGGTATGATGAAATTGGAGCTGACGTCGACGATTTTGTGGGCGATAATGATACTCGCCGCCGTTACATCGATACAGTTCTACAAAGGCCGCCAGTGGAACCTCAAGCTGATGCAGCACTACCTCCGCTCGATAGAGGACGTTGTAAAGCCCGAGGACAAGGACTACGTCTGGCTCGGCGGCTACATCGGCTTCCGCGCCAAGTACAAGGTCAACCGCGACAACGTAAGGAAACTCGAGTACACCCTCACGCTCCTCCCGAGGCACAGCCTCCTCTACTTCCCAATAGCCCTGCTGACGAGCAGACACGACAAGCTCTACTTCGTCTTCAAGCCATTCGCCCAGATAACGCGCGAAGCCCACCTCATCCAGAAGGGCTACTACCGGCTCAAGCCAGACATAGAAAACGAACCCCTCCTCCAGAGGGAGGAGATAGAGATAGCGGGCAAGAAGTACGAGGCCCTCTTCGAGAAGAGGCGGGATGTGGAAAAGCTCAAATCGCTCGTCGAGAGCATGGCCAAGCCGGCAAACATAAAGCACGTTGCCCTAACCCCGAAGACCAACGTTTTCTACGTCCAGATGAAGCCCGAGCCGGAAACCATAAGCGACGACGTGAAGAGGCTCGTCGACTTCGTGAACGGGGAGATAAAGGAGAACCCCTTCTCCTCGTGATTCTCCATTCTTCGCAACCTTTTTATCGGTTGAACCTTAAGTTATACTCGGTGATACCGTTGGTTAGTATCCGCCTTAAGGTTGGACCGAAGGGCCAGATAGTCATCCCCAAGGTTTTCAGAGAGGCCTACGGGATAAAGGAGGGTGGGGAGGTTATTGTTGAACCTCAGAAAAACGAACTGGTTATCAGGAGGGCACCTGACACTGAGGAACTCCTGAAAAAGCTCAGGGAGTATCACAAAAAGAGGCGGGGAAAGAAGCCGGCCAGACTGGGAGACCTCAAGGGAGTAAGCCTTGAAGACGAGTTCGACGAAGTCTGGGGGCTTGAGGATGAAGCTGTTCATTGACACCAACCTTTTTGTTTATCTAAACAGCAATGTGGATGACGACCTGGCCACGAGGCTTGATTCGTTTTATACGAATCTGATAAGAGACAACGAAGTCTATACGAACGTCCTCGTTTTGGACGAACTTATTCACGTTTCCAGGAGGAAATATGGAGTGAGCTACCCTGAGACAATATCCTTCATTGAGGATGTTATTCTACCCGCGGTAAAAGTCCTTTCAATCACGTTTAACGACTACCTCACTGCCAAAGAGATTATCCTCACTTACAATCTCAGGCCCTCGGATGCACTCCACATCGCCACGATCCAGAACAACGGCCTTCAGGCGATAGTGAGCGAGGATGAGGACTTCGACAGACTTCCGCTCAAGAGGCTCTGGCTGGAGGGTTGATTGTGGAGATTTGCAAAGCTAAGTTCGGAACTCCCGAGCGCGGCTGGGTCGTTTTGGTGCATGGCCTCGGCGAGCACAGCGGCAGGTATGGGAAGTTAATAGGGCTGCTTAACGAAGCTGGCTTCGCAGTCTATACTTTCGACTGGCCCGGCCACGGTAAAAGTCCCGGCAAGAGGGGCCATACCAGCGTTGAAGAGGCTATGGAAATAATTGATTCAATAATTAATGAATTAGGTGAAAAACCCTTTCTCTTCGGCCACAGCCTCGGCGGCCTAACCGTGATAAGGTACGCCGAGTCAAGGCCGGAGCGGATTAGGGGTGTAATCGCTTCTTCACCGGCTTTAGCGAAAAGCCCCGAAACACCCGGTTTCATGGTCGCCATCGCGAAGCTCCTCGGAAGGATCGCACCGGGGTTAACCCTTTCCAACGGCATAAATCCGGAACTCCTCTCCAGAGACCCCGAGGCAGTCAAGGCCTACGTGGAGGATCCCCTCGTCCATGACAGGATTTCGGCAGGGCTGGGAAGGAGCATCTTCGAGAACATGGAACGGGCACACGAGGAAGCAGGGGGGATAAAAGTTCCGGTTCTCCTCCTGGTCGGAACGGGCGATGTGATAACCCCGCCAGAAGGCTCGAAGGGGCTCTTCGAGGAGCTTAAAGTAGGGGACAAAACCCTGAGAGAGTTCGAGGGGGCCTATCACGAGATCTTTGAAGACCCCGAATGGGGTGAGGATTTCCACAGAACCATCGTGGAGTGGCTTTTGCAGCATTCCGAGGAGGGTTGAGATGAAGCCCAACAGAGAGAGGCTCTTCCACCTTTCCGGACTACTCCCACTGATCACGATCCCCTGGCTCGGGATGACGTGGCTCATCTACACGGCCCTAGCAGTACTCCACCGCTTCCGGGGGAGAATATGGGGACTCTACGGCCGAGAAGGGCTGGCGAAATACCTCGCCGTCGGAATGGCCTCCGCCTACATCACAGAGGTTCTCGCGATAATAGACAACCTCGATAAGCCCCCCGCCGAGAGGGCACTCTTCCATCCGGATCCGCTGATAGACCTCTACCTGGCCCTCGCCTACTACTTCCCGTTCATTCTCTACTGGGGGCTGACGGTGAGGCGGTACGACTACTCCTGGAGGGATGTCTTTCTCATAGGTGGGGCAGCTGGCATCCTGATGGAGCAGAGCGGAGCCATTTTCCTCTCGATGAACCCCTTCGCGTGGCTCTACGTCCTCCTGGTCTACGGCTCTTATAAGGCCCTCCCTGTACTCCTCGCGGAGGATTGTTTGAGGGGAAAGAGAAGAAGAGAACTGAACAAATGGAAGAAGCTCGCTCTGGGGGTTCTGGTGGAATTAACGGCCTTCATCTCGGCGGGAGCATTACTCTGGCTCTTCAAAGTGGCCGCTGGGATCAAATGAGGTCCCGCCTGTCGATGATGTGCTCCAGCTCCGGCCCGGTCTTTATGAGACCCACTGGAACGCCGATGCGCTCCTCGATTTCCTCCACGAACTCCTTCGCCATCTGCGGGAGCTTATCGTACTCTGTAATTCCAAAAGCCCCTTTGTCGTACTTGTCGAGCATGGTCAAAGCAAGCACTGTCGCCCCGTTGAGCCTCGCGGAGTAGCGCGCAAAGTCGAAGTCAAACCAGCCGACGCGACGCCTTCTCCCCGTGACGGTTCCGTACTCAACGAGGCCGAGCTTTTCGGCCTCCTCCTCACTCATCTCGGTCGGGAACGGCCCAGCTCCAACGCGCGTTGGAAAGCTCTTAAAGACAACGATGACGTCATCCACCCTCGTCGGCCCTATCCCAACGTCGCTCGCTATCGCCGATGCGGTGGTGTCCTTGGAAGTTACGTAGGGATAGGTTCCGTAGTAGAGGCTCAGCCCAAAGCCCTGCGTCCCTTCAACGAGGACGAGCTTGCCCTCATCCAAGGCGTCGTTGACTTCGGCGGCAACGTCCGTCAGGTAGGGTTCCAGCTCCTTGACGTCCCTTGCAAGCTTTGCCCTCCGCATGACTCTGTCGGCGTTGGCCGGTCCGCAGCCGCTTCCGGTGGTGCCTATCTTCCCGTGGAGGTGGCCATTGGTGCTGTCCAGCTGTTTGTGTTTCTCCTCGATTATCGCACAGCGGTAGTCGATACCAACTCTTTGAGCGACGTTGAAGTCCATCAGATGCTCAAGCTCGTGGAAGAAAACCTCCGGATCAACGAGAACGCCGGCGCCGACGAGGAGCCTCGCCTTGGTTTGAATAAAACCCGTCGGAAGCTGTCTGACCGCGTATCTCTTTCCGTTGATAAAAACGCTGTGCCCGGCGTTCGTTCCAACACCGCCGCGCGCTATTACCTCAGGTCCATCTTTCAGGGCGAGGTAGGCTATGATTGCACCCTTGCCCTCGTCTCCCCATTGACCGCCAACAACGATGTAGCCCGGCATGGCTCCTTACCCATGTTTAAGTTAAGTTGGTGTTTATAACAGTTTTGGCTTGACATGGAAATGTTAAAAAAGAGAAACTCATGAGAGAGTTTTCATCACAAATGCGAGAAGGTCCGTCAGCTCTTTCGCCCTCGTCTCTGGAGATGCACCCATGTGACCGCTCTTGGTCTCAACGCGGAGATAAACCGGCGCCCCGAGTTCCTTCAGCTTCATGAAGAACTTCAGCGCGTGGGCTGGGTGAACCCTGTCGTCGTGTAAACCGGTGTAGATGAGCGTCGGCGGATATCTGGCGGGCCTGACGTTGTGGTATGGTGAGTACCTCAGCAGGAACTCCCCCTCCTTCGGGTCGTCGGGGTTACCGTATTCCGGAATCCAGACGCTCCCAATGTAGAGCTTGTGGAAGCGGAGCATGTCTATAACCGGATAGCCAATTAAAGCCGAATCCATGACGTCCGGCCTCTGCGTGAGCGTCGCCGAAACGAGAAGTCCGCCGTTGCTCCTTCCCCACGCGGCCACCCTGTAGCCCTCACCCTTCAGTTTTTCAAGCACCGCTATGAAGTCGTCGAAGACGTTTTGCTTGTTCTCCCTCATTCCCGCGCGGTGCCACTCCTCGCCGTACTCACTGCCACCGCGCAGGTTGGCCATCGCAAAGGTTCCACCGCGCTTGATGAAGGGGATAACCTGCGGGAAAAACCTCGGCGTCAGCGAAACGTT
>JALVWX010000247.1 GCA_027023165.1 Thermococcus sp. | reverse complement strand
GGGTTATAGAGGAGATTAAGGCCATAAGCGGGAAGAGTCCCGTCTCGGGCGTCGAACTCAGGAGCAGGAAAGAGCTGTGCCTCCACAACTACCTCACCCAGTTCACAACCGACGCCTACACCGCCATGGTCGTCTGCAAGAACCTGAAGAAGCTCGGAAAGTGTCCCTTTTACGAGAACGAGAAGAAGAAAAAGGCCGAGTTCGAGGAGCTTGTGCGCTTTTTCCTCGAAAGCCCCAGCCATCCCGCGGAGATTTTGAGCTACGCCGAAACGCTCGAGCTTTGCCCCTACGATCTGACCAAGCGGATGGCCGAGAAGGCCGACGTTATAGTGGCCAGCTACCTCTACCTCCTCAGTCCCTCGATAAGGGAGAACTTCATCAGCTCCCTCGACGTTGACTACTCCGACCTCATAGTGGTTTTCGACGAGGCCCACAACCTTCCCGACCAGGCGATTTCGGCCTTGAGCGATAGAATCAGCATAAACACCGTTAACAGGGCCATAAAGGAGGCCGACGAGTACAACGAGCACGAGATAGCGAACTTCCTCAGCATCTTCGGCAGGGGATTGGAGATACTCTTCCAGGAGAAACTTGGAAGCAAGGACGTCCAGGAGACACCGATTCAGCCGGAACTCGTCTTCGAGCACGTTGTAAACGTCCTCAACTTCGACACACGCTGGCTTGTCAAGACTCTCAACGACATGGTGGCGATAGGTGATTCGATAAGGGAGGACAGGATAGAGAAGGGCAAGCCACCGCGCTCTTACATCGGCCGCGTCGGCGAGTTCCTTCTCCTGTGGCTGTCGCTTATAGGCAGGGAGGACTACCTCTTCATCATGAGCAGGGACCGGGGACTGAGCCTCGAGCTGGTTGCACTGGATCCCTCGAAGGCCCTCGGCTTCATCCGGGATGTTCGGAGTGCCATCTTCATGTCGGGAACGCTCACACCACTCGAAGCCTTCAGGGACATCATGGGAATCGAGAACGCCCGCCTCAAGAAGTTCCCGCGCATGGTGAAGCGGGAGAACGCGCAGGTTCTGGTCGCGAAAGACGTCTCGACGCGCGGAGAGGAGCGCTCGCTGCAGGCTTACAGGAAGATGGTAGACTACATAGTCGAGGCGGCGAAGATAATCCCCAAGAACATTGGCGTTTTCACTGCTTCCTATGAGGTTCTTCAGGGGCTTCTCTCGGCTAACCTGGGGGTTCGCCTCGAGGAGACTGGGAAGGCGGTTTTCATCGAGAAGCAGGGCGTTTCATCGGCCGAGAACGACGCCCTTGTGAGGGCTTTCAAGGCCCATGCAAAGGGCAACGGTGCCGTTCTGCTCGGCGTCATGGGTGGCAGGAACAGCGAGGGGCAGGACTACAGCGGAGACGAGATGAACGGGGTCATCCTGGTCGGAATACCCTATGCAAGGCCGACCCCAAGGGTTCAGGCGCAGATAAGGTACTTCGAGAGGAAGTTCCCGGAGAAGGGCCGCTACTACGGCTATTTTCTTCCTGCCCACAGGAAGCTAGTCCAAGCCGCTGGAAGGGTTCACCGCTCAGCCGAGGAGAAGGGAAGCATAATCGTTCTCGACTACCGCCTGCTCTGGCGCGGAATACGGAAGGACCTGCCGGACTGGATGGTCGAGACGATGAGGCCCGTCGACCTCGGGCGGATGAAGCTCTACCTGAGGAGGTTCTGGGCTAACGGACGGTGAACTCCTTCTCCACCCTCACCTTGGCCCCCTTCACGTAGGCGAACTTGACGACCTTGTACCTGCCCGGGGGCAGATCAAGGGGGAGTTTCTGCTCTATGGTTTCCCCGGGGATCAGGACGATTCTCCTCTTGACGAACACTATCCCGGGGTCGATCCGCTGCCAGTAGCCAACGTACTCGTACAGTTCGACTTCGTTGCTCGTTTCGACCTTTACCGTGTTCGGGTTGCTCACCCAGAGGATGAGTTCTCCCTTCCGCGGCTTCACCTCTATGTCAAGTTCGACCTCGATGGGCGTCCCAACCGTTATGACACCGACGTCGTCATTGCTGGGAACTTTTACTATCTTCATCAATACGTATCTTTGTGTTCCTTCAGATAAATCTTTCTGTTCATACAGTTGTTGGTTGGGTTTCACATCGTGCGTGCACCATCAACCGCCTAAGTGGGGGTTGCCTGAAGAACGCGAAACATTAGAAACCGGCAAGTGAAAGAGCAAACCCCCTAGAACCGGGAATTTTCAAAAGTGACATGCGAACCTCGATCAAGCTTCACACACAGCCTTTGAGAAAAGGCTGGCGAAAGGTTTGTAGCTCTTAAAGGGGCATTTAGAGGTTCTTACATTCCGTTTCTGGCCTTAATGTTTGGGAATACTCTTTGAGTTCCCCATATGGGGTTTGTTTTCTTTTGACGTCCCTGGGCGTCTTTTCAGTGTAAACCGTCTTGGGTAGCTTGTGGAAGGTTCCCGCTTAGAGTAAAGGCTTTGAGTTACAGAACTCTTCCAATAAATGAGTTTTCGAGAAGAGCTACGAACCTTGATCAAACTCAACGGGACTGTCGTCCCGTGCGTTGAAGCTTCGCTTCAACGTCGCGAAGGCGAAGTTTGTTAGAATTATGGTGCCCCGGCCGGGATTTGAACCCGGGGCGCGGGCTCGAAAGGCCCGCATGTTTGACCGGGCTACACCACCGGGGCTTCGATATAAGGGAACGGAGAGCGTTTAAAAATCTTTCGTAGGTCAGTTGATGCCCACGAGTATGCTCCCTATTATTATCAGGCCGATTCCCACCCAGCGGAGGACGTGAACAGGCTCCTTGAGGTAGGTTGCCGCGAGAACCACCGTCACCACGTAGGCGAGGTTCAGGAGCGGGTACATGAGGCTCGCCGGAAGCTCCGAGAGCGAGAACAGCCACAGGATTGAAGAGAGAGCGTAGAGGACCAGCCCGACAACGGCGTATCTGTTGGTCAGGAAAGCTTTGATGGCGCTGAGGGAAAGGCCCGTCCCATTAACGCCCTGGAGGCCGAGCTTGAAGAATATCGGGCTTACTCCAGCGAAGAGCAGAGAGAGGGCGAGGCTGAGATACGTCACCGACCTCATGTTACCACCGCAGTTCTTACTCCCTTGGGATTTATAAACCAGCCGATGTGTGGTTACGTTGGGTATTCAACCTCAAAAATCGTGAACCATTCATCCCTGTAGACGACCCTCAGATAAGTTGAAATTCTTGAAACGCTGAAGTTGGCAACGCATGCTTTTATCTTGGTGCTTTCTGGATCCGCTGGATCATAGCGCACCCATTTTACATCACAATAAACGCCGTTAGACACCAAATATTTCCGGTATTGGATAGGAACCCAAAGGGGATCCTTAGAAGTCATCCCGTCGATATAAATGTAGTGAACATGATACGATTTGAGCAATTCAAGACTTTTTGTGGTGTTGTTCCCCAATAAGGCAACCATCATATCCGCGCTTCTGCGGTTGTAATCAACAAATGGTGATGCATGCGTTCTTCTGAAAAGAACTGTTTTCCGCCCGGAGATTGAGAATACCATGAATGAGGACTCATAATTGCTTAAAATCACGTCATTGAGGGATGTGTTGCTTAAGATCCACGCTTGAAGATTCTTGAATGGAAACTCCTTAAACCCGTTTTGTGTCCATTTGTTTGAAACGAAATTCGATATCGTCAGTGTGGAGAGCAGAAGTAGGATGATGGCAATTGCCGCAAATGAACGCTCTGTCTTGGGAGAGACACGGAGGATTCTATCCAAACCAAGGATAAGTAATAGTCCCATGAGAGCAAAGTGATAGAGATACATCTTATACGCTATAAGCGGATCTCCAATGAGTATGAATACGATGCCCGCGGAGAACAGCCCCACGATTGATGATGCCAGAAGTCTAAATGCTATACCTTTCTTGTCTTTAACCATTGAATAAAGCCCAAGCAAAGCAATGAACGACAGGATTGATTTCCATGAGTACGAGATAAAGAAAGTCAGGGTATCCCACGTAAAATTTAGAACAGTGTAATGGGCCATTACAAGGCTCTGGTATGGGTTGAGAGTGTGGCCATGGTACACAAACAACAGTGGTCCCCAGTAGAGCATTAGAACGGCAGTTCCACTCAGCAATGGAACCGCCCATTTTTTAATGGTTTCCACCTGGGGTTGCTTGAGAAAGTCCCATGCCGCGTTGGTAAGCAGAATTGCTCCAAATCCAAAAGTCCCGAGTACGTGAGTTAAACCCGAGAGGCCCCAGATAGTCCCCGTGATAACACCGTTTTGAACAGAGGGCCGTTTGATATACCTAATGAGTGCCCAGAAGGCGAAGGGGAGCATGACCATTTGCAGAAGAACATGAGGATGTGGTTCGGGAAAAGCTAAGGCGAGTGGTAGTCCTGCTGAAAGAAGAGCCACGTTTTTGTTGGTTAGCTCTTTGGCCAGTAGATAAACCCCGACCATTGAAAGCATCAGGATTAATGGCGGCATAATGTGGACTGTTACGGGAATTGTATCCCCAAAGGGATACGCAAGAACGGAGACCAGCAGATGATAAAGCCAAGGGTAGAACGCATAGCCTTGGAGATTTGTGGGGTCATGAAAAACTGGGGTTCCTCGATAAATTGCCTCCGCAATGCCATTGTGAAAGTACAGGTCTCCACCATATGGCGGCCCCGGTATTGATTTCAGAGTAACTGAAACTGCAACGACGAGTATTAGGGGAAACACCATATAGGTAGTCTTCCAGTCCATGGACATTACCGTTTGGAGTGGGAACGCCTCTATTTAATTCTTGCCGTTCTCTGAAGCTAAACCTTTTTAACCCCTGCCGGAAGGCTCAACCGATGGCCATGAAGACGCTCGCCGATGTATTCAGGGATATTTTGAGAGAAAAGGGTGTGGAGAGCGTTGGTGCACTCTCGAAACGCTTCAGGAAGTCCCGGAACGTCCTCCAGGACATGGCGATTGAGGTTTTCTACGGCAAGGGCGCCGTCGTTCGCGTTCCCGAGGAAACGGTCTCCGCGTGGGATTTGAACGGAAGGCGCGTTGAAGGCTCCCACTACGCCTACGTTCCCTCCTGCATGGTGGGAAAGTTTGAAACCGTCGTTGGGAGAGAGGACCTGTTGGAGAGACTGCCCGACTGGCCCCGCTTCGTCATCGACCTATATCACTGGGACAAGCACAGCCAGAACGAGAAGGGCAAAATCTGCCTCCAGGCGGTTCAATGCTACGGACTCCTCCGCGATTACTTTACCGGCGGTGAGCTTGCAGTAACATGGGCCAACGGCGAGTTCAGGAGAATGTTCAACGGCCCGCTGGACAGGATAACCGTTTACAACGGGCCGACATCGGAGTTTCTGGCTGAGGAGGGGATAGACGAGGTTGTTCTCCTCGATCCCTGGGCCGATGATGTTTTAAGCGAGAGAGACTTTGACGTTAGGGCCTTCGTAATCGGCGGAATCGTCGACACGGGCGGAACCAAAAAGAAGACCACGCCAAAGATCGGCGAGGAGCTTGAGAGGGCCGGCATAAAGGTTCGCCGGAGGAAGATAGTCCTCAGGGGCGACGTCACGGGAGTCCCGGACAGGATAAACAGGATTCTTGGAATAATCCTGAAAATGATGGTAGAGGGCAAGCCGATGGACCTGGCCGTCTACGAGATGCAGGAGCCTTTACACGCGCGCTGGCGCCTGAGGAAGGAACTGCCGAAAAGGGCCATCCGCTATAGGGTTGATGGAAAGGACTTCCGGGTCGTTGAGAAGGAGCTCTTCGATGAATACTCCCAGTGGCTCAAAATCCGCTGGGAGGACTTCGTGAAGGTGCTTAGAGAGCTCGACCTCATAGCCCTGGAAAGAAGAAGGATACACCACCTCAACAAGCTCTCGAGTCCAAGGATAATCAAGGGGAAGCTTTACAGGGTGATTCTTCTCAAGAAGGCCTCGATGCTCTGCTACAACTGTTGAAGGTTGAACCACAGGGCATTTAAACACTCTCCCTTAGTGTTAAGTGGGGATTGCCATGGGAGTCAGCGCTTTGATAATCTT
>JALVWX010000246.1 GCA_027023165.1 Thermococcus sp. | reverse complement strand
CCCCTCGTCGGCACCGCCCATGGAAAAGCTGTAGGCCAGAAACCTGCCGGCCTTATCGACAGAAAACGTCTGAAGGAGGATTTCATCGTTGAACTCCTTCTCCAGTTCCTTCGAGTCGACAACAACCCTCCCGTCGAGCCACCTGATGACTTGTCTGTCCCTTTCCCTGTACATCGCGATTGTGCCCCTCTCCGTGAGCCTCGTGTTGTAGATGACGGGCATCGAGTAGTATTCCCACACCTCGGGAAAGAGCTCGTCGCTAAGCTCTCCGACGAATTCCCTAAAGCGCTTGTTCTCCTCCTCAACGAGCTTCAAAACGCGCTCATCGTTGAGGTTCTCCATCCAGGCATAGGGGTCTTCCATTGAAACCACCGTTTTAACGCTAAACCTGTGACAATAAAAACATTGTTAGAAGGGCCCCCTGAAAACATCAACAGCCCACCTGTTTTCATCTTCAGTAATCCCAAAAGCCATGACCTTGTGCTCAAAGGGGAGCTTTAAAACCTCAGAAGCAAGTTCTCCGGCCGAACTGAAGCCGTTCAGGCCGAGTTCAACGAAGCCATCCACGTTGTAGGTCGCCGTAACGAAGGCTTTGCCCTCCTGCAGTTCCAGTCCCCTCACCCAGAACTCATCCCTGCCGGCGAAGCCGAGCCAGCCTCTATTATTCCCGCGTTCTACAACTCCAGCTATCCTTGGCGTGTTATATTCGTCCCGCTCGTAGTCCATCGCGTCGAGAACATGGACCAAAGCCTTCCTCGGCTTCTCCCACTCGAGAGCCTGGAAGATAAAGTCCGTGTGGAGGCCGTTTGTAACAACGGCGTATTTTTCACCCGCCCTGACGACGGGATAGCTCACGTAGGGGTTGTCAGTCTCGGTCTGGTTGATTATGTAGGCGGCGTTGTCCTTAATCACGGCCTTCCTGTTCGGAAAGGAGCGGGAGCAGAGGAGGTAGAAGGCGAAGGGTTTACCTTTCATCAGGCCTATTCCGAGTGTTCTTCCGGTGTAGGTCACGTCACCACCTCCTCAAGCCTGTCCTCCTCAAGGGCGAGCTTTATCTCCCGCGCTATCCTTCTACCCACACTCATCGGCTCCTCCCAGTATAGAGAAGAGTACCAGTGGAGGGCGTTTGAGCCACCGTCTATCCGCGAGGCGAAGCCGATGGCCCTGAATTCTCCATCGTAGGCGAAGTGGAGGGCGAAGGGCCCGATTATCCCCGGCGGTTCGAGCTTTCTCATCGCCTCGACGAAGGCCAAACCGTAATCGTAGAGCTCCGGCAGGAGCGATTCCCTGAGGGCAACCCCCACGTTACCTGCTATAGTGTAGGGAAGCGGTTTCACGGGCCAGCGGGCGTTCCCGTCCGCTATAACCACCCGTTCATCAACGCCCAAAAGCTCAAGCCTGCCTAGGACTGGCGAGTGGAAGAAGTGGACGTAGAGGTAAACGCCTGGGATGAAGCGCTCCACACGGTAGTTACTCTCAACCCCCTCCAGCTTGTCCCTTAACTCCCTTCCAAGGGCGATAAAGTGCCCGCTACCGCCCCTCGGCCCCTCAAGGCGAACGAAGTAAAGCTCGTCAGGCTTAACCTCTTCCGGTTCAACAACCTCAACGCGCGGTATTCCGGCTTTGTCGAGCGCTTTGTCCTGTAACTCAAAGGTCGTCTCCCACTTGAGGAAACGTTTGTTGCCGAAGAACCTTGCTTTAGCCCTCTCTATCGCCTCGAGGCCGAGATACGCCACGAAGGAGCCGTGCGGGACCACTATCCCGTCGTCCTCAAGAACCGCACCCATGTTATCCGTAACGACGAGCTCGTCCGCGAGCCTTGTCGAAGAGTAGAAGGCCCTCCTCCCGGGCTTCACGTAGAGCCTCGTCCTAAATCCCTCGTCCTTGGCTCCAAGGAGAATCTGAAGTGAGGAGTGCGAAGCTATCGTCGAGATAATCATCCAATCACCTCTAGCAGTTCTTCTCGGGTTAAAATTTTCCCGTCTTTAGCAACGCGCATCGTGTCTCCGCTCAGCTCGTCTATGATGATTAGTCCCCCGTTCAGCCTTCCGAACTCGAGCTTGAAGTCAACGAGCTGGAGGTCTCTGGAGGAGAAGAACTCCCGCAGGATTTCGGCCACCTCCCTTGTGGTTTCCTTCATCTTTTCAACCTCTCCCTCACTCGCGATTCCAAGGGCGACTAAGGCATCTTCCGCTATTAACGGGTCGTCGAGGGAGTCATCCTTGAGTGTGAACTCGACTATTCTCAACCGCTGGAACGGTTCCACCCAGCCATTATATCTCCGCAGGAAGCTCCCGTAGGCGAGTTCACGGTAGATGACCTCCAGCGGAATCCTCTCCGCCTTCAGGAAGCATGCCCTTCTCTCGTCAATCCTCTCGATAAAGTGCGTCTTTATCCCGTTCTCTTCGAGGAGTTTAAAGAAGAACTCGGTCTGGGCCAATACAACGCTCCCCTTTCCGGCCTTTTCGCCAACCACTTCGTTGCCACCGCTATCTTCCGCTCCGTTCCTGCCGAGGACGGTGTCTTTGAAGCGAAAAATTAGGTATGGGCCGTCCTCGTAGACGTCCTTGGTCTTGCCGGAGTAGAGAAGCCCCAAGCTCTCACCCCTTCTGCAGCATGTTGTTGATGAGCTTTATAGCACATAAATCACCGCACATGGAGCAGGCCTCGGTTTTTGTCGGCCTCTCCTTCCTTATCTCTATGAACCTCTCCCGGTCCTGGCTCAGCTCGAACTGCTTCGCCCAGTCAAGCCTTCCTCTCGCTAAGCTCATGAGGTAGTCCTTCTTAAAGTCGGCCTCGAAGCGGGTTAGGTTTACCGCATGCGCCGCTATCTTCGCCGCTATGACACCCTGGCGGACGTGCTCGACATCCGGAAGACCGAGATGTTCTGCTGGAGTCACGTAGCAGAGGAAGTCCGCGCCGTTCAAGGCCGCTATCGCTCCGCCTATTGCCGCGGTGATGTGGTCATAACCCGGGAAGATGTCCGTGACTATCGGTCCAAGTACGTAGAAGGGCGCGTTGTCCGTCGCTATCTTTGCCAGCTTTACCTGTGCCGCTATCTGGTCTATGGGGACATGCCCGGGTCCCTCAACCATCGTCTGGACTCCAGCTTCCCTGGCTTCTCTTACGAGCCTTCCGAGGGTGTACAGTTCGGCTATTTGAAGCTCGTCGCCGGCATCGGGAAGTCCGCCGGGCCTCAACCCATCCCCCAAACTAAGGACCACGTCGTACTCCCTGGCAAGCTCAAGCAGGTAGTCGTAGTTTTTGTAGAAGGGATTCTCCTCGCCCCAGTGGAGTATCCAGGCCGCTAAAAACGTCCCACCGCGCGAGACCATGCCAACAACGCGCTTTGTTCGCTTCATCTTCTCGACGACTTCCCTGGTTACTCCAACGTGAATCGTGGTGTAGTCAACCCCATCTCTAAAGTGCTTCTCAACGGCCCTCCACATGTCGTCCTCGCTCATCTCGATGATGGCCTTCCCTTTGGCAAGCATTTCCTCGGCGGCCTGATAGATTGGAACCGTCCCAATCGGCACGTCAACGGCGTGCATTATAGCTCGCCTAATCTCGTCGAGGTCCCCGCCCGTCGAGAGGTCCATTATCGTGTCCGCGCCGTATTTTACAGCGGTTTTTGCCTTCTCTATCTCGGCCTTGACGTCAACTATGTCGCGGGAAGTTCCTATGTTCGCGTTCACCTTTACCCTAACGACGTTGCCTACCGCGACGGGCTTAACCCAGTCGTGATTAACGTTGCGGAAGATTACCGTATGGCCCCTGGCAACGCTCTTCCTGAGCTTTTCGGGGCTTATACCTTCCCTCTCTGCTATAAACCTCATCTCCTCGGTTATCTCTCCCCTCTTAGCAGCCTCAAGCTGGGTCATTCCTATCACCCGGTTTTAAAACCTGTTTATAACAAAGTTTTTAAATTTCAAAACTCAGTTTTGACCGCGGCTTAAAAGGTTTTGGGTGGTTGCTATGAGAGAGGTGGAGATAAGCAGGGCAATAGTAGAGGCCTACTTCAAGGACCTTCTCGACAATCTTTCGCTCGATGTGGCCATTGTGGGTGCCGGCCCCTCCGGAATGGTTGCCGGCTATTATCTGGCCAAGAACGGTGCGAAGGTGGCAATCTTCGAGAAGAAGCTCTCCATAGGTGGAGGAATCTGGGGAGGTGCTATGGGCTTCAACAGGATAGTTGTTCAGGAGAAAGCTAGGGAGATACTCGACGAGTTCGGGATAGACTACAGGCCCTTCAGGAACGGCCTCTACGTTGCAGATGCAATAGAAACGGCAACTACTATAGCGAGCAGGACCGTGAAAGCCGGTGTGAAGTTCTTCAACATGATTGAAGTTGAAGACTTGGTCGTCAAGGACGACCGCGTCGCCGGGATAGTAATCAACTGGACGCCGGTGATGATGACGGGCCTCCACGTTGACCCCCTAACCGTTGAGGCTAAATTCGTGGTCGATTCGACCGGCCATGGAGCGCAGATAAGCCAGCACCTCCTCAAGCGCGGGCTGATAGAGAGGATTCCCGGGGAAGGACCGATGTGGGCCGAGAAAGGAGAAGAGCTGACGGTGAAGCACACGAGGGAAATCTTGCCGGGCCTGTACGTTACAGGCATGGCGGCGAACGCCCTCGCTGGTGCCCCGAGGATGGGGCCTATATTCGGCGGGATGTTCCTGAGCGGAAGGAAAGCGGCCCTTGAAATTCTTGAGAAGTTGAGGTGATGGAATGGCCGTTTTAATCATTGCCGGCCTCGACACAGGGGGAGGGGCCGGTTTAAAGGCCGACATAGAGACTGTCTCAGCACTCGGTGAGCACCCGCTCCCCGTTTTAACAGCCGTCACCTACCAGAACCCCTCGGAGGTTAGGGGCTATCACGCGCTCCCACCGGAGGTCGTGAGGGAGCAGATAAGGGCCGTTAAGGATAGCTTCGAAATCAAGGCCGTCAAAATCGGAATGCTCGGTAACGGTGAGATAGGAGAGGCAGTCGCGAAGGAGACGGAAGGCTTAACGAGAGTCTTTGACCCCGTTATGGTTTCCAGTACCGGAGCGAAGCTCGTGGATTCAGTTGAGTCAATCGAAAGCCTAATCCCCGGCTCGATAGTCACTCCAAACGTCCCGGAGGCTGAAGTCCTAAGCGGTCTCAAAATCAGCTCGGTTGAACTCAGCTCGGTTGAGGACATGAAAAGAGCGGCCAAAATCATCGCCGAGGAGCTTGACGCCAAGGCCGTCGTAATCACAGGCGGGCATCTGGGCTACACGGACGTCCTCTACTGGGATGGCAGGTTTTACGAGTTCCCAGGAGAAAAGGTGGGGGGCTTCACCCACGGGACGGGCTGTGTCTTTTCATCGGCTTTAACCACTTTCCTGGCGAAGGGCCTTGAGCTTCCGGAAGCCGTGAAAGGGGCCAAGCGCTTCGTTGAAGGCTCGATAAGGTTCTCGAAGGCAGAGGTTAGAGCCGTTAATCCTCTCTGGGAGCTTGAGAGGGATTCTTACCGCTGGAGGGCCAAGGTAGAACTTGAGGGGGCAGTTAAAGAGCTCGTGAAGCTCGGGGAAAGGCTCAACTCCCACGTCCCGGAAGTTGGAACGAACTTCGCTTTGGCAACTCCATTCAACGAGGTCTTCGCCGTTAAGGGCAGAATCGTCCGGTATGGGAATACGATAAAACCCGTTGGTCCGGTCGAGCTTGGAGCGAGCGACCACCTTAAGAGGGCCCTCCTCAAGATGCGCGAGTTTTATCCAGAGGTCAGGGCCGTTCTGAACCTCCGATATTCGGAGGAACTCGTTGAAAAGGCCAAGAAGCTTGGCCTCGTCGTTTCCTTCTACGACAGGAGGGAAGAGCCCGAGGAGGTGAAGGGGGCCGAAAAAGGAACAATGGAGTGGGGAATAGAGAGCGCTGTAAAGAGGGCCGGAAAGAAACCAGACATCATATACCACCTCGGCGACTGGGGCAAGGAGCCGATGGTTTTGATCTTCGGGGAGAGTGCGGTGGGGATTTTAGAGACACTTCGGAGCCTCATTCAGAACATCATGTGAAAGCGCACAGCACGTCGAAGAAGGCGGAGCCAAGCCAGTGGAGGAGGAAGCTGGGCAG
>JALVWX010000245.1:19020-23930 GCA_027023165.1 Thermococcus sp. | reverse complement strand
CTCCATCACGTAAAGCTCCCTGATGACGTGGGGAAGAAGGCGGTAGGTCAGCCCGGTCGGCGGATGGGGAAGGCCGATGTAGTCTCCAAACAGGATGAGCGCGAAGACGTTTTCCAGCTCTTCTTCTTCCCATTTAATCCCCTGGGCATAGTAAAGCTCGAACCCCTTATGAAACTCCCACAGGAAGGTCAGGGGAAGTTTGAGCTTCGAAAATATCTTTTTCAGGTTCTCCACAGGCATCACCGGGAAATATAAAAGAAAGGGCTTCAGGCCTTCGCGGCCTCGTATTCCTCCGCCGGCGTCTTCCAGGCCTTCCAGAAGTCGAAGACCAAGAGGAGGTTCAGCAGTATACCGACGAGGGTTATGAAGCCCACGGAGTACTTGGTGCCTGCGGCCGCGATTCCCGGAACGACCGTCGCCAAGAACCAGAGCAGTGCAAAGGTAACCGTTATCCAGAGGAACACTGCAGGAATCAGCACTGCCCAGCTCCACTTTCCGGCCTGCTGGACTTTGGTGACCCAGAGGGCCGCGGTCATGAGGGCGATACTGGCGAGCATCTGGTTCATGCCGCTGAAAGCTGGCCAGAGGATGAGCCAGTCGTTGCCCCAGGCAAGCCAGACTCCAAGCCCTGCGAGGACTATCGAGGCAAGCCACTTGTTGGCTATGATCTTCCCGGCTCCACTTGAGGTGTCGGTGAACATTCCAACGACTTCCTGCCAGGCGAACCTGCCGAGCCTGGTGGCGGTGTCGAGGGTGGTCAGGGCAAACGCCGAAACCCAAAGGCTGGCGAAGACGACACCCGTCTTGAACGGTATTCCGAATGAATCCTGGAGTCCATAGGCGTAGCTCTTGGAGAATATTCCGACCTTACCGATGGTCTTGGCGACCGTGGGGGCGTAGATGGCCGCCCAGTTGGAGGCGTTTATATCGACACCTGCGTCGGCGAAGACCTTGACGCCGTAGACGGCTATTGAGGCTATGACGATGGTCGAAAGGAAGCCCTCGGTGAACATTCCACCGTAGCCGACCATGAGGCCGTGAAGCTCGTTGTCAAGCTGCTTGCTTGAGGTTCCAGAACCGACGATGGAGTGGAATCCGCTGAGCGAACCGCATGCGATTACGAGGGGTATCGTCGGCCAGAAGGGAGACGGCTTGCCGCCCACAACGTGGGCACTCCAGGTAGTGTATGCTGGAGCAGTGAAGGTCCCCTTGGCCCCAAGAACGGCGAAGGCAACACCGCCGAGGATGAGTCCGAACCAGAGGATGTATGCGTTGAGGTAGTCCCTGGGCTGCAGCAGGATCCAGACCGGTATTGAGGCCGCAATGATGATGTACACGAAGAGGAAGAGCACCCAGCTGTGATAGCTGGCGTGTATTGGATATTTGAAGCCGAGCCAGACTGAGATGGCGAGCAGTATCAGTCCCACGATCGTTGCTCCAGCGAAGTGCAGGCTGGTCTTGTACATGAGCCAGCCGACGATTATTGCCGTTATCAGGAACAGTATTGAAGCCGTTGCAGCCTCCGGGGTCTTTGTGAAGATTCCCGCGATGACCGACATGAATGCCGCGAGGACCAGCAGCAGGGCGAAGAGGATGTAGAACTCAAAGGAGATACCGGTCTTTCTGCTCATGAGCTTTCCTGCAATCCACTGGACCGATTTACCATCGTAGCGCACTGACGACATCAATGCCAGGTAGTCGTGTACGGCACCGATGAAGACGTTTCCGAACCAGACCCACAGGAGTCCTGGCAGCCAGCCCCAGGCCATTGCTATGGCAGGACCGACTATTGGTCCAGCTCCTGCAATCGATGCGAAGTGGTGTCCGTAGAGAACGAGCGGGTGCGCTGGAACGTAGTCGACCCCATCGTAGAGCTTGTGGGCCGGAGTCGGTCTGTTGGGGTCGGCCCTGACGACCTTGTTCTGAAGGCTCTTACCGTAGCTGAAATACATGCCCAGATATATCGCTGCCGCGATCAAGATAACCACAGCAGAGTTCATATTTGCACCTCCATTTAAGTTCTGCACACTAACGTACACTTTCGATACTTAAATGCCTTTCGGTGAAAAACCGAGGAAAATTCGGTTTTAAACTCAAGCTCGGAAAAAGGCCGTTGAGTTCTACATCAAAACGCTAAAAACCAAACGGAAAATAAAAGGGGGTCGCAAAGCGCTTCATTCAAGTTCGATTAGTGGTTTTCCGGTGTCGACTGTGTCGCCTTCTTTTACCAGAATCTTCTTAATCACGCCATCCTTCGGCGCTGGGATTTCATTCTCCATCTTCATTGCTTCGAGCACGAGGAGTCCTTGGCCGGTTTTAACGCTCTCACCCTCCTTCACGAGTATTCTGAGGATCTTGCCAGGCATCGGCGAAGTAACCACATCCCCACCAGCAGAAACTGAGGCAAGAGCAGGAGCAGATGAAACAACCTGAGCCGGCGCTGGAGAGGGAGCGGAAACCGGTGCAGTACTTGTAAATGGAACCGCCGGGGATGCTTGGGCGGAACCCGCTATCTGAGGCAGGTACTTAAGTGCGCTCAGGTCAACGCCTTCAATGCCAACCTCAAACTCGACGCCGTTGACGTAGAGCTTGAGCTTCTGGGCGCTCGCTGGTACCTCCGGCCCCTTTCTTCCGGCCTTTCTCCTCTCAAAGAACTCCTTCGCTATCTGCGGGAAGAGGCAGTAGGTTAGGACGTCTTCCTCCTTCTCGAGGTAGCCGAGTTCTTCCAGTTCCTTCCTGCACTTTTCAAGCATGGGTTCAAGAAGCTCGCCGGGCCTCACGTTTATCGGTTTCCCGTCACCGAGGACGCGCTTCCTCAGCTCGGGGTCTATCTCCGCCGGCGGCCTCCCGTAGAGTCCCTTAATGTAGTTCTTGACCTCCTCGGTTATCCGCTCGTACCTGCCGAAGAGGACGTTTAGAACGGCCTGGGTTCCGACTATCTGGCTCGTTGGAGTGACGAGCGGCGGCCAGCCCAAATCCGCTCTAACGCGCGGTATCTCCTCCAGAACCTTCTGGAGCCTGTCCAAAGCTTTCATCTCCTTGAGCTGGCTTATGAGGTTGGAGTACATCCCTCCGGGAACCTGGTACTTGAGGACGTAGGGGTTGACCATGAGCGTTTCCTTATGGAGCAGCCCGGAGTACTTCTCGTCTAGGAGCTTTCTGAGGTAGCGAGACACCTCGTGGATCAGCTCGCGGTCGAGGTGGCTTCCCACTGCTTCAGGAAGGGCGTGCCATATCGTCTGTATGCCGGGCTGGGCGGTTCCAAAGGCGAGCGGGCTTATGGCGGTGTCTATGAAATCTGCTCCCGCTTCCACAGCCTTGAGGTAGGTCGCGACGGCCATACCAGTTGTGGAGTGGGTGTGGACGTTAACCGGAACGCCGTAGCGCTCCTTTATCTCGCTGACGAGTTCATAGGCCTTCCACGGTGTCAAAAGCGCCGCCATGTCCTTTATTGTTATCACGTCGACGTCGAGGGCAAGCAGTTCTTCGACCTTCTTCATGTAGTACTCGAGCGTGAAGATTTTGCCAGTCGTGTAAGCTATCGCGCCCTGGACCTCGGCACCAACTTCCTTTGCCTTCCTTATCGCCACCTCCATGTTCCTGACGTCGTTGAGCGCATCGAAAACCCTGAATATGTCGATTCCGTTCCTGTGGGCCAGCTCCACAAATTTTTCGACCACGTCGTCGGGGTAGTGCTTATAGCCGACGACGTTCTGGCCGCGGAGAAGCATCTGGAGCTTGGTCTTCCTTATGCTCTCCCTCAGAAGTTTTAGTCTCTCCCAGGGGTCCTCGTTGAGGTAGCGGATGCACACGTCGAAGGTCGCCCCACCCCAGACCTCCATCGAGTAGAAGCCGATTCTGTCCATCTTCTCGGCTATCGCCAGCATGTCCTCAGTCTGGAGGCGCGTTGCTATGAGCGACTGGTGGGCGTCCCTGAAGGTCGTGTCCACGATGTCCACCTGCGTCATTCTCATCACCCTTTTGCCCCGAAAGGCTGCGAAACCTTAAAAGTCTTACGACGGGAAAAGAAGAGGGATCAGACAGTTGTCGAAATCAGAGAAGGCCCTCTGCCTTTGCCGCCTCTTCTGGGTCCTCGTTTCTGTGGACGACCTTTAGGAGCGCCTTTATGAAAGGCTCCGGGTTCTCGCGCTGGAAGATGTTTCTCCCGACGACGGCCCCAGCGCCACCGGCTTCAATGACCTCCCACACGAGCTTAAGGAAGTCAACCGGGTTATCTGTCTTCGCTCCACCGCTGAGGAGTACCGGAACTCCCGCTGCTGCATCAACGACCTTGGCGAAGGTCTCCCTCGAGCCTGTCCAGTAGGTCTTTATCATGTCCGCACCGCTTTCGACAGCTGCTCTGGCTCCATACATGACGACGCGGTAGTCTTCTTTTTTGCCGTACTTCTCGTTGATGTATGGACCCCTTGGATAGGCAAACTGCACAACAGGGAATCCAAGGTCGTGGGCGTAGCTCGCTATCTCCGCGAACTGGCGCATCATAACATCCTCAGCTGGACTGCCCCAGTAGACGGTCGCCGCTATAGCATCAGCGCCGAGTTTTACCGCATCCTCGACGAAGGCCAGCTGGCTCTGAAGGAGCTGGTCGTCCTTCGGACGGAGGTTGGTCTTGCTAGTGAGCTTGACCATTAACCCTGTGTCGGCCTTTAGCTCGTCTCCCGCGAGCCTGACGGTTCCCGGAAGCATCATGACGCCGTCTATGCCGGCCCTAACGACCTTCCTCATGATTATCCTCGGGTTAACGTGCTCCCAGTGCTCCTCGAAGTCGGTCGGCCCGTGCTCGAAGCCGTGGTCCATCGCGAATATCAAGGCCCTTCCGTCCCTGCGGAAGAACCTCTTCAACCTCCTCCTAATGCCAACGCTCTGGTATGCATCCATAGTATTCACCG
>JALVWX010000245.1:0-19010 GCA_027023165.1 Thermococcus sp. | reverse complement strand
GATATATCGCTGGGGGATTTAAGGTTTTTGGGCGGAGGGCCTTTAAGGAGCTTGCCCAAATTCCCCCGGTGAATACGATGGCAGGTGCCCCTTGGACAAGAAAAATCGACTGGAGAATCATCGAACTCGACGAGGTGGACTCGACGAACGAGTACGCCAAGCGCATCGCCGGGAACTCCCCAGAGGGAACCGTCGTCGTTGCGAAACGCCAGACCGCCGGCAAGGGGAGGAAGGGCCGTTCCTGGGAGTCGCCTGACGGCGGCCTCTGGCTCAGCGTCATCCTGAAACCCGGCAGGATAGACCAGAGGCTCGTCTTCGTTGGTGCCCTCGCTGTTGTCGACACGCTCGCGGACTTTGGAATCCCCTCCGGAATCAAGTGGCCCAACGACGTCTGGGTCTCCGGAAGGAAGATAGCGGGGATTCTCACGGAGGGAAAAGGTGGGGAGTACATCGTCCTCGGCATCGGCCTCAACGTGAACAATCCCATTCCAGAAGAGCTGAGGGAAAGCGCCACCTCGATGTTCGAGCTTACTGGAACAAAAGTCCCGCTGGATAAAGTCCTTGAGAGGCTCCTTTTCCATCTCGGCGGCTGGTACAGGGTCTTCCTTGAGCGGCCCGACCTGCTGATGGCAAAGGTCCGCGAGAAGACCTTCATCCTCGGGAAAACCGTCTGGGTGATTCAAGATGGGGACGAGCTTGTTGGAAGGGCCGCAGACATCCTTGAGGACGGCTCGCTCCTCCTCGAGACACCCTCCGGGCTGAGGAGAATAACCTACGGCGACGTTTCGCTGAGGTTCCGTTAGTTTTTGTCATTTCATCAAAATTTCCTGCAGAAGTTTAATATAACGGCTATTTTTAGCTTTAACTGCTGTCACTTAAAAGGAGGTGCTTCAATGGGCCTGCTCAGGAGATACCTCAATTATCCGGTCCTGTGGAAGATACTCTGGGGACTAATACTCGGTGCCGTCTTCGGCCTGGCCATGGGCTATCTCGGCTACGCCGGCTTCGTGAAGACCTACATCAAACCCCTCGGCGACCTCTTCGTCAGACTGCTGAAGATGCTCGTGATGCCGATTGTTCTAGCATCTCTCGTTGTCGGTGCGGCAAGTATAAGCCCGGCGAGGCTCGGAAGGGTCGGCGTTAAGATAGTGGTCTACTACCTCCTTACCTCGGCCTTCGCGGTTTTCTTCGGCCTGCTCATGGGCAACCTCTTCCGCGTTGGGGCAGGAGTAAGCCTCGGAAACGGTGATGGGAAGGCGATACAGGCAACGCCGCCCTCGCTGGTTCAGACGTTGCTCAACATTGTGCCGACCAACCCCTTCGCATCCCTTGCCAAGGGTGAGGTTCTGCCCGTAATATTCTTCGCCATAATCCTGGGCGTAGCGCTGACCTACCTGATAAACAGGGAGGACGAGAGGATTAAAGCAGCTGGAACGACCCTTCTCCATGCTTTTGATGGTTTGGCCGAGGCCATGTACCTCATCGTCGGCGGTGTCATGCAGTACGCTCCTATAGGCGTCTTCGCGCTCATAGCGTACGTTATGGCAGAACAGGGTGTTAGGGTCATCGGCCCGCTGGCGAAGGTCGTTTTGGCCGTTTACGTCGGCCTCACCCTCCAGATACTCCTCGTCTACTTCGTCCTGCTTAAGGTCTTCGGAATCGACCCGCTCAAGTTCCTCAGGAAGGCGAAGGACGCGATGCTTACGGCGTTCGTCACGAGGAGTTCGAGCGGGACCCTGCCCGTTACGATGCGCGTGGCAGAGGAGATGGGCATTGACAGGGGAATATTCTCCTTCACGCTGCCTCTCGGTGCCACGATAAACATGGATGGAACGGCGCTCTATCAGGGTGTTACGGTGCTCTTCGTCGCCAACGCGATTGGCCACCCGCTCACGCTGAGCCAGCAACTTGTGGTGGTTCTTACTGCAGTCTTAGCATCAATAGGAACCGCCGGCGTTCCCGGTGCTGGAGCCATAATGCTCGCAATGGTTCTTCAAAGTGTTGGCCTCGACCTAACGTCGGGAAGCCCTGTGGCTTTGGCGTACGCTATGATACTCGGAATCGACGCGATACTCGATATGGGTAGGACTATGGTTAACGTCACGGGCGACCTCACGGGAACGACGATAGTGGCCAAGAGCGAGGGAGAACTCGACGAGTCCGCGTGGAGGGGCTGAGTCTTTCGTCTCCAAGGGTTTTCTCTCTTTTCTCTTTGGGATAAAGTTAAATACCCTCCATCCATCTAGGAGCAGTGCTATTGGAGGTTGGTTTGATGAGAAAATCTGCGTTTGCTTTGATGGCTATCCTTCTCCTGGGCCTTATCCCCGGCTTTGTCGCTGGGGAGAACGGCTATTCAGAGAAGCTTGAGCAGCACTACGTAGTTTCGTGGGACGGCTCCGCCAACGTCACGTTCATCACGACGTTCTACGGTCCTCCCGAGCTTCTGAACAATACGAAGGAGAGCATAGTCCAGATGGGCCTGGAGAACGCCACCAGGATGTTCATCCAGCAGGTGGTTCAGGCTCTATCAAAGGAAGGAATAACCCTCGAGAACGCCACGGGCAGGATAGAGGGCTACAACACCACCGGCCCGCTCATCAGCATCGTGAGCGGGAAGGCCCTCAACGTTGCGCGCTACTATACCTACGGGAATGTCTGGGAGATAAGCCTTGACCTCCTGAGGACGGCGGATCTGGCGGGCATAGACCCGACGAGGCTCAACCAGAGCCTCGACTTCGACAACTACTACATAATCCAGCTCCCGCAGGGGGCCGAGATAAAGAAGGTCCCGCCTTCTTACAAAAAGGAGTCAAACGGCAGCTACGTCTTGGTACAGACCTCAGTTGAAGGGAACACGGTGAGGATACACTCGCGCGTCCACTTTGCCAAGGGCATCAGCATGGCGGACATCCAGGCAATCTACGGCACGCCGAGGGCCTTTATAATCCAGTACACCGGCAGGGCCGGAAGCGAGGGGAACTACACCAAATGGGTCCTCAACGTGGAGAACAACATCTCCGTGGGCAACGACGTCACGGTCATGAACACGAGCCAGGAGTACTTGGAGCCGCAGGACTACATAAACTACCTCAAGATGCAGGTCGCGTATCAGGGCGAGGAGAAGGTTATACAGTCGATATACCAGAGCTACGCCAAGAGCTTCCAGGAGCAGGGCATTGGGATAAAGAGCTGGAGCATCAAGCTCCTCAACGTTAAATCACCAGGCCCGCTCATCGTGAGGCTCAACTGGGTGCTGACCAACTACACCAAGTACTCCAACGGCGTCTACACCTACACCTACGATCCGACCCTCGGCCTCGGCGGGATACAGAGTCTCAACCGCATTCAGGCAGAGATAAACCAGACGGTAACGACGAGGATAACGCTCCCCGAGGGCGCGAAGTTCACGAAGATACCGGACAACATAGACATCGAGGCCAACGGGAGCAAGGTAACCATGACCGTCGAGAAGCTCAGCGACCGTGAGATAGTCATAAGGAGCCAGGTTCTCGTCCGCTACGGCATGAAGACCAACGACTACTCAGCTATGATGGCAAAGGTGCCCACGAAGGTGGAGTTCCAGTACACGGTGAGCGAGAAGAGCGGTGGCGGAGGAATCTGCGGTCCGGCTTTGATAGTCGGCCTCGCCCTGGTTCCGCTTCTCTTGAGGAGGAGGCGCTGAGGCGCCGCCTCATTTTTCTCCATCCCTGGGAAGGTTTTTAAGGGGTCTCCATAAGGCCCCAACTGGTGATGAGGGTGAAGTTTAAGGGCAAGGCCTTTGGTAACAGTGTGAGAATTGAGTTCGATATCCTCACCCTTAGCGAGCTTAAGATAGATGACCTGCGCGACTTTGACGTTGATTCACTCAAGATTGAACTCAGACCTACCTCCTCAGGGATAAGGCTCATAGGCGTCTGGGAGGGACCGGTGGAGGAAGCTGGGGAGGGTATAAAGAAGGCCCTCCTTGAGAGCTACAGGCTCCGCGAGAGGATTCTCAACAGGATAAAGAGCAAGACTGAGGCGATACGGGGGACGATGAGGCAGCTCGGCTTCAAGGAGGAGGTCGAGGGCTACGGCAACGCGCTGCGCTTTATCAAGAAAGTCGGTCAGTATAGCATAGTTGTGGTGGCATCGACGACGGATGAGGTGGTTCGCGTCGAGGTCTACGGCAACGACAAGAAGGTCATAAGCCCCGAGCTTGAGAGCATCTTCGAGGACGTCGAGGTCGAGGAGCTTGAGATATACGACTTCGACGAGGGGAAGGAAGAGCGGCTCGTGATAAACCTTGAAATACCCAAGAACGACGACAAACCGGAGAAAAAGATAGTGGAAGCCATAAGGATGATAGAGAGCATGCTTATGGCTTGATTCCATTTCTCATTCACTTGTACTTGCTCTCGAGCTGGAACTGCTTCAATTTCGCCGTGAAGCCCTTCGCCGGGGCGGTGTCCTCACTGACTATCTTTCCCGTTCTCAGGTCTATCCTCGCGTAGTAGAGCGTTTCCTTTCCAGAGACCTTTATGTGGACGTAGCCCTTTTCCCCGTAGAGCGTCATCCTCTCAATTGAGGGGTTCTCCTCGCCGTAGACCTTCCTCACGTGTTCTAGGTAGGCGTCCTTTATGGCCATCTCCGTGAACTGAACGTCCTTCCTTAGAACCTCCCCGGTGTCGCGCTTCAGGACGAGTCTCCCGGTCTTCTCCCTGCCTGCGAACTCCACAATCCAGTCCTTCTCCAGGGTTATCCCCTTCAGAACGGCCTCCTCATCTATTTTTCTGGCCTCTTCAAGGGCAAGCTTCTCGGCAACATCCTTCCTGAGGAATCGGTCGGTTTCCTCGATTATCTTGCCGTCCCTGCTCACCCGGAACCTGATGACGTGCCTCTCGTTCTCCGCCGTTATGACGTACTCCTCGTCCCCCTCTTCCACTTCAACCTTTAAGCCGGGGTTTCTCTCGAGTATCAGCTCCTTGGCCCTATCCGGTGTTATCTCGGCGCTGTAGTCCAGGACGTCACCGCTGATCCCGTCGATTTTCACAGTGGCCCTGCCGTCGCTGCTTTCCATCCTCAGCTCAAGGTACTTGTGCTCAACCACACTGTAGGCGGAAAGCTCGAGCATCCCGACCGGAAAGTTGTCCTCGATGACCTTCTTTGCGGTTTCAAAGGCTCCGGCTGGCGAGGGGAGCCTTCTAACCTCTTTGTACCTACCTGTCGTGAGGTCTATCTGCATCACGGCGATGCCGTCCCCCAGCAGAATGTCGGCAACGGCCACCTTCTTGCCCTTCTCTAGTGTCACCACCTCCCCTCCAGGGTAGGCGGTTTTAATAAGCTCCTCCACGGCCCCATCGCTCAGAAGGGCCTCAAAGCTCATCGCCTTCCCCGTGTAGCCGTTGAAGACCGCCTCAAAGGAGAACCTCTCCGTCCTGCCGGAGACCTTTACCTTCCAGCCATCACGCGTCAGGTTCATTTCGACGGGTTCCTCTCCAGTCTGGTCGGCGATGAGGCGGTTCATCCTCTCCCGGAAGTAATCGTCTGACAGTGGTTCTATGCTGAAGTCGACCTTCCCGCTTTCAAGCTCAACGATGGACTTTCCCCTGTTGTGGCCCACAGAGACCTCGAGCTCTGCCCTAACCGGGATGTAAACCTTCTTCCTCTCATGGACCCTGACCTTTCCTTCGGGAATCCCGAATTCCCGCGCGGCGGTCTCCTTGAGCACAAACACCGCCTCACTCGGGCTAATGGGCACCTCTATCGTCCTGTCCGTTGCCTCGATGACCGAGCCGTCGTTTAGGAGGGCTTTTTTGACAGGGACGCTGAGGGATTCGTCGGTCGAGGCGCGGAGGACGACGCGCTCCTTTGAGAGCACCACAGCTTTGTCCCTCTCAACCTTCCCCTCTCCCTCGAGGGACCAGGAGAAAATGTAAGCCGTTGAAAGCTGGAGCGAGAGGGACTCGAGCTTTATCTCGTCGGGTTTGATGGGGTATTTGGCCGAAACGAAAGAAGTAACCCTTCTCATGACGTCTTCCTTTGAGAAATCCCTCAGCAGGGGAGCGTCGAGTTCAAAGCGCTTGAGCTTCTCTTCCTCCTTCGCTTTCCTCTCCTTCACCGGCAGGGATTCGGGAGGCTCTATGGAGTAGTTGTTGAAGAGCGACGCCAGCTTCGCGCCGTCCCAGGGGATCACCCTGCCCCGGTACTCCCGGGATATCAGCACCTTGGCGTCTTTCGTGAAGCCAACGGGTGACACTAATATGCCCTTGTCCGCTTTGTAGCGCTCAACTAAGCCAGCGAAGACGTTTACGTCCTTTGATGATGCCAGCCCGCGCCTGTGGACGGCTATGACAACCTTCTCGGTGCCCGCTATGGGATCGTCCCTTATTGCAACGATATCTATCCCCCAATCCTTCCTGCTCGAAACCCTCTCGTACTCCCTAAATCCCATTCTCTTCAGGAGTTCGATGACGTTCTCCACGACAACGTCGTTTGGAGCGGATGACACGATTTCCTGAGTCCACTGCATTATACTCACCCGTGAAAGAGGAGTTGTACGGGGATTACCTCATCCTTATTTTATAAATCTCTTTCCCCTATGCCCGTTCTCCCGCATTATCACTTGGGGTGTTCAAAATAAACTTTTAATACGGCCTCTTTAACACAGGGATGGTGATGAAATGTTCAGGCTCACCGACTTCAGCTTTCACGACAAAATCGTATTTCTAAGAACCGACCTCAACTCTCCTGTTAAGGATGGCCAGATAATCAGCGACGCCAGGTTTAGGGCGGTTCTGCCAACTATCAGGCACCTCCTCGAGGACGGCGCGAAGCTCGTGATTGGAACCCACCAGAGCAAGCCTTACAAGGGGGACTACACTACAACAGAGGAACATGCGAGGATTTTGAGCGAGCTACTTGGCCAGGAGGTTGAATACGTTGAGGACATCTTTGGAAGGTACGCCCGCGAGAAGATTAAGGCTCTAAAGCCCGGTGAGGCCCTGATCCTCGAGAACCTCCGCTTCGCCGCCGAGGAGGTCAAATACAAGCCCATCGAGGAGTGCGAGAGGACCTTCTTCATAAGGAAACTCGCCCCGCTCGTAGACTACGTCGTCAACGACGCCTTCGCCGCGGCCCACAGGAGCCAGCCCTCGCTGGTCGGCTTCGCCCGCTTAAAGCCGATGATAATGGGCTTCCTGATGGAGAGGGAAGTTGAAGCGCTGAGGAGGGCGTACGGCACCGACGAGAGGCCCAGGGTTTACGTCCTCGGCGGGGCGAAGGTCGACGACTCGCTCCGCGTCGCGGAGAACGTCCTGAGGAACGGGAAAGCTGACCTCATCCTCACCGGTGGCCTGGTCGGCCACGTCTTCACGTTGGCCAAGGGCTTCCACCTCGGCGATGCTAACCTTGAGTTTATGGAGAAGAAGGGCCTTCTTGGGCTGGTCGACTGGGCCGAGAAAATCCTCGACGAGTTCTACCCCTACGTGAGAACGCCGGTCGATTTCGCCGTCGATGCTGGCGGACGCGTTGAGGTGGACCTCCTCAGCGACGACAAGAGACTCTTCGACGAGCACCCCATACTCGACATCGGCTCGAGGACGGTTGAGAAGTACCGCGAGGTTCTCATGAAGGCGAGGATCATAGTCGCCAATGGCCCCATGGGCGTCTTCGAGCGGGAGGAGTTCGCTCTAGGAACCGTTGGGGTATTCGGAGCGATAGGAGAGAGCAGTGCTTTCAGCGTCGTCGGGGGAGGGCATTCGATAGCGAGCATCTATCAGCACAACATAACGGGGATAAATCACGTCTCCACGGGGGGCGGGGCCATGCTGAGCTTCTTCGCCGGCGAAAAACTGCCCGTCCTCGAGGCCTTCAGGATAAGCTATGAGATGTTCGGAGACGGGGCTGGAGGGTGAGAAAGGCCGTCACGCATTTCATCAGTTCCCTCTCCGACGCCTTAATAAATTCACTCGGGATGAATCACGCGGTCAAAAGGGACCTTATCTCTCTCCAAGCTCCCCCAGCAAGATAAGCCTCACCCTCTTTGTGAACTCTGAGAACTCCCTTGTGAGTGCCCTCTTCTGCTCCTCGCTCAGGCTGTCGAGGGAGTTGAAGACCTCCTTGAGAACTATGCCAAGCTCCCTGCCGCCGAGCCTCGCGAACTCCCTGAACCTGTATGTAAGCTCCTCCACCTCCCTCAGCTCGTCCTCGTGCTCCCTCAGGTATTCCAGGCCCTTCTCCGTTGTCCTGTAGAGCCTCTTGTCCCTCTTGCCCTCACCGACCCTCTCGATAAGGCCGGAACGCCTCAGTGAGGTGAGTATGGGGTAAACGGTTCCCGGGCTTGGATGGGGAATCCCGTAGGTGTTCTCAAGCTCCCCCATTATGCCGTAGCCGTGCATCGGTTTCTCGGAGAGCATCTTGAGGATGAGGAGTTTCAGGTGTCCTTTGAAGTTGGGACGCTCCATTTTCCCACCGATATGTCGAACGATATGTCATCTTATAAAACTTGCCCTCAAGCTCTCTAGTTACCCAAAGGACACAAAAACTACATGGATGACATAGCGTCTTCACCCTCAGCGACGCCCAGTAGCTCGTAGACTGAGCGGTCCAGCACGGGATACGCTCCCTAACCTTCTGGAGCGTTGACCGCGACCATCCAGGCCCAGGCGGTTCCGGTTCCGCCCTGAGGTTTCCCTTTTATTTTCTCCCTCACGTTTCTGGCACAATAATCTTATTACCCTATCATTCCAATCTTTGAGGGGTGATACCATGAGGCTGATTCTTAAGCCCCTCTTTGACGCCGAGCTTCCGGCGGGCTTTGAGGAGGTAGTCCGGACAAAACTTTTGGGAAGGGAAGTAAAAAGCGGTGAAGGGGTTGTCGTTGATCTGATAGGGGAACCCCTGCACTTCAAAGTCCTCCTTGCTGAGCCTTCACCTCTCAAGGTGGACGAGAGGACAAAGATCGAGTTCTCCTCCGGCAACATCGATGTGGTCAACATAGAGTTTGACAGGCCGGTTGATGACGTGATACCCCTTGAAAAGGGCTTTGTTGTGGTTCTTGGGAATGAGATAGTGGTTCTGTCCAAGGAGGGGCAAAAGCTTTATAGCGAGGAATTCAAGCCCCTTAAGGGAATTAGGGTAACCGAAGATTCAGTGGTGGTAATCCATGGCTCGGGAATCAAAATCATTAGACCTTAGCGCCTTTACTTTCGACGAAAGCTGGGAGGAGAAAAGGAAACGCGCCGGGAAAATAGTTGAAATCCTCATGAAAACCTATCCGAGGGAGAAACTCCTCATAGGAGACCCCTACAGGACTTTAATCCACTGCATAATTTCCCAGCGGATGAGGGATGAGGTCACCTACCGCGTCTGGGAGGAGCTCTTCAAGAAATATCGTGACATCGAGACGATAGCCTCAACGCCGGTAGAGGAGATGCAGGAATTCCTGAGAAAACAGGGCGTTGGCCTATGGAAGACCAAGGGTGAGTGGATTGTCAAGGCTTCTCAGATAATCCTCCAGAAGTACGACGGAGAGGTGCCCGATGACATAAGCGAGCTGATGAAACTGCCCGGCATAGGGAGGAAGTGCGCCAACATCGTTCTGGCGTATGGCTTTGGGAAGCAGGCCATACCTGTTGACACCCACGTCAACAGGATAAGCAAGCGCCTCGGTCTGGCCCCGCCGAGGATCCAGCCCGAGAAGGTCGAAGAGTACCTGACGGAGCTGATTCCTAAGGATAAGTGGATCTACGTCAATCACGCTATGGTTGACCACGGGAGGAGCATCTGCAGGCCGATAAACCCGAAGTGCGACGAGTGCCCGCTGGTAGAGCTGTGCCCCTACGCTAATGGGCTGGTGAAGAAGGAGGACATAAAGTAGCTACCGGTCGGAGTTCATTTCGCGGAATCTCAGCTCGACTGGAATCTCAATTTCTGTCCTCATCTTTTCGGCCGTGAAGGTGCCTTTCCTGACGAGGTACTCGATCATCACGCGGAACGTCATATTACCTGAGTAGTCGGGAGGGCTACCATCAACGTTGAAGTCGGGCCAGGTGTAGAAGACGAGTTTTCCGCCCCAGTTGTACCTTTGAAGAACCGCCTCCATGCAGGCCTCTTTGTTGCGGTCAGTACCGTGGCAGGAAGGCCGCACCACGTACGGACCTTCTGCGGCTTTGAAATACGCGAAGCCCGTGTAGTCATCGGGGAGAAAATCGCCAAGCCAGACGTTTTTTCCGGCCAGCATGTCGACGCTGACCTTGGTTACCTCCACTGAGCTGGACTTGGGACGGACTTCGATTCCCATCAAACCATCGACTAAAACCTCATCCCCTCCGACCGTCTTAATCGCTCTTGAGTCAAACTCGACGAAGGCTTCGACGTATCTCCCGCTGTATTCCCTGTCCACCATCCCGAGGGGCGTCCAGTTTCCAAGGACGGGGGAGAGGATGCTCCCGTTAACTTCAAAGAGGGCAGACTTCAAAGTCGCGTTTTGGGCGAAGGAACTTGCCACAAACGGGTTTTCGTGAATCCATGCGAGTGAATAGACGATTACGATAACGGTTGCAACGGCAGCGATTAGTGCCTTCTCCCGCGCGGTGAGCATGAGCTTTGAACAACTTCAAAGAATAAAAAGGTTTCGATATCGATAGATTAATCCTGTCAAGCTCACCCATACTTGCAGTTGTTTAGGTCCATGAGTACATACCTCATCGGCACCTTCACCGTGAGGATCTGCTCCTCTGAGGAGAGGTACCCATCCCGGACGAGGTATTTCACCCGGATTATCAGGATGGTGTTTCCGCTTAGCTCACCTGCTTTTTTATCATTACTGCTGATCCAGATCGCCATGGCCGCGTAAGGGTCAACCTCAAGCGGAACTCCCCACGTAGGCTTTGCGGCCTTTACCTTCATAGCCTGCCGAAGCGTGTAATTTGGAAGATAAGCTAAGTCGACGACAAAGCCTTCTGGGGTTGTGTAATGCATCACCCCAGAAAGCCTGGGGAACAGGTTGTCCACCTCAACTGGACTTTTGTTGTCAAGAAGTATAAGAACATCAGACACCGCAACTGACTTGTTTGAGGGAAAAATGCTGATGTAGAACCTGCCGCCAATGTCAACCTCGTTGCAGAAGACGTTTCGGGAGCCGGATGCTCTGTACTCCAAGTGAATGTTTAAATCACCCTTGCTCTCAGCGATATAATATGCAACTGGAATGCTTCTGCCCATAATGCTGGACAGCCTGCTGGAGTTTATTATGAACGTCGCGTTGTGAAGGGTGATTTCCCTCGAAGGACCTTGCTGAGGGATGGTGTTGAGATGGAGCTGATACCCCAGAGGGACCGAGATTAACGTGACTGTAAAAACTAACGTAAGGATTAGTTCTCTCCTGTTCACCATGAGGTTAAGACAACTTAAAATAATAAAAGCTTTTCGAGTCGGAAGTTGTCACTCCTCTTCCTCAACCTCCTCTCCGGCGAGCTTCCTGAGCTTGTCGAGGTCAGAACCAACGGCTATGAGAACATCCCCCTCGCGTATCTCGTCGTCCTTGCCGGGGTTGTAGATATACCTGCTTCCCCTCTTTATCGCCAGAATCCTCGTGCCTATTTTGCTGGGGAGCTTGAGCTGCTTCAGGGTCTTTCCGTGGAGGACGGAGCCTTTGTGGACGATCACCCTGCCAAGCTCCTCCTCAGTGTCCTCCATTATCTCCCTGATTATCGGGTGCGGCTCGATGTCGCGCAGGATTATGTCGGCTATGCCGTAAGCGGCGTCGCTTATGCGCTCGTTTATGTCGGCCATATCCATGATGCTGAGCAGGCTCTCCGGGTCTTCTTCCTTCTTCGCCGCGCGGAGGGCGAGCTTCTTGACCTTCAGGGTCAGGTCGTCCATACGTTCCTCCAGAAGATAAACTTCCTCAGCTATCTCGTCGCTGTTGTACATGACGGAGGAGAATGCAAGGTCTATCATGAGCGCTGAAAGATCCTTCATCTCAACGAGGCAGCCCCTGATCTCATCAAACTCATCCATTTGGCATCACCTTTATAATGCCCCTGGCAAGTTCCTTGAGGTAGTCAAGGGCCGTTCTCGTGCCCCTTCCGATGATTATGTCACCCGGCATCAGCTTTGTGTCATCATCTGGGTCGAAAATCCAGCGCTTTCCACGCCGTATTGCTATAACCCAGACGCCGGTGTTGGTGGGAAGATCCAGTTCTTCAAGTGTCTTTCCCACCAAAATGGACTCGGGCGAGACTATCGCCTTCCCTATTGTTTCTTCGCTTTCCAGTATAACTTCATTGATCAGTGGATGGAGCTTCTCCTCGATGACCATCTTCGCGAGATCTGCGGCGGCGTTTGATATTTCATCTATCGAGCGGCCCATCTGAAGAATTGACGTTACTCTCTCCGCATCCCTGAGGTTTCTCGCTGATAGGACTGCCCTAACCATCAGGTTGTAGTTGAGCAGGTCAAGGTACTCCTCAAGCTCCAGAACCTCCTCGGCCATCTCCTTCTCGCGGAACAGAACCGCCGAGTAGGCGAGGTCTACCATAAGTTCGGCGGTGTTCTTCATCTCGACGAATATCTCCTTCACGTTGTCGGGAACCTCAACCTCGTCCCATTCCTCCATCGAAGTCCCTCCCGGTTTTGAATCTCCGGGCCGGCTTATTTACTTTTCGCCGCTCACTTGGCAGTAATGACAACTTTTATAAAACTGTCCCACTTAGATGGGCCGGAGGTGGGAGGAATGGGGGTGGAAGACGATGCTCCTGGTGGAAGTGACCGTTGGAACCCGCGGATGGCGGGAGAGGCTGAAGCAAACGTTTTTGGTAACGTTTCCGGCGTTACTGCTCTGCTTAGCCCTTGATTTCGTCGGCGGGGGCGTTCTGGGTAAGAACTTTGAGATGATAGCCACATCGTATCCGCTCCTTCTGGTCATCCTCCCCGGTCTCAGTGATTTGAGGGGTAACGTTTTTGGGGCGATGGCCTCAAGGATGACCACCGCGCTCCACCTTGGTAAAATTAGAGGTGTACTTGACAAGGAGGTAACAACCAATATCTCGATTGCCATTGGAAGTTCCAAGATACCGCTTATAGTCCTCTGGATAGCCGGCGCGGTAAAGCTCGGCTTCTCGCATTCTACGTTCATAGTCCTCCTCATCGTGATAGCTTCTGCCTTGGTTATCGGTTTTCTCCTTGGGTATTCCACCGCTTTCATCACAATATTCCCCTACCGCTGGGGTGCTGATCCGGATATGATAGCGGCTCCACTAATAACCTCAGTAGCCGATGTTGTGACGATTCCTACCTTAGTTTACCTCGTGTTTTTCTATGAAGGCCATCCAGAGGCATTCTATACTTTTACTATCGTAATGCTGGCCCTTTTTGTACTTATGATCCTCCGCTCCAAATACAATAAGGAACACGTTAAGGCGTTCAAAGAGGTGGCTACCGTACTCACTGTCCTTGGAATCATTGAAATATTCTCCGGCTCAACCCTCGAGTCCTACAGCGATGTCATATCCAAGGCTATAATCCTCAGTGTCATGTATCCCTCTATACTCGACAGCGTCGGCAACTTCGCCTCGATAGCCGCGGCAACCACTTCAACAAGACTTAACCTCTCTGGAAAGAGCGCACTAAAGAACAGGGAGTTCTACCTTGATGTCTCAGCACTGCTCCTTCTGACACCAATAATAGGGTTTCTAACAAACTACATAGCTGTCCACGTTACGCGCTTAATAGGCTACCACGCCGCACTAATATGGCCCTTCATTCTCGGCTATCCCCTCCTCGTCGTGGTCAACATAGTCATTGGGGTTTTCATTGCCTATCTCTCCCACCGCTTCAACATCGACCCGGACAACGTAGCCATCCCGACAGTTACCACAATATCCGACGTTATGGGGACCCTCTTCGTTGTCTTGCTGGCAAAAATGATGGTGGGAGCATGATAGGCCTGTCGATGACCGCTTACGGCGAAAAAAGCCTCAAGGGGTTTGAGGATTGGGTTAGGGCTGCCAAAGAACTCGGCTTTGGTTTCATCGAAATCCTGAGCGAGTGGCCACACTATCTCTCCAGGGATAATCTCGCGCTCTTCCGAGAAGTCCTCGACTCCTACAGAATGGAAGCCACCGTACACGCCCCCTTCAGCGACATCAACATAGCATCTTTCAACGAGCGCATAAGGGAAGCATCTCTGGAGATAATCCGCGAAACTCTTGAGCTTTCGGCGGAGCTTGAGGCAGTGGCCGTGACAATCCACCCTGGTCACTGCTCCCCCGTGAGCGTCAAGAACCGCCGCGAGTACCTCGAAATCCACAGGGAGTCCCTCAGGGAGATAACCCGCTGGAGTGAGGAGTACGGTGTGAAAGTCGGCGTCGAGAACATGCCCCGCTTCCCGATTCTGGATGCCCAGAACTGCGACAGGCTGGCTGAGATAATCGGGGAGATCGAAATCGGAGTTACCTTTGACGTTGGCCACCTCAACACGACGACGAGGGACTTCGACCGCTTTCTGGAGCTTTTTGGCGGCAGAATCGTCCACGTCCACATCCACGACAACTCAGGGGAGAGAGACGAGCACCTTCCGGTTGGGGCTGGTACGATTCCATGGAGAAGGGTGCTCCCGAAGCTGCCTGAAGTGACGAGGGCCCTCGAGGTGAACGACCTTGAATCCGCCAGGAGGAGCCTCGAATTTTTAGGGGGTTTACACTGATGGACTTTTCAGTTCACTGGAGTCCAGTTTTTACAAAACGCAACTCTTTTATACATCCGAAATGAATTTTCTCCGAGAAGCAGTTTCTAGCGGAGGGATACCAATGGCGGAAAGGATAGTGGAGGAAATGAGGCCCTTCTTCGACCCGAAGGCGGTCGCTATCATCGGTGCAACCAACAAGAAGGGTAAGGTTGGAAACGTCATCTTCGAGAACTTCAAAATGAACAAGGAGCGCGGAATCTTCAAGGGCAACATCTATCCTGTGAACCCCAAACTCGACGAGATAGATGGCTATAGGGTCTACAAGACCGTTAAGGAGCTTCCCGATGACACTGATCTGGCGGTCATCTCGATACCTGCCCCGTTCGTTCCGGCAACGATGAGGGACATCGCCGAGAAGGGCATCAAGTCGGTCATAATCATCACCGGCGGCTTCGGAGAGCTCGGTGAGGAGGGCAAGAAGCTGGAGCGCGAAATCTACGAGATAGCCAAGGCCAACGGAATACGCGTTATCGGCCCCAACTGCGTTGGCGTTTACGTCCCAGATACAGGCGTTGATACCGTCTTCCTGCCGGAGAGCAAAATGGACAGGCCAAAGAGCGGTCCGATAGCCTTCGTCAGCCAGAGCGGTGCCTTTGCCGCTGCTATGCTCGACTGGGCGGCCATGGCTGAAATCGGCATAGGAAAAATGGTCAGTTACGGCAACAAAATAGACGTGGACGATGCCGATCTGATGGACTACTTCGTTCACGACGATGAGATAAACGTCGTCACCTTCTACATCGAGGGCGTTAAGGACGGGAGGAAGTTCATCGAGAGCGCCAAGAGGATAACCAGGGTTAAGCCCGTGATAGCTCTCAAGAGCGGGAGAACCGAGTACGGCGCCAAAGCCGCCTCTTCCCACACCGGTTCACTCGCCGGAGCGGACACGATTTACGACGCCGTCTTCAAGCAGACCGGGATTATCCGCGCCGAGGACTTCGAGCACATGTTCGACCTCGCGAAGGCCTTTGCGGCTTTGAAGGACAAGCTCCCGAAGGGCGACAGGATAGGCATCATCACCGACGGCGGTGGAGCGGGCGTCATGGCCAGCGATGCTGTAGCTAAATTCGGCCTCAGGATGGCCGACCTCAGTGAGGGGACGATAAAGTTCCTCAGGGAGAACTTCCCGCCGCATGCGGTTCCGGGCAACCCAACGGATGTGGTCGGTGACACCGACGCGGAAAGGTACAGGATAGCCATCGAGGGCTTTGTCAACGACCCGAACGTCGATGCCATAGTCGTCATCGTCCTCTTCCAGGTGCCGCTCCTCGAGGAGGAGAAGATAATCGACATCCTCGCCGAGTACCAGAAGAAGAGCGACAAGCCCATTGTGGCGGTCGCAATGGGTGGCAAGAAGACCGACTACTACGCGAGACTGCTTGAGGAGAAGGGGGTTCCCGTCTATCCGACCCCGGAGAGGGGCGTTAGGGCCATGGCGGGCCTTGTCAAGTACGCCGAATACCTGAGGAGGGGTTCTTAACCCCAATTTTTGGTGGTGGTACCATGAAGGAGGAAGCCCTCAAAGTTATTGAGTCCGTCCTGAAGGAGGGAAGGACTGCCCTCGTCGAGTACGAGGCCAAGCAGGTGCTGAAGGCCTACGGCCTTCCCGTCCCGGAGGAGAAGCTCGCAAAGACCCTCGATGAGGCACTCAAGTACGCCGAAGAGATCGGCTACCCCGTTGCCATGAAGCTCATGTCACCGCAGATTCTCCACAAGAGCGACGCTAAAGTGGTGCTCCTCAACATAAAGACCCCCGAAGAACTCAAGCAGAAGTGGGAGGAGATCCACGAGAACGCCAGGAAGTACCGCCCCGACGCTGAAATCCTCGGCGTCCTCATAGCCCCGATGCTCAAGCCCGGCAGGGAGATAATCATCGGCGTCACCGAAGACCCGCAGTTCGGCCACGCGCTCATGTTCGGCCTCGGCGGAATCTTCGTCGAGGTCCTCAAGGACGTCACCTTCCGCATAATCCCGATAACCGAGCGCGACGCCAGGAAGATGATCCAGGAGATAAAGAGCTACCCGATTCTGGCTGGGGCGCGTGGTGAGGAGCCGGCCGACATAGAGGCCATCGTCCAGCTACTGCTCAAGGTCAGCGAGCTTGTCGACGACCTCAGGGACTACATCAAGGAGATGGACCTCAACCCCGTCTTCGTCTACAACGAAGGGGAAGGCGCTGTGGTTGTCGACGCGAGGATAATCGTCACGGAACCGAAGGCCGAGAAGCCGGAGATAAGCTCAGAGTACAGGGAGAGGTGTGCTTGATCACTCGGGTTTCTCGCTTTTTGTTTCTCCCCCGTTTTTATCCCCTTCTTCGCCTTTCTCGGATCTGTAGACCTCTTGGATGTAGCCGAGAATGTCATGCATTATGAAGAAGCTTATCGCCGCGTCCACTGCCGAGTAGAGGTTCCCCGCTATAAGGAGGAGCAGGCCGAAGAAGAACTCCGCCCCTGCATATATGAGGGCAACCTTTATCGCCGTCCTGTTTTCCCTGCCGACTCCATACGCTAAAACGAGGGTGAGCAGTGCGAAGGAGAGGTAAACCAGCGAAGCCCATGAATATGCGTAGTAGAGGAGCAGGAAACCGTCAATTGCGAGCAGGTAAGTGGCGAGCTGGAGGCGCTTCATGGTCATCGAACCGGATTATCATTGTGGTTTAAAGGGATTGTGCCCGCACTGTTAAAGGTCATCATAATCCATACTCCGGCATGCGGGTTTAGGCATGTAAGGGTGAAACTTATTAACTTCTATGCAGATTCGTTGATGCTCAAAAGCGGTGGTGATAAAATGCCACGGAAGAACGTTTGGAGTGCAATCTTGATACTCCTATTGGTGGGTTTTGTACTTTCCAACCCTCATTTCACTCATCAAGCAAAAGCTGATGATATTCAGGGCGACACGCTTCGGATAATTCAGCTGACTTCCAGCAACAACCTCTTCATGGGTGTCTTCAACCCATCACCCAGCGGACTGAACGACGTCTACACCCTGAGGGTCTGGTACTTCCTCCACGACCCGGCCTACGTGGTCGGTCCGGACGCCCAGTACCACAACTACCGCTGTGAGATTGTTAACATACAGTATAACGTAAGGGTTCCCGATGATGCGGTGGTGTGGAATGGGACCCTAGAGAGATGGGTGAACAAATACTCCGGGAAAATCGCCCAGAGCGCCATCACCTGGAAGTGCGGTCTTGGCCAGTGGAACGACGGTCAACCCATGACTTTAGCAGACTTCATGTTCGACCTCGCCATGAACTTCGAATGGGCCTACCAGGACGGTAAGGGCGACAAGTACTATGACCAGGCATGGGGTAACAACCTGCAGGACATCCTCTCACAGTTCTGGGGTATCAAAGTCACCAAGCTCACCAACGAGTACGTTGAATACACTATCTACCAGGACTACGTCGTTCCATACGACAAGTGGGGAACCGCCGTTGGAAACTACGTCGAGTACCCTTCAATTCCATGGGAACTTTATAACGTTCTCAGCGAGGCCGTTGCGAACGGTGTTGGTGGAAAGAGCTTCTCCTGGAGCGAGCACCCGCAGAACGGATTCAAACTCGACATGGTCAGCCCCGAGCAGGCCCCGTACTTCAAACAAAAGGCTGAGGATATCCTCTGGTCTGGAAGCACTGTTCCAGCTGAGTTGAGCACACTGGATAGATGGCTGATGTCCTGGGGGATCACTCCCTCACAGGCTGGACTCACAGAGGATTTCGCGAAGGAGGGCTACAAAAAGATCATCCAGTGGTCTGAAGACTACAAGAACGTCCTCATAAGCAGCGGGCCTTACTACGTTGCCAAATATGACCCTCAAGAGCTAACCCTCGTCCTTAAGCTTGCGAACAACAAGAGGATTGGTTTTGCCACTGACAAGATCAACGGTGTCCCGATCCCGTTCGAACCGCACTGGAAGGAGGTTGACATTTATGGTACCGCCAACGAGGACACTGCCATCCTTGCGGTTGCAAAGGGCGACTACGACTTCTACTGGTATGCAGTACCATACAGTAACCTCAGAGGAGTGGTCAGCGAATATGGCGGTTCCATTGGACTTGTTAAAACCATCACCGAGTGGTGGAGCCTTGACTTAAACCTCGTTGGTGATCCTCACACTGGCCTTGTAAAGACCTCTGAGGGGGTTAGCTTTAACCCGTTTGCTCTGCGCGGCGTCAGGTACGCTATGAACTGGCTCGTCAACAGGAACTACATTGTGAGCAACATCCTCCAGGGTGGTGGAGCACCGCTCTACGGTCCTGAAGTCAGCGGCCAGG
>JALVWX010000244.1 GCA_027023165.1 Thermococcus sp. | reverse complement strand
GTTCTACTCTACACCTTCCAAAAATTCCATGTAGGGGAAAACGCATTCGTTTATATAGATTTCCTCGCCTTTTTGGGATTTTCACTCCTTATGTTCCTCGCGGGGTTGGAAATCGATTGGAACAAACTCGAAACCCTCCAAAGGCGGGAAAAATTCGTTATAACCCTTGTAGTGTTAACAAATTTCCTCCTCTCCCTATTGGTGGTAAAAGTCCTCAAATTTCCCCTATCGGTCGGATTGCTCCTGTCCTCAATGGGGATTGGTTTGATGCTAACCGTTTTGAGGGAACTGGATTTACCTTCCCACTTCGTTCAGATAGTGCTAATTACCGGAAGCCTCGGAGAGGTTCTTACCCTTTTGGCTCTAACCGTTTACGACCTCTATCTCTCCTTTCGGCTCGGAACCTCCTTTTACATACACCTATGCCTAATAGGAGTTTTTGGAGCAGTCTTTGTCTTCCTTCTGAAACTTCTCAAATTGCTCGTGTGGTATTTTCCCGAACGGGTTGCCTCCTTGGTGGTGGAGGAGACTAAAGCCGCCGTAGATATAAGAACAAGCTTTGCCCTAATGCTCCTATTTATGGCTTTTACCTCTCTAATACACGTCGAACCCATTTTGGGAGCGTTTATAGCCGGCACCTTGCTCGGTTTCATTTTTCGGGATAAAGAACACTTTGAAGGGAGATTATCGGCTTTCGGATACGGCTTTTTAATCCCCTTCTTTTTCATACAGGTAGGTCTATCCTTCGATTTTTCAGCCCTTTCTCCCCTCTTTCTGGAGCTTACCCTTTTCCTCACAGTGGGTATCTTTATCGTTAAATTGATTTCCTCCCTATGGTTTAAAGTTTTGGGTTTTTCCCTCAAAGAGATTTTTATCGCTTCGCTACTCTTTTCTTTTCCCTTTACCGTATTGATAGCAATAGGAAAAATCCTTCACGAGAAGGGTGTTTGGAATTCGACCGATTTTGGAGTGGTAATTCTTCTAACCATATCGAGTAGCGTTATCTTTCCCCTCCTCGTTAAGATTGTAGTCCCTTCCAAATCGGAGGGTGGATAAACCTCTCTTATCCTTTTAACCTTTGATGTCGAAAAGGCTCAAACAAACCTTTGAGGGAAATAAAAAATTGCTCGTATCCTATATGATGGTCGGTTATCCCGATTTCGACACCTCGCTAAGGGCTTTTGAGACTTTGATAGAAAACGGGAGCGATATAGTGGAGGTGGGTTATCCCTTCTCCGACCCCGTTGCGGACGGTTCGACGATACAGGTAGCCCATGAAAGGGCTTTGGAAAACGGTATCCGTTTCAAAGATGTTTTAAAGGCTGTTTCAACCCTTAGGGAGCGATACCCCCAAACCCCACTGATATTGATGACCTACTACAACCCCATGTTTAAAATTGGCTTGGAAAGATTTGTTTCCGCCTTTGCCGAAGCCGGTATAGACGGCTTTATCGTTCCCGACCTTCCCCCCGAAGAGAGCGCACCCCTGCGGGAGATAACCCAAAAGTTTGACCTCGCACTCGTAATGTTGGCGGCTCCCACCTCGACCGAAGAGCGGTTGAAACTGATTTGTCGGAATACCGATGTGTTTACCTATTATGTATCGGTAACCGGTATAACCGGTGAAAGGGAAAGTTTACCTTTAAAACACCTCTCGGAGAGATTAAACCTCTACCGCTCCCTGTGTGGTAAAAAGGTTGTAGTGGGTTTTGGCATATCGAAAAGGGAACACGCCAAAGCCATAGGCTCTTTGGCGGACGGCATTGTGGTGGGTAGCCACTTCGTCAAATTGGTAGGCAGGGGGGATTTAAAGGGGTTGGCGAAATCTGTAAGGGATTTAAAGGAAGGTCTCCGCGAAGCGGCTTAAGATTTTTTTTAATGCATCCCTTTATCCACATCTTCGGTTTGAAAATCCCCGCCTACGGGGTTATGCTACTCCTGGCGGTATTCACCGCCTATCTTTCCGCAATATACTTTTCGAAAAGGGAGGGTATCGAAAGGGAAAAGATTGAAAACCTTTTTATAGTCGCCTTTATCTCCGCTTTGGTGGGGGCTAGGCTTTTTTATGCGGTAGAACACCACTTATCCCTTTCCCACTACTTCAGCATTTGGGAGGGAGGTCTCGACTTTTTCGGCGCTTTAATATTTGCGGCTATTTCGGTTATCTTGGCTATAAAGTTTTATCGGCTTCCCTTTTGGAAGATTACCGATGTAGCCGCCATTTCCGTCTTGTTAGCCCACTCGGTGGGAAGGCTTTCGTGCTGGCTTGCCGGCTGCTGCTATGGAAAACCCACCGACCTACCGATAGGTGTGGTTTTCCCACCCGAAGCGGTCGCCCCTTCGGGGATACCTCTATACCCAACCCAACTAATGGAGGCAACCGGAAACTTTCTTGGCTTTCTCCTCCTTAGGTGGTTTTACAGAAACAAACCCTTTGACGGATTTATAGCCGCTCTATACCTCCTTTGGTACGGAACGGAAAGGTTCCTCCTCGAGTTTGTAAGGGGTGTAACCCCACCCATTCCCGGTTTGGGTTTAACTTGGAATCAAATCGTATGCCTAATTATGGTTGGATTGGGTCTTTCCATCTTGTTGTGGCAAGGTCTTAGAAAACCCCAAACAGGGTGAGGATACCGGATAAATCAGCCTCTGACCGGGAATGAGATAACCCCACCTCAGGGAGGGGTTATATTTTTTCAAAACCCTTAGGGGGATACCCAACTTTTTGGCAACCTTTAGGGGATAGTCTCCAAACCAAACGAAGTAGAAATCTATTAAAGGCTTCCCTTCCAAGTAAGGTCTAAAGTTGTAAACCCTGTAGGGTTTTACCGCTTTAAACCCCTCCTTTTGGGCGTATTCCAATCCCCTTTTAAAGTTCAGGGTGCGGGATATACGCCAATAGAGTTCGTTGTTTTCCCTTCTCAACTCCCTAAGTTCCCGCAAAAGTTTGTATTGCTCCAAGCGGAGTTTGTTGAGATATACGGCATAAAACCCGTTGGCTATCCAAATCGATAGGGATAGAAGGAGAAGGAGAAATCTGAAGGACATCGATGATTAAAGTGCGTTGGGGTCTATTTCACCTTCGGCGGTTTGGCTACCCGCCTCGGCGCCCTGCTGTTCCTCCCCACCGCCGAGGAATTTGAACTCTATCCTCTCGGAGGGGATTATGGTGGTTATGGCGTGTTTGAAAACAAGGGTTTGGTTTCTGCCGTCGTCGAGCAAAATGGTGTAGGTGTCGAAGGAGCGAATTCTACCCTGCAACCTAATACCGTTTACCAAATAGATGGAAACCCTAATTCTCTGTTTCCTTGCGGTGTTTAAAAAAGTTTCCTGCAACTTGAAAGGCATAATCTTTTACCTCCGTTTTTGTTGTTTTGAAGTTTATTAATGATACTCCAGAAAGAAATTTTTCTCCCTATTCAATATCCTTTTCGGGGAGTGCAAAGGCGAATGAACCCGTTAAAGGGAGAATAAAAACAACCTACCCTAAAAGGGTTTTATGCCTATTTTACTCCTTAATGGGGAACACCATTCGCAGTATGACCGGTTTCGGAAAGGCTTACCACAGAGACGACAAACTGAAATTGGTTGTCCTAATCAAATCGGTAAACGGAAAGGGATTAGAAATATCGTTCAGAACCCCCAAGGAGTTGGTAATTTACGAAAAGGAATTGAGAAATAGGCTAAAGGACAAAGTTTACAGGGGAAATGTATCGGTTTCGGTTCAGCTCGAGTTTTTCAAGATTAAGCCCACCGTAAAGATATCCGACCTGGCGGAGGTGGTCGAGGAAATTTTATCCGCTACCAAAAGGTTGGGTTTAAATATCTCCGACGACCTTACCCTCCAGTTGGCTATGAAGTTTTACAACCCCGCCGCGTCGGAGGAAAATTACATCGAGAGTGAGGAATTTAAAAAACTCCTCTTTGAGGTGTTCGAAAAGGCACTCCAAGACTTCGTTAGGAGCAAGGAGGAAGAGGGTAGAAACCTACTAAAGGATATAGAAAATCAGCTTAGCACCCTCGAGAGGTTGCTAAACGAAGTGGAAAAAAAGGCTCCCCTTTTGGTGGAAAACTATAAGAAAAACCTACTCTCCAAGGCGGAGGAACTTTTAAAGGACACCGAAAATAGGGTTGTCGTCAACGAACTTAAACTCATTCTTGAGAAAGCGGATATAAACGAGGAAATACAACGTCTGAAAAGCCACATAAACCTATTTAGGCAGGAACTGAATAAGGGGTTCCCTATAGGGAAAAAACTCGAATTCATCACACAGGAGATGCTCCGAGAGGTCAACACCATGGGGAACAAATTACCCGACCTATTCCCCCTTAATGTGGAGATGAAAACGGCGATAGACAAGCTAAGACAACAGGTTGCCAATATCGAGTAATCCCGAAGGGCTACATTCCCATTTCCACATACCTTTTTCGGATAGGTTTGTGTTTATAGATCTCCATTAAAGGTTCCAAAAAGAAAGAAAACCCCCCCTTAGGGGTTGCGGATAAAACCCCTCTCTATAGGTGTGGAAACTATTTCTTCGAACTCCTCCTTAGGTAGGTATTTGGGGGTGTAGTCGTAGCCGAAGCGTCTCAAAAGGCGGACAAAAGCCCTAAGGTGGTTTCTGGAGCCCTTCATCAGGTTGGCGTAAACTATACGCATATCGCGGTTGTCGGTATTCGCCATAGCCTTTTTAAGGTCGGCAATGTCGAGCTCCTCTATAAGCGCCCCCACCTTTAGGGCGTCGATGAGGGATTTTTCCCCTTCGGCGACCAATTTGTTGTATAGCTCCTGAATGTGCTTGTTGGTAAATACACCCACGCGGTCTATTACCGGGTCTTTTAGTCCGTATTTTTTTATCAGGACGCCGACCATATCCATATGTCTCTGCTCGGAGCGGGCGATATTTCTAAAGATTGGAAGCCTCCACTTGCGGTATAGGGTCAAATAGACATCCCTCGCCAGTTTTTCCTCCTCCCTCATATAGAGGAGTTCCTCTTTCTCCTTTTCGCCCAACCTCTGTTTGGGTAGGTTTTCGACGTAGTAGAGACCGTAAGGGGTTCCGTAGTGATACGTCCCCCCGTAGGAGTGAAAGTTATTTATTCCAAACCCCGTTAGGGGGGCGAGGGCAAAAAGTATCCCCGGAAGGGTTTTTGCAAATCTTTTTAGTTCCATGTGTAGGGAATTTAATACATTGTTTAAACCTGTGTGGGGTTTTACAACACTTTTAAACAGCTTAAAGGGTGGTGATTAAGTTTAATTATCTTATTAAGAATGGAAAGTTTAAAAGATATCTACCAAGATGTCTTTAACGACCTTTTAAAAAGAGTCTCAAAAGGGTCTTTGGAAGAAAAAATTTGCCTTTGGTTAGGCACAAACTTAAAAGAAGTGGAAAGATTAACCGGAAAAAATTTTTATTTCGCCAAAGACAAAATTAGGAAACAGAGACCTTTTTTAAGTTGTTGGTATGAAGGTGATACGTTTGTTGTGGTATTTTTATCGAGCACCTCGAAAGGAAATCAAAAGAGCGTCAATTTAACCCTTTGTCGGAAAGAAGGGTGCGAAGATTTTACCTTTTATGAGAAAGTTTATCTGTTTCGCAACCGAAAGGGTGAATATGAAAAAATTGTTTTAAACAAATTCCAAATGGAAACTATTGGTAAATTCTGCGGTTGCTGTGAAAATCTCGAGAAATTAAAAAAGTTTTGCCTGAAAAAGGAGGATAATAATGGATAAAACCCTCAAGGATTTAGTTTGGGAAATTTTAAAAAGCGATAAACCCGATAAAAGCAAAAAACATTATTACCTATTCATCAAAAAGATAGTTGCTCAGAAGGTTAGAAGCTATTTCCCCCAAGAGGACTATCAAAGCTGGGAATATCTTGCGGAGGAAATTACACAAGACTTTTTTCTTTGGCTATTGAAAGAGGAAAATAAGCGAAAGTTTTTAGAAAACAAAGACAGATTTACCTCCGGTTATTTCATCAGAAAAATAAATGGCTTAATTATAGATTACCTTAGAAAGGTTGATACCCTTCAAAAACATATCCCAATCAGTTTGGACGAAAAAATAGAAGATGAAAACAAAATTCTAACCTTAAAAGATTTCATTACCGACAAAAAATTTGAATTGGAATCTATCGACTGGATAGCCACAGCAGGAGCTTTTATTAAAACTTTAGAAAATGAGCTTAAAGAGGACTACCTAAAAACTCTATGCCACTGGATTTT
>JALVWX010000243.1 GCA_027023165.1 Thermococcus sp. | reverse complement strand
TCCTTAGACTGCTCAAGAAACTGCAAGAAGCATCGGGGATAAAACTTGCAATAGAGTTAGAGAAAAAGAGGTAAAATCAGGCGTTCTCCTTTCCTTCCCTCTTCTTCGTGAGGTACTCGTGGATGGCCTTGGCGGCGCGCCTTCCGTCGCCCATGGCCAGGATGACCGTCGCCTCACCCCTTATCGCGTCGCCACCGGCGAAGACGCCCGGAATGCTGGTCATGAGGTTCTCGTCGACGACAATCCTTCCGCGCTCGACCTTCAGGCCGGGCGTGTTGATGATGAGCCTGTTCGGGTGCTTTCCGATGGCTATGATTACCGTGTCGGCTTCAAGCGTGACGTACTCGCCGGTGCCGACTATCTTCCTCTTTCCACGCTTGTCCCTCTCGTCGAGGGCCTTCATCTTCTCGAACTTAACCGCCTTGAGGTTGCCGTCCTCGTCGCCTATGAACTCCACCGGGTTGAGGAAGAACTCGAACTTCACGCCCTCCTCCTTGGCGTGGTGGACCTCCTCAACCCTCGCGCTGACGTCCTCCTCACCGCGGCGGTAGGCTATAGTCACTTCCACCCCAAAGCGCCTCGCGCTCCTAGCGGCATCCATTCCCGTGTTTCCGGCGCCGATGACTATCACCTTCTCTCCGACCTTGACCGGGGTGTCGTACTCCGGGAACCTGTAGGCCTTCATGAGGTTAACCCTCGTCAGGAACTCGTTGGCCGTGTAGATGCCGTTGAGGTTTATGCCCGGTGCGTTGACCAGCCTGGGTGTTCCGGCGCCGGAGCCTATGAAGACCGCGTCGTACTCCTCGAGGAGCTCCTCCATGGTAACGGTCTTCCCGACGATGTGATCCGTCAGGATTTTAACGCCGAGCTTGCGGAGCTTGTCTATCTCCTTCTCGACTATGCTCTTGGGCAACCTGAACTCGGGAATGCCGTACATCAGAACACCGCCTGCCTCGTGGAGGGCCTCGTAGATGGTGACGTCGTAGCCGAGCTTCGCCAGCTCCCCGGCCGCCGTGAGCCCGGCGGGACCGGCGCCGACTATCGCAACCTTCTGACCCTTCTTCTCTATCTTCGGGATTATCTCAAAGAGAAGCTCCTCGTCTATGCCCTTCTCGCGGGCGTAGTCGGCAACAAACCTTTCGAGCTTGCCGATGTTGACCTTGTCGCCGACCTTACCCATGACACAGTTCATCTCACACTGGTCCTCCTGCGGGCAGACCCTTCCGGTGGTGGCGGGCAGCGAGTTGCAGGCCCAGATGACGTTTAAAGCTTCTTTAACGGCCTTGTCGGGGTCGTTACGGTACTCAACGAGCTTGCTTATGAAGCCCGGGATGTCTATGTGAACGGGGCAGCCCTTGATACATGGCGCGTAGTTGGCAGGGCACTGGAGGCACCTTTCCGCCTCCTTAACGGCGAGCTCAAACGTGTAGCCAAGGTTGACCTCGGCGAAATCCTTGACCCTCTCCTCCGGCGGCCTCTCCGGAGTGGGAACACGCTCCTTGATGATCTTCCTCTTAACCGCCATCACTGGTCACCTCCCTGGAGGGCTTTCATGTACTCCTCCATCGCCCTCTTCTCCATGTCCGTGTAGTAACCGCTCCTCGCGATGAGGACGTCCCAGTCGACCTGATAGGCGTCGAACTCCGGCCCGTCTATGCAGGCGAACTTGACCTCGCCGCCGACGGTGACGCGGCAGGCGCCGCACATGCCGGTTCCATCCACCATAATCGGGTGGAGGTCCGCCCTCATTGGGACTCCAAACTCCTTGACGACTTCAAAGACCGCCTTCTGGTCCCCCGCGGGGCCTACCATGAAGACGAGGTCGTAGTGCTCCTTCTCGAGCATCTCGCGAACGGTCTCTGTGAGAGCCTTCGTTACGTTCTTCATGTTGGTCGGGAAGTCCAGGTTGGGATCGAGGGGAACGGGCTTGACAACGTGCCTGTCGACGTACTCCGGCATGATATCGTCAAGGATAACCATGGGTTCAAACGTGACGTGGAGCGTTGTCACGTCGTTTCCGAGCTCGTGCCAGGCCCTTGCTATTGGGAAAGTCTCGACTATTCCGGTGTAGGCACCTATTGCGAGCACCTTTCCGAACTTCTCCATCGGGGCGGGGTTTCCGAGCGGACCGGCGACGTTGGGTATCTCCCCTCCCTCTTTCAGTTCGTTGGCCATCCTCATGGTCGTCTTCCCGCGAATGAAGGTTATGAGAACTATCCATCCCTCATCGCGGTCCCACATGACGGGGGTCAGAGGGATCCTTTCACCGTTTTGGAATGCCCTGACGATAACGAACTGTCCGGGCTGGACCTTTTTGGCCACGTGGGGGGCGTGGATCTTGTACCACACGTTTCTCATGGCCAGTTCTTTCTTCTCGAGTATCTTATAAGACATGATGAACACCTCCGTACATAGGCCCAAAGCTGGACATCTAAGAGTTCACAACATTGGGTGCTTATAAACCTGTTGTTAACCAAAGGTTGAAAAGGCAGAAGTATCCTCGGGAAGAAATAGAAAGCGTTAAAAAAAGTTCGCAGAAGATGGCGCTGGAGGGAATGAAATGGAAAAGGCGATATACCAGGTCTCCGTGCTCCTCACAGCCATCGGACTATTCTGGCCGGTGCTCTACGGCAACATCCCTGCGCTGCAGAACATCCCAGGGAACCCGACAATCCAGGCGCTCCTCATGGTCCTCGTCTTTGGGGCGCTGGCGTACCTCACCTACGAGGGCGAGGAAGAATCAAAGGAAGAAGAGGTCACAGCTTCCGGATGAAGGTCAAATAACCTGTGTGCGCCAGCATCGTCGTCTTCGGCCTCATGCACTCCTTCTTTACCTCCTGTTCTCTTACCAGGACCTCAATGATCCTTGGCCGATAGAAGTGCTCCCTGTACCCCTGGAAGGCCTGGAAGAAGCGGTGAACCTGGTTGGTGCAGGGTGTGTAGGCCACGAAGTAGCCGCCGGGACGGAGAACCTCAACCGCGTGCGGAAGAACGTTCTCCGGCTGAGGCAGGTCGAGCACGATATGATCCGCCCTCTCCTCGTCTATGCCGTCGTAGATGTTCTTGAGCTTTATCGTCACCCTGTCGGAGAAGCCCGCGAACTTGACGTTCCTCCGGGCTATTTCGGCGTGATCCTCCCTGACCTCGTAGCTGATGACCTTTCCGTTAGGCCCAACTATGTTGGCAAGGAAAATCGTGAGCGCACCGCTTCCGGCTCCTGCCTCGATTACGGTGTCGCCGGGCGAGATGCCCGCGTAGGCGATTATTATGCCCGCGTCCTTTGGATGAACTATCTGCGGCCCGCGCCTCATCTTGGCTATGATGTCGTTGACGTCTGGCTTGATCGCCCTGAACTCCTCGCCCTTGTGGCTGGTTATCGAGGCCCCGTAGGGCTTCCCTATAAGCTCCCCTAACTTGAGTATGCCTAGGTCAGTGTGGAACTCCCCCTCAGAGACCGTCACGAGATAGCGCTTGCCCCTTCTGTCCACGAGCAGGACTTTATCCCCTTCCGCTATCAATGACCCCACCTTCCTTAAGAACGCTTATTCCCTCCCGCGAGATCCTGAACACCATGGAGGCCACCTCCTCAAGGATTGCCAGATGCTCCCTCTTCACAACGGCCTCGTTTATGAAGTGTATCCCAACCCAGTCCTCGAGGGGGATCGTGCTGATACCCGTTAGGAGGGACTTGACGGCGTTGTCACCCCCGAAGTGGATGTAGTGGCCGAGTCCGAACGTGACGAAGTACTCAGGCTTTGTAGGGAGCCTGCTCACCCTGCTGATTATCGTGTGGTAGTTCCTCAGAAAGGCCCCCGGCTCGTAGGCGGGGCTGATATCAAGCAGAAGCTCCCCATAGCTCGCGGAACCGGGTCCGACCTTCACCACCGTAATGCTCTTCATGAGGCCGATCAGGCGGGAGTACTCCCTTCCGGAAACCCTGCGGGCGTAGTTTCTGAGCAGGAGGTTCCCAACACCGAAGAAGTCGGCAACGACCACGCTGTCGGATTCAACCAGCGACGGCATGAGGAGACCCCAGGAGAAGTCCTCGATGGGGTAATACGGCTCGTACTCGACGATGACGGTATCTCCCCTGTCGGCCTTACCCAACAGGTACCTGCGGAGGGCATAAACGTCCATGTCTCTCACCAAAAGGGTTTTTAACGGGGATTCTTTTAAACCTTGTCCGGTGAGAAGATGAGGAAATTCGTCGTGTGGCCCAGTGAGATAGACGCTAGGCTCAGTAGAAAGTATGGAAGGACAGTGGGAAAGGACGTTGCGGTGGATTCTCCGAGGATAAGCGAAATAGAGGAGGCAGCAAAGACCCTGGGAATGAACGTCGTCGAGATAGAGGCCGAGAAGCTAAACCCCAGGCTTTCCGGTCTTGACGAAGAATACAGAACCAGGGGGATGCTCAGGATAGAGAGTAGACACACCAAGGGGAAATCCCTCAGGATGATAGCCCAGAAGGTGAGGGAGCTTAGGAAAGCGAGGGACAAATCCAAAGGCAAGAAGAAGCGCAAATCCAGGAAGAAAAAGAGGTAGTCACTCCTCCTCTTCCATCTCAACTACTATCGCGGTAGTGGTGTCGATAACGCCGTCGATATTGTGTATGTCGTGGAGGATCCTTCTGGTGAGCTCTCCGAGGTCGTTGGCTTCTATGTGGACTATGGCATCGTAGGGGCCGGTGACCGCGTCGGCCTTTGTAACGCCCGGAATCTGCTTGAGCGCCTCTATGACGCTCTCAACTTTTCCAATCTCAACGGTCAATAAAACGTACGACCTAACCATTTTTCACCACCGGGGAAAGGCTTTACGTGAATACTTGCACTCCAACTCATTTAAGCTTTTCGTAGTTTTTTCGGTTCAGTTAACCATCTGCCTCCTCCCCGCCGTGAACGGCGAGGTTTTCAAGAGAAAAAGATAAAACCGCCGCCCCCAATTGGATGGGATGTGAGAGGCATGAAGGTCGAAGAGCTTCCGGTCGACGAGAGGATAAAGAGGATCATCCGCGAGAGGGGGATAGAGGAACTCTACCCGCCGCAGAAGGAAGCGCTGAAAAGCGGCGTTCTGGAGGGCAAAAACCTCGTTCTGGCCATCCCCACGGCGAGCGGAAAGACCCTTGTGAGCGAGATAGTTATGATCAACAAGCTCCTCCGCGAGGGTGGGAAGGCAGTCTATCTGGTCCCCCTAAAGGCCCTCGCCGAGGAGAAGTACCGCGAGTTCAGGGAGTGGGAAAAGCTCGGAATAAGGGTCGCGGCAACCACTGGAGATTACGACTCAACGGACGAGTGGCTCGGAAAGTACGACATCATAGTTGCCACCGCAGAGAAGTTCGACTCCCTCCTGAGGCACTCTCCGGGATGGGTCAGGGACGTCAAGCTCGTCGTCGCCGATGAAGTCCACCTCATAGGCTCCTACGACCGCGGTGCTACCCTCGAGATGATACTCAGCCACCTCCTTGGGAAGGCGCAGATTTTAGCGTTGAGCGCGACGGTTGGAAACGCCGAGGAGCTTGCCGAGTGGCTCGATGCCGCGCTGGTCATGAGCGACTGGCGCCCGGTCGAACTGAGGAAAGGAGTTTTCCATCTCGGCACGCTCTTTTGGGAGGACGGTAAAACCGACCGCTACCCTGAGAACTGGGAAAGCTTAGCAATTGACGCCGTGAAGAGAGACAAACAGGCGCTCGTATTCGTGAACACGAGGCGTTCCGCAGAAAAGGAGGCAGTCTCACTCTCATCGAAGGTCTCCAAACTGCTCACCAAACCAGAGACGAGACAACTGGAGGAGCTTATCTCCAGGATAGAGGACAACCCAACGACGGAAAAGCTCAAGAGGGCACTGAAGGGCGGTGTCGCCTTCCACCACGCGGGTTTGAGCAGGGTCGAGAGGACGCTGATAGAGGACGCGTTCCGGGCAGGAATCGTCAAAATCATCACTGCTACCCCCACATTGGCCGCTGGAGTCAATACACCCGCCTTCCGCGTTATAATCCGCGACACCAAGAGATACGCCGGCTTTGGCTGGACCGACATTCCTGTCCTCGAAATCCAGCAGATGATGGGTCGCGCTGGAAGGCCGAAGTACGATAAAGTCGGCGAGGCAATAATCGTCGCGAGAACCGAAGAGCCGAAGAAGCTTATGGAGCGCTACATCCACGGGAAGCCCGAGAAGCTGTTCTCTATGCTGGCGAACGAGCAGGCCTTCAGGAGCCAGATACTGGCCTCGATAACCAACTTCGGGGTTGAGAACTTC
>JALVWX010000242.1 GCA_027023165.1 Thermococcus sp. | reverse complement strand
GTCTCGGTCTGGGGCATAACGCCCTCGACGGCGTCAACAACGATAATCGCACCGTCTATGGCACGCATAGCCCTCGTAACGTCACCGCCAAAGTCGACGTGACCCGGCGTATCAATCAGGTTAATGAGGTAGTCCTGGCCCTCGTAGTTGTGGACCATCGAAACGTTGGCCGCGTTGATGGTGATTCCCCTCGCCTGCTCCTGCTCGTCGAAGTCGAGGACGAGCTGCTTTCCAGCGAGTTCCTCGCTTATCATTCCCGCTCCAGCGAGCAGGTTGTCGCTCAGAGTCGTTTTACCGTGGTCAATGTGAGCGGCGATACCCATGTTCCTGATCCTCTCAGGCTGGGTCATCAGCTCTTTAATCTTCGCAATCATCTCTTCCCTTCTTCCCATAACACACCACCATCCTCTGATGAGCTTGTCGGCTTAACTTAAAAAGTTCGGTTATAAAGCTTTTCCCGGGTTAGAATGAGAGCTGTGGGGATGCGTTCAAAATACTTAAGGGTTTTGGATTTACAAAAGCTTTTCCAATGCCTTCAACACGGCACCCTTAACGTCGCCCCTCGCGTAGACCCCCCAGCGCCAGTGCGTGTCCTTCAGCTCGACCAGCGAGCGCACCAGCGGGGAAACCTCGCTGAGCCTTTTCAGTCCTTCGCAGGTCTCCACGAAGGCGTTCCGTTCTTCGAACTTCGGCTTAGGTGGGTAGTCAACGAGAACGAGGTGTCCGAACTCGACCGCGAGCCGCTCCTTAACGGTGGAAACCGCCCCCTCTCCAGGATCCTCCCTCGTGTAGAGAACTCGCTTGTAGAGCCTCCTGTCGTCTATCGCCCCCACCAGCTCCCTCACTTCGGGCCTTTCACTTCCCCTAAGCCTAGCCAGGAGGTCAACCTCGTCCATCCGTCTGAGGTCTTCAAGGGAAACCCCCTCAAGCTCGACCGCCTTCACGAGCATTGCACCGGCTATCCTGACGGTGTGGTGCTGGTAAACGGCCGGGTACATCATGCTCCTCGCGAGGAGCAGATTCTGAGCGGCCATTGTTCCCTTCTCCCCGACTATAAGCCCCTCCCCGTCCCAGCGGAGGTTTCTGATTAGCCTGTCGAGGTCGACGAGGCCGAAGGCGACGCCGGTGTAGTAGGCGTCCCTCACAAGGTAGTCCATCCTGTCAGCGTCGATGTCGCCGCTCACGAGGGGGTGTTTGAGGAGCCTTTTGAACTCCCTTCTTGAGAAGCGCTCCCCCAAAACGTCCCCGATTTCGCCGTGCTCCACGATCCAGAGGGTGTTTTCTTCATGCCTCGGGTAGAGGGCCTCAAGGGTGTGGGAGAAAGGGTAGTGGCCGAGGTCGTGGAGGAGAGCCGCGTAGACGGCCCCCTCGTCGATGTCGGGGTTGTGTGCGCGTATCCTCTCCGCGAGGTGGAACGTTCCCAGCGAGTGCTCGAAGCGCGTGTGTCTGGCGGAGGGGTAGGCGAGGTAAACTAAACCGAGCTGGGTTATCCTCCTCAGACGCTGAAACTCCGGGGTATCGACCAGCCTAACCGCGAAGTCGTCAAGCTCGATGTGGCCGTGTATGGGGTCGTGGACGAGCTTCATGCTCCCACCGGACTGTTCAGTTCCATGTCTCGGCTATGACGTCGTGCTTGTGTATGCTCTCGTTGCTGATCACTTTAACGCGGATTTTGCCCGGGAAGCGCTCCCTGGCCTTTGCGAAGATCTCCCTCGCAACGTCCTCGACGAACTTGGGGTTGGCGAACATGCCCTGCACGACCGCGTTCTCGTCGACCGTCTTGAGGAGCGTGTAGGTCGGGTTGCTGAAGGAGCTTTCAACGACGTCTATCATGTCCTCGAGGGGTATCTCCTCGTCGAAGGGCGCCCTTACTTCAAGCTCGCCAACGGCGCGCTGTATGTGGGTCTTCCCATTGTTGTTGGCCATCGCGTGAGGGCAGACGGTGTTTCCGATGACCTTAACACGGAGAACCTTCTCAAAGCTCCCGTCGTAGTTCTTTATGACTCCAACCTCAACGTCGTAAGGCTCGTAGCTCGTCTTCCCGCTCGAGGGGGTTTCCCTCGGGATTATGAGGTGGGTCCTGATCCACACCTCCGCGCGCCTGTGGGGGTGCTTCCTCTCAAGGTGCTCTATGACGCACTTTCCAAGCTCCTCGAGGGAGGAGTGAGCCTTAAGGACCTCGCTCTCAACGGCCTCGCTCATGCTCTCGGTTATGCTCTCAACGAGGCGGCTCATATGGATGCCCTTCTTCTCCTCCGGGACGTCGATGGTGACCTCGAAGAGTGGGAGAAACGTGTAAACGCTCCCCTTCCAGTTTATCTTGGCAACTGCCCTGAGGTTGGTTATCCCGACGCGGTGAAGGCGCTCCCTGATTTCTGGAGTCTCCTCCTGGGTCTCGAATATCGGCATTGCATCACCCTCCTTTCCATCCGGTAGCGGTTCGGGCTTCCTCTTTTAAAGGTAGCCGGTCAAAAACGCCCAGTCATTTCCTCGCCCCCTTTCTCCCCGCACTTGACCATGTAGTAGACAGTCCGCAGGGGAATTCCGAGCCTGTCGCTGACCTCCTTGGCGGGAACTCCATCGGAGATAAGCTCCCTGACCCGTTTCACGGTCTTCTCGTCGTATTTCCTCGGTCTTCCGCGGGGATAGCTCTCGGGAACCAGCTCGATTCCCATCTGGGCGAGGGCCGCTATCACCTTCTTGGAGACCTTTGGGTAGAGGCTCGGGGGGCAGGAGATTCTCCTCACGTTCGGGGCGTTCTCGAGGATTCTAACGAGTATCTCCTTCGTGGGGCGGAGGTTGATGTAAACCTCTGTGACCTCGTCGGTGAGGCTCTCACGAAGCTTTCTGATGAGCTCCGCGTTGTTCCGCGCTTTCACCTCCACCCGCATGGGATCACCCCTGAAGGAGGGTAAGGAACTGCTTCGCCCTGTCGCTCTTCGGCATGAACTTCTCAAACTTCTTCGTGTCCGCGAACAGAGTCTTGTGAAGGCCCGAGATGACAAACTTCTTTATCGCGTCGACAAGCTCGTCGCGGTCTATGCCCAGTATCTCGGCCACCCCCTCCTCATCGTAGGCGCTCATTCCGTAGAGCAGAACGCCGCCGAGGAGATGGTTGGGGATGCTGGAGATCTCCTTTCTCCTTCCTACAAGTGCCTCCTCCATCTCGCACTTCCGCATGACCAGTATGCTGCCGTGACCGATCCTAAAGCCCGGCTCGTTCCTGAAGGGGAGGTCGAAGATTGAGTAGTGGCAGTCGATGCAGAGCCTTATATCCGGGTAGAGGCCGAGGTTCTCCCTGTCGTTGCTCGACGTGAGGAAGTAGTAGCGGAACAGGTCGAGGCCGAGCTTTTCGGCGCCTTTCTCTGGATCCAGGATTGCGTAAGCCAGGGAGAGGTTGTCAACCGTGTAGTGGTTGTTTATCAGAACGCCCTTAGTCTTGACGAAGCTCAGAACCCTCCAGCGGAGTCTCCTCCCGTAGCGCTTTCTGAGTTCCCCCTCGATGTCGGCATCGGCAGGGAGGTCGAGCCTCGCCTTCTTGAGCCTGTTGTTCTCCCAGTACTCCACCTCTATCCTAAGCCCGCGCGTTCTCACAGTTCCTTTCTCGCGGAGCCTGCTCTTTATCTCCTTGAAGGCCTCCCTGACCGCTATGCTCTCCCTCGCGAGCAGCTTGAGAACGTCCCCAGAGTAGGCCAGATGAGGGAGAACCTCGACGCGGCCGAGCTGGACGGGATTGGGAACGGCCTTAACCCTCTCCGCGTTCTCCCTCGTCAGCTCTTTGACGGTTATCGGCTTCTTCCCCATGAAGAGTGTGTAGTCCGCCGAGATCAGAGCCAGAGCCATCCTGTGGGCGGTTATCGCCGAGCGGAGGCGCTCCAAAGCGAGAACCCTGTTGCGCTTCTTCCGGTAAATCCACTGGACGTGGGGGTCGCGGTTCTTTCTGTCGGAGAAACCGGCGGAGGGAGTTGCCTCCCCCACGCGCTTTGAGAGGTCTTCCTCAAGCTCACCGAGGAGCGAGAGGTTCTCCTTTAAGCGGTAGGCAATGGACGGGATGTGGAGAGTCTCAAATAGCCCGTCCATGTCTATCCCGATATCGTCCAGTATCTTGTTGACCTGAGCGACGAGCTCCTCGGTCGTCGTCATGGCAGCAGCTCCCCGTTGTTTATCTTCTCGGGGAGGTACTTCTTGGCAACGAACTCAAGGCTCTTGTTCGCTAAAGCCTGCTGCTCAATCCTGACGCCCATTTTGAGGGCCATCTTGAACTGCCTCTGCCACTCCTTGTTCTGGAACCAGGGATACTCCATTTCCTCCATGATGCGCTTGTAGTCACCCGTTGGGCCTCCCTTCTTGTTGGGCGGGATTCCCTTGAGCTTTTCAGTGACGTTCTTCAGGCCATAGCGCTCGATGTCGTCCATCGTCATTCCAACGAACTTCGCCTCGGGCGTTGCCAGCTTGTCGCTGAGGTAGGCGAGGTTGATGGAACCCTGCTTTATCGTGGAGTAGATGTACCAACCGTATGGGTCTCCATCGGTGAAGACTATGATTGGAAGACCTTCCTCGTAGTGGAGCCTGTGGATGAGCCTCCTCACGCCGCGCGATGCCTGGCCCTGCGTCGCTATGATGAGGGCGTTCTGCTTCTGGGCGAACCTTTCCTCTATCAGACGGTCGGCCATAGCTGCCGTCTCGACGACGAGGGCATAGTCGACGTTTATCTCGGGGAACTGGAGGTGTTCAACGGTTCCGGGAACCGCCCAGCCGCCCATACCGAGCTTTCCAGCGTTGAACTCGTCCTCACCGTCGCGGATGACTATGTCGCCGTAGATGTAGCCGCGCCTGTCCGCGGTGAGGTGCATCTCCTCACGAAGGACGCCCATCATCCTCTCGAGGTCTTCTATAATCGGATCGCTCTCGCGCTGGTCCTCAAAGGTGTTCTCCCTCGTTCCGGGAATGGTGTGCTTGTTGGCGTAGTAGGCCTCACGAAGGCTCGCGTGCTTCCTCTCGCTCACTAGCCTCTTGACGTAGGCCATTAATAGGAGCGTCTGCATGAACTTCCTCGTGTGGGCGACGTTGAGGAAGTACCTCCTGGACAGCTTGTCGCCCATCCTGATGACGCGCCTCTTCTCGTCGAAGTAGACGTTGTTCAGCCCGCGCATCGGTATGTCGAAGTGGGGGTTCTTTCCCGATTTCACGTCCTCGAGGATCCTCTTTCCGTACTCTTCGAGCTTGCTGAGGACCTTGGTGGGGTCGTAGGAGAAGCGCTCCTTGGGCTTCTCGCGGTGTATGGCCTTGCCTTTAGGCATTCTCGCTCACCTCCTTAGTCTTCGCCTCCTCCCTTGCCGCGAAGTGGTTCTCCACGTAGGTTATGAAGTACTCGGCTACCTTCTCCTCCGGTTCACCGGTCAGGATGCTCAACGCCCTCGCTATCTCGGGGATGTACTTCTCAAAGGTCTTCCGCCTCTTCACCTGGGCCATCTTCCTGTGCTTTCCGCTGAGGTAGGTCTGCAACCTCCTCGCCGCGTCCATTATGGCCAGGCGAATCTCGCTGTGTATCTCCTCGACGTTGGCTATGCTCTGCTTTCCGGTTCCGGTGTAGGGCACGTGGACGCTGATGACGTTTATCATGAGGACAAGGGGTGCCCTCTCGAGGTCATCGACTTTGTAGCGCTTCCAGTCGACGGAACGTGCCGCCAATGTGGTGACACACGAGCCGGCGTCGAAGAGGAGCGGAACGCGGTTCGCGTAGCGCAGAAGCTCGAAGCCCGAGGGAATCTCTCCGCCGTAGGCCAAACCCACCTCCACCTGGAAGGGGATTCCACCGGAGTAGACCTTGGGCGGTCTGGTTACGGCTGTGACGAACTCCGGCTTGAGGATTCCCTTAAGGCCCTTCTCAATGTTCTCCTCGCCTATCGGCCTGAGGCCGTGGGTCGGCGGAGCGAGGAACTTCATGTACTTGAAGGCCTCAACTATCTCCTCCGCCTCCGCCCAGGTGAGCTTCTCCGGCGGCTTCTCCATAATCTTGGCGACCCGCTTGACGACCTTGGTGTACCCCTTAAACGAGCGGAGAACCGCTTTAACCTCGCCCTTGGCGAGCCTCTCGTAGAGCTGCTCCTGGACGGCCTTGTCCTTCTCGGTCTTTATGAGCCTCAAAGCGGCTATGTACTCGATCAGCTCGTCGACCTTCTTGTCGCTTATGCGCGAGAACTCGCCGATGAGGAAGCGCTTTACGGTGTTCCTCCTCGTCTTCTTGGCCATTC
>JALVWX010000241.1:9773-24417 GCA_027023165.1 Thermococcus sp. | reverse complement strand
TGCGGAGCTTGTTGAGAAGGATTCGGTTGTCTTCTTCTGCAATCCCAACAACCCAGACGGGAGGTTTTACCGCGTTAAGGAACTTAAGCCCCTCCTCAATGCCGTCGAAGAGGGCAGGGCCCTTCTAGTTCTTGACGAGGCCTTCATAGACTTCGTTAAAGACGCCGAAAGCCCAAGCGGAGAGAACGTCGTGAAGCTCAGGACGTTCACAAAAAGCTACGGCCTGCCCGGGATTAGGGTTGGCTACGTTCTCGGCTTTCCGGAGGCTTTCAAAAGCGTCAGAATGCCGTGGGGTATAGGCTCAACGGGTGTGGCTTTCCTTGAGTTTCTTCTTGAGGACAACTTTGAGCACCTGAGGAAGACGACACCCCTAATCTGGCGCGAGAAGGAGAGGCTTGAGAAAGCTTTGGGAGTTAAAAGCGACGCCAACTTCTTCATCAAGCGCGTTGGGGACGCGGGAGAAGTTGTAGAAGTTCTCAAGAGGCGGGGAATCCTTGTGAGGGACTGCACGAGTTTCGGCCTGCCAGAGTTCATCCGCTTCTCGGTGAGAAGGCAGGAAGAGAACGAAATGCTTGTTAGGACGCTGAAGGAGATTGAGGTCAAAATGGGGAACGAAAGGTAGGGGACCTTCAGGCCCCGAACTTCTCAGAGCGGTTCATGAGGTCCATCATTATGGGGACTATGTCGTGGCCCTTTATCCTGCCGAGACCACCGCGCATGCACTCGCGCTCGCCGAAGGCCTCGGTTGAATCGGTTCTGACGCCACCGCCCGCTATGAGGAGCGGAACCGGGTCGCCACTGTGGTTCATAACCTCGCATGGCGTTGAGTGGTCGCCGGTTATCGCTATCACAGTTTCCTCAAGGTCGATGTGGTCAATGATGTGGCCTATCATCCTGTCGGCTTTCTCAATCATCTCGGCCTTCAGCTTTGGATTGTTGTCGTGGCCAGCTGCATCAGTCGGCTTGAAGTGTAGAAACACGAAGTCATACTCCTTGAGAAGCTCGACTGCCTTTTTGGCTTTGGCCATCTCGTCCGTGTCGTATTCGCCGGTCGCTCCTTCTGGAGTGTAAACGTCGAAGCCTATTGCCCTCGCAACGCCCTTAACGAGGGAAACAGCTATAACCGCTCCAGCCTTGACTTTCCACTGCTCGGTGAACTTCATGGGAATGTTCGGATAAGTGCCCGCCCCCCTTATGAGGAGGTAGTTTGCAATCGGTTTTCCTTCCTTTCTGCGCTTCTCGTTGATTGGGTGCCTCTCGAGTATCTCATGGGCCTGTCTAACGAACTCTTCGAGGATTTCAGCCACTTTTCTGCTTTCCTCGTCCTCCCAGGTGAACTTCTTTGGAGGTTTGCCTGCCTCATGCGGGTCGTTTTCCCCCACTTTATAGCCCTTAGCCATGCCTTTGAGAACCAGAACGGCCCTGTGACCTGTAGCTCCTACAAAGATGAAGTCAACAGGCAGTTTAACGTTCTCCTGTATTGCCTTCGCAAGTTCATGAGCTTCCTCCGTGCTTATCCTACCAGCTCTTCTATCTACTATTATCCCATTCTCAATTGTGGCGAAGTTAACCCTGAAGGCCAAATCGTCCTCATCCAAGTCGAGCCCGACGCCGAGGGCCTCGAGGAAGCCCCTTCCGCGGTAGACCTTGTAGGGGTCGTAGCCGAAGATACTGAGGTGAGCCGTGTCACTGCCAGCCGGTTGGCCGGGCTTTATGGGGTCCTGCTGGCCGAGGATTCCCATCTTTGCCAGCCTGTCCATGTTGGGCGTTTTTGCGTACTCAAGCGGCGTCTTTCCGCCGAACTCCTTGATCGGCCTGTCACCGAGTCCGTCGAGGATTATCAGAAGTCCCTTTCTCTGCTCCATGTCTATCACCTTGAGTGAATATGCGAGGCCGGGTTAAAAGGTTTGTTGGAAGTATTGCTGGGCAAGAAATCCGTGGGGTGCTTGTGTCAGGGTATATCAAAAACTTTATGAAACCCCCCTCAAACCCCAACCGGGGAAAGTGATGCTTGAGGCGGCGCTCTGGGTAACGGCGATAGTCATTGGGCTGATCCTGCTCGTCCTTTCGGGCGATAAACTCTCAGACAAGATAGTTGAGGTTGCGAGGAAGGCGGGCGTTTCTCCCCTCGTCATAAGCATCGTTCTCATAAGCCTCGCCACGACCCTGCCCGAACTCCTGACGAGCGCGGTGGCGAGCTACCAAGGCCTCACAGGAATGGCCCTCGGAAACGCCCTCGGAAGCATATTCGCCAACATCGCCCTCATCCTGGGAATAGCGGCCACACTGAGGCCCCTCAAGGCCACGAGAGAAGCTTACGACAACTCCCTCATCATGCTTGGCTCTTTTCTCCTCGTTATGACTCTCTCCGCCGATGGAGCGTTATCAAGGCTCGACGGGGCGGTGCTCCTCGGGGCTTACGTCATCTACCTCCGCTGGCTCCTCAAGAAGAACGCGGGGAAGGACATCGAGGGGGATGGTGATGGCCGCGCCACTGTTCTAGACTATGCAATCCTCTTCGTCCTCGGCCTGCTGCTCGTCCTGGGAGCGAAGCTCGTGGTCTACGGTGGAGAGAACATAGCGGAGGCCCTTGGGATTTCCGAGTTCGTGATTGGAGCCACCATCGTGGCGATAGGCACCTCCCTGCCGGAGATGACGAACGCCGTCTACGGTGCCCTGAGGGAGCGTGGGAGCATAAGCATCGGCAACATCATCGGGGCAGATATAATGAACGCCCTCGTCGTCCTCGGCGTTGCCTCGCTGATAAGGCCCCTCCAGACTGGGGCGTCTATCCTCACGGTCATCCTCATCCTCGCGGCAATGCTCCCGATGGTCGTTTCACTCAGGAAAACCCACGGCCTTGGGAGGCCCATGGGAATCTACTTTCTTGTCCTTTACTCTCTGTACATCGTCCTCATGTTCTCGGGCGTAGAACTCTAAAGTTTTTTAAAGGCCCCTCCAACTTTTCCCGGTGGTGAGGATGAAGGTCCTGTGGGCACCCTGGAGAATAGAGTACATACGCTCACCAAAATACGACGGCTGCATATTCTGCGACTTCCCGAAGGAGAACCGCGATAGGGAGAGGCTGATCCTCTACAGAGGGGAGAAGGCCTTCGTGATAATGAACAACTATCCATACAATCCGGGCCACGTTATGGTCGTCCCCTACAGGCACGTTGCGAAGTGGGAGGACCTGACGGACGAGGAGCTGCTCGACATAATGCGCCTCTCCCAGCTTATGATAAAGGCGATAAAGAAGGCCATGAATCCCGACGGCTTCAACATGGGTGTGAACCTCGGCAGGGTGGCCGGGGCGGGAATCGACAGCCACGTTCACCTCCACATCGTCCCGCGCTGGAACGGTGACACGAACTTCATGCCCGTAGTCGCGGACACAAAAGTAATTCCAGAATCCCTTCAGGAGGCCTATGACGAGCTTAAGAGGGCAATAGGAGAGGTTGAGAAAGATTAAAGTTTCCTTGTTCTTATCTTGAACTTTTTGTCAAGAGGGAGGCCCTCGAAAGGCTCTTTTCCGAGTTCTATGACTGGTATGTCAGCTTCAATAGCACTCTCCCTCATACCATGTCTAACTCTTAACTCCCTGAGATTGCCGTCCTGAACCTTTATGGCCAGATACGTTCCGTCTTCCGCTTCTCCCTCAAGGATAAAGTCCTTTCCAAATTCCATCGCCACTCTCTTAACCAGCGCTGGAGCCGTTTCGGGTGTTATGTGCTCAATCTCGCCCTCGCTTCCGTGGAATTTAACCACTGGACAAACCATCGAGGAGCAGAACTCCTTTATCGCCTCCGCTATCCCCTTAGCAAAGTTCTCTAAGGGCTTGCCCATGAAAATTTCTCCAAAACCCGCCCAGCTGGCCGTAACGCGGAGCTTTTTTCCAATCATTTTGAAAGTGACCGTTAAAATTCCCTTCTCTCCCCTGAAAGTGTAGATGATCTCTTTCCGCCCTATCCCCACGTCAAGCTCGAATTCATAACCAAAGTTGAATATAAACCGCGGAACCTTGAATCTCACCCTTCCCTTTTCGAACTTCTCGAAATACGGAAAAAACGGCAGGGTCTTTTCGGGCTCGCTCAGGATTAGCATGAGTGTTTCCCAGTCGTATGGCATCTCGACCTCCCAGCTCTTGGACTTCATACTATTATCCCCTCCAAATAAAAAGAATGTGTGTTGGTTTTTAAATCCTCCGCAAAATTACTCAGTCTTGGTTAGTTTTATCCAGCGTTCTTTCGTCCTTTTCCAGCAGCCCTTTGGCATTAGTTCTCTCTCCGGACAGTAGCTAAGCTGGACGCACCGCGGCCCGAGCCTCGCCCACTTTATTATCGGCCTCAGCTCTTTGTTCTTCGCTATCTCCTCGAGCATTTTCCACGCAACCTCGCGGATTTCCCACTGCGCCCTCTCGCAGGCTCTCAAACCAAGGAAGTGCTTCAGCTCGCGGAGGTTCATCGTAACGACGATTTTTGTCCTCACCGCCTGGGGCAGGATGAAGCGCGCGTCCTCTTGGTGAATTCCCGCGCTGTAACTTTCCTCGTAGAGTTCAATGGCTTTTTTCATGAACTCCGTCCATTTTTGGTAAAGCCCAGGGTTTCCTTTAACGCTCTCCGGGATCATGAAAGTCTCCTCTACATCGTTTTGGTTTAATTTTATGTAGCGCTGTGACTGCTGGGTGTAGCTTGCAAGTCTATGTCTCACTAATTGGTGCGAACATGTGCGAGAACATCCCTCAATTGCAAAGGTAAGGACCGCGTGCTCGAGGATTGACTCGTGGCCGTAGCCGAGAACCCTCGGGAGGTGCATTTCGACGTCCTTCTCGCTCATTCTCTCGAAGGCTTCAGTTTCCCAGTCCTCCCAGTAGCTTATTAACGCCGCCCATGTGACAGTTTCGAGCGGTTTTCTTGTATAATTGACGAGTCTGACCCTTATTTCATTCCCCATCAGCGCCACCGGTGGTAGAGGAGTGAATCTCTTATTAGGTTTGCGGGGCCGGCTCAGCCCCTAAGGTCATCCTCACCGCTCGGCAATCCGCCGTACTCATCACCGGCCGGCCCCTCAGGAAAGCGCGTAGAAGATTCCCGCTCCCAGGAGACCCCCCAGGAGAGATGCAAGGAAGTTGGTCGAGTTGTTGTTCGTTATCCCACGGTTCTCGAGGGTCGCGCCTATCAGGCTGTCGAGGTTGACGCCGAGGAAGCCGCCTATGACTACCGCGGCGAGCATCTCGGCATCGTGAGCTGTCAGTGGCAGGGCAAAGAGAGCTATGATGAGCACACCGACTAGGGCGAATACCTCACCCGCGAGCGAAACCGCCCCGTTGGTTCCCGCTTTGGCCGGTTTGAGGTTGGTTATGAGGCGGGGTGCCTTTCCAAAGACTTTGCCGAGTTCGCTCGCCAGGGTGTCTCCGTTGACCGTCGCTATCGAGGCAAAAGTAGCCGCCCAGAAGATGTCCTTATGGGAGAGGTACTCAACGACGAGAAAGAACGCCGCCGCGAGGCCGTTTCCAACGACGTTTCCCCATCCCCTCGTTCCCCCGGATTCCTGAGCAACGCCGAGCTTCGCCTTCTCGCTGAACCGGTATTTGGTCGCCAAAACGCCGACAACAACGAAGGTGAGAAGCGCGAGGAACGGATAAAGCCCGCCGAGTTCAATTACTGCAAGACCGAGGAGGGCAGCAGAGAGTGCGCCCTTTGCATCGAGCGCCTTGGTTAAATACGAGCCAGCGCCCAGTATTGCAACCACTGCCACGTCGGCCGCTATTCTCCCCAGCATTTCTGCCACCTGGTTGGGATTTAGGGGTTCCTTTATTACGTTTTCCCTCGTCAAACGACGAGGGAAGTAAAGGGATTTAAAGAAGCGTTCAGAGAACCTCGAACTTGACCGTCTCGGTCACAAAGGTTATGTCGAGTTTGTCTATGCCGGGTATCTTGCTCGAGACCTCGGAGATTATCCTCTCAAGCTCCTTCATGTCCCTTGGACCAACTATGTGCAGGACGAGGTTGTGAGAGCCGAGGGACCTCTGGATGACCTTGATGTTCTCGTCCTCGACGAGGGTTGGAATCACCTTGTCAAGGTCAGCGGTGGGCTTGAGGGTTATGCCGAGGACAACGTGGACGTAGCCGAGGGCGCCGTAGTCCGGTATAACCGTGTACTTCTTTATGACACCGTTCCTCTCAAGCCTGTCCATCCTGCGGGATATCCTCTGCCTTGTGGTTCCGAGCATCTCGGCAAGCTCCTTGTAGGTAAGCCTTGCGTTCTTCGAGAGCAGCTTTAAAATGCGGATGTCGATACCGGTTATTTTATCCGGCATGTTCTTCACCCCCACGTTCTTTGGTCTCTCTTGGGCCGACAATTATAAAAATGTTTCTATGCGTTGGATTATTTCTAACCGTATCGTAACCTTTTGTTCCCGCATATCCCTAAAACATGGTTATATAATAAAACGGGATGTTATGATTAAACATTCTTATCCTCAGTAGACATTATTCAATACTTACCATTTATTTCCGTCTCTCAACCGGTATTTTTGGATTGTTTTATCCAGCGCCGCTAGCAGGTCCACCCCGTAGTGGTTTGCTATGCACGCCAGGGCAAAGGCCACATCACCAATTTCCTCCTCGAGGGTTTCTGGACTTCCGCTGCCTTTTACCCCCTCCACCTTGAGGATCTCATCAGCAAGCTCTCCCATTTCCTCCGTGAGAGCCGCGAGCATCTCAAAGGGACCCCAGTAGCCGCCGAGTTCGCGTATTAGTTCGTCAACCCTGCGCTGATAGTTATTCATTACTCTCACCCCCTTCAAGAAATGATCCGAATGTTATGAATGTTTCGAGAACATAAATGGATAAAGGGAACGTTAGAGGAGTTCCATGGAGACGCGCTTCAGGTAGCTTTCCAGAACTGCTCTGTTGGTTCTGTAGAAGTGCATTTTGCCCTCTTTGCGGGATTCTATGAGGTTCATTGACCTCAACGTGCGTAAGTGATGACTTATAAGCGTCTGGTCCTGCTCCAGAGCGGCGGATATAATGCAGACGCAGAGCCATTTATCCCGGAGCATCTTCAGTATCCTGAGCCTGAGCGGATTTGAGATGGCTTTGAGGAACTTCACAAGCTCTTCATCGACTTCGGTTTCTATCTCAGCCCCAAGGTCGAGTATCCCGCAGTTCTCGCTGCACTTGGTCACGGTCTTTCTCTGCCTCTCATCTAGCCGCTCCATAATCTCCTTTACCTTCATGCCGAACACCGTTTTGGTTTGGAGGTCCATCTTTATAAGAATTTTCACATGAAAACGGGGCGTCATTCGATTATCTCGATTGGCACGGGCGTTCCATCGCTCATGTACGCCCTAACGTCCCGTTCCGTGTAGGGATACGCTATTATCAGGTGCACCCCTCCGAACTTCGAGAAGAAGTGCAGGTCAGCTCTGGATGGTCTCGGGGCGGGACCCGGGTGTGAATGGACGGTTCCCTTTATGCTCTTGTCGTAAGGGAGCATCCAGAGGTCGAAGAATGCGGAGGTGGTCCCAAAGTGTGGATTGGGGGCTATGAGAACTTCCTCAAAAATCCCGTCTTTCTCCCTGAGAAAACCCGCGAACTCGTTGGGATAGAAGTCTCTCGCCAGTTCCAGGAGGTACTCGAGTAGTTCGCGCCTTATCCTCACCGCTTCCATTATTCCACCTTCGTCATGGGCACAAAAAGTAAGGTTCAGAGAACGGCGATGGCCTCTATCTCAACCGCCACTCCCTTGGGCAGACTTGAGACCTCCACAACTGCCCTTGCCGGTTTTGAGGCCGCAAAATACTTCTCGTAGACCTCGTTGAATTTCGCATAGGCTTTCATATCAGTGAGGTAGACTGTAACCTTCACGACATTCTCGGCGCTCCCCCCGGCGGCTTTAACCACCTCCAAGAGGTTCCTGATTGCCTGCTCGGCCTGCTCCTCGATTGGACCCGTCACAAGCTCCCCAGTCTTGGGATCTATGGGTATCTGGCCCGAAACGAAGAGGAGCCTCCCCTCCGCCACTGTGCCCTGGCTGTAAGGCCCTATGGGAGCGGGGGCGTTTTCCGTGAACACGGATTCCTTCCTCATGACCACCACCTCAAATCAGTGAAGATTCATCATCGGTCCCCCTTGGGTGTCCTCGGCTTCATCATCCTCATCTCTTCTTCTCCAGGTACTTCTCAAGGCTCTTGGCCGGGACGTCCAGTGGGAGGCCTATCTTCTCGAGGGCCTTCCTCAGGGCGTAGACACGCGCGTGCTCGACGAATTCCGCCGGCGCGTAGTTCTCGGCCGGGAAGTGCCTGTACTTCTCAACCACCGCCGGAATCTCGGCCTTCTTCACCTTCTTGAACTCCCCGAACCAGGCCTCGATGCCCTCCACGTCTATGCCCGCATAAACGGGCAGCTTGAGGGTGATGCTCTCGTTTATGCTTGCGAGAAGCCTAGCCACGTCGGCCATCGGCGTTTTGTCGTCGATTATGAGTCTCCTAACAGCCCTCCACGCCCCGTGCTCTGCGCTGAGGTGGAATGCCGTGAAGTTTACGTGGTCCTCGGTGAACGGAAACATTATCTTTACCTTGCTCAGCGGATCCTCGGGGTAGTCGACGGGAACCTTCCTCGAGAGGACTTCCCTCACCAGAACCGCCTTGGCCACATCGGTGAGGTGCTTTCTAAGCTTCTTGTCCTCCTCGAAGACTAGGGCGCCGAGCTTTCTTGCCGTTCCAGGGGATTTAAGTGCAACAACGGCCTCGGGGAGGTCTTTTCCGGCGATTTCCTCCGCCAGGCTCATTATTCCCGCAACGTTCATTACTTCGGTGAGGTATTCGGGTATCTTTGCGTTGACGGTGTTGGCTATGCTCGCTATGAAGTGCGCTACCTTCCCGTCCTCCATGTCGATGAGCCTGTCGGCCACCTTCCACTCTCCGTGCTTGGCAGTGAAAACTATCTGATCCTCCACTTTCATTTCTCCCACCACAACCATTTATCCGGGCAACTATTTAGCTTTTCCGCCCTCAAAAAAGTTATAAATCACCCCGAGCATCCCGACTCAGAGTGGAGACAGAGGGAAGCAAGATGGGGGAAGAGGAAAGGATTGATGAGGCAGTCGCCCCCCGTGAGTACGGCGAGAGCATCGACCTCGGCGTTGAATTCGAGACGACGGAAGAGGTCAAGGTTCCCGAGAAGCTCATCGACCAGGTCATTGGCCAGGAGCACGCAGTTGAGGTCATCAAAACTGCCGCAAACCAGAGGAGGCACGTTCTCCTGATAGGCGAGCCGGGAACCGGTAAGTCAATGCTTGGTCAGGCAATGGCCGAACTTTTACCAACCGAGAACCTCGAGGACATCCTCGTCTTTCCCAACCCCGAGGACGAAAACATGCCGAGGGTGAAGACGGTTCCGGCCTGCCAGGGCAGGAGGATAGTGGAGAAGTACCGCGAGAAGGCCAAGGGACAGGAGAACATCAAATCCTACATCCTGCTCTTCGTGATGTTCACCGTGATGATAGCGCTCTTCATGCAGTTCACTCCCACGACACTGCTGATGGGCATCTTCGTCATCATAATCACCATAATGGCACTCTCCAACATGCGCCTCAAAACCTCGGTTCTGATCCCAAAGCTCCTCATCGACAACTGCGGCAGGACCAAGGCACCGTTCATCGACGCGACCGGGGCACACGCCGGAGCGCTCCTCGGTGATGTGAGGCACGACCCATTCCAGAGCGGCGGGTTGGGAACGCCGGCCCACGAGCGTGTCGAGCCCGGAATGATACACCGTGCCCACAGGGGAGTGCTGTTCATAGATGAGATAGCTACACTGAGCTTGAAGATGCAGCAGAGCCTCCTCACGGCGATGCAGGAGAAGAAGTTCCCGATAACCGGCCAGAGCGAGATGTCAAGCGGCGCCATGGTCAGGACTGAGCCGGTTCCATGTGACTTCGTTCTCGTTGCTGCCGGAAACTTGGACACGATAGAGAAGATGCACCCAGCTCTGCGCTCGCGCATAAGGGGCTACGGCTACGAGGTCTACATGAGAACTACTATGCCGGACACCCTCGAAAACAGGAGAAAGCTCGTCCAGTTCGTTGCCCAGGAAGTCATGAGGGACGGAAAGATACCTCACTTTACAAGGGATGCGGTTGAGGAGATAGTCAGGGAGGCCCAGAAGAGGGCCGGAAGGAAGGGCCACCTCACTCTTCGCCTGAGGGATCTGGGCGGAATCGTCAGGGCCGCAGGAGATATAGCCATCAAGAAGGGCAAGAAGTACGTTGACAGGGAAGATGTGCTTGAGGCGACGAGGATGGCCAAGCCCCTCGAAAAGCAGCTCGCCGACTGGTACATCGAGAACAAGAAGGAGTACCAAGTCATCAAGGTGGAGGGCGGAGAAGTCGGAAGGGTAAACGGTCTGGCCGTCATAGGGGAGCAGAGCGGCATAGTCCTTCCGATTGAGGCCGTTGTCGCCCCTGCCGCGAGCAAGGAGGAAGGAAAGATAATCGTCACCGGCAAGCTCGGTGAGATAGCAAAGGAGGCAGTGCAGAACGTCTCGGCGATAATCAAGCGTTACAAGGGCGAGGACATCAGCAAGTACGACATACACGTCCAGTTCCTCCAGACCTACGAGGGCGTCGAAGGCGATTCGGCGAGCATAAGCGTTGCCACCGCGGTTATATCGGCCTTGGAGAACATTCCTATCAGGCAGGATGTTGCGATGACCGGTTCACTCAGCGTCCGCGGTGAGGTGCTCCCGATAGGAGGGGCCACGCCGAAGATAGAAGCCGCGATAGAGGCGGGCATAAAGACCGTCATCATCCCGAAGGCCAACGAGAAGGACGTCTTCCTCAGCAAGGACAGGGCCGAGAAGGTGCGGATATTCCCGGTCGAGACGATTGACCAGGTGCTCGAGATAGCCCTCATGGAGGGCGAGGAGAAGCAGAGGCTCCTGGAGCGCGTCAGGGAGGCCCTGCCCCTCTCCGTTTGAGCTTTTTTAGGTTCTCTTTCATTCTCCCCTTCTACCCGGTTCTCCCCGCGGCAAGTTCACATCCGTGTCCAGAAATGCTTAAAAAACGTCCCATCCACGCTACCCATGGAGGTGGGATAATGCTCAAAGTTGAGAACCTTCACGTTTCAGTTGGGGACAAGGAGATACTGAAGGGCGTCGACCTCGAGGTCAAACTCAGCGAGTTCCACGTCGTCATGGGACCCAACGGCTCCGGGAAGTCAACGCTCTCCCTTACGATAGCGGGACATCCGAAGTACAGGGTCACTGGCGGAAGGATAACCTTCGAGGGGGATGAGGTCCACGAGCTTGGCCCTGACGAGAGGGCCAGGAGGGGCATCCTCTTGGCTTTCCAAGTTCCGCCCGAGGTCGAGGGAGTGAAGATAATCGAGTTCCTCCAGCAGGTTCTGGTGGAGCTTAAGGGCATGGACCCGGTCAAAGCCTACGACCTGATTGTTGAGAAGGCAAAGGAGCTGTGGTTCAAGGAGGAGGACCTGCACCGCTACGTCAACGTCGGGTTCTCCGGCGGCGAGAGGAAGAGGCTCGAACTCCTCCAAGCTCTGCTCATCGAGCCGAAGCTCCTCATCCTCGACGAGCCTGACAGCGGAGTTGACGTGGACTCGCTCAGCATCATCAGCAGGAAGATAGAGGAGCTTCACAAAAGGGGAACAGCCATACTCCTCATCACCCACTACGGCAGGATCCTCGGCCACCTCGAGAGGGAGAAGCTCAGGGTCCACGTCATGAAGGACGGCAGAATAGTCAAGACCGGAAGCGGTGAACTCGTCGACAGGATTGACAGGGAAGGATTTGCCAAGATATTCGAGGAGGTGGGAGCATGACCGAGACGATAACCCTGAGCGATGCCAAAGCTATAATCGAGAACCAGATTGAAGAACTCGCGAAGAGGAACAAGGAACCCGAGTGGATGACGAGGATAAGGTACAAGGGTTTGGAAGCCTTTGAAAGGGCACACCACAACGACCCGATAATAAGCGAGGAGCATCTCCTCCAGTTCATAGCCAAGCCCGAGGTCGAGGGAATCCCGGAGAAAATAGAGAGCCTCGACGACCTACCGCCCGAGATGAAGGCTCTGCTTGATAGGCTCGGCATAGACGAGGTCGAGCAGAAGTATCTGGCAGGACTGGCGGTTCAGACCGACACTGGAGTCATCTACAACCAGTTCCTCAAGGAGTGGGAGAAGAAGGGGCTGATAGTCCTCCCGACCGAGGAGGCGGTGAGGAGGTACCCGGATGTAGTTAAGCAGCACTTCCTCAGGCTCTTCCGCGCCGACGAGAGCAAGCTTGCCGCCTATCACACGGCGGTGTGGAACGGTGGGATATTCCTCTACGTTAAGGAAGGGCTAAAGGTCCCGTTCCCGCTTCACCTGTTCTTCCTCATCCAGGAGAGCGCTTTAGCCCAGGCGCCGCACATAATCATAATAGCCGAGCCGAACAGCGAGTTCCACCTAATCGAGGGCTGTACATCACCCGTTCTGCTCAGGCACTCGCTCCACCTCGACATGACCGAGGCATACTTCGGCGAAGGTGCCAGGGGTCAGCTCACGGTTCTACAGAACTGGCCGGAATACGTCCACACCAGACCGATGACTAGGGCCAAAGTAGGAAAGAACGCGCGCTTCATCAACACGACCGTTACGCTCGGCTCTGGAAAGAGCAACATAGGCGACCCCCACTACTGGGTTGACGAGAACGGCTACGTCGAGCTGAACGGCATTCTGCTCGGCCAGAAGGACTACTACATAGACCTCGGCGGCAGGATGTTCCTGCAGGGGCCGGGGGCATCTGGAATAAACGCGAGCAAAGCCGTGATAATGGACGAGAGCACCGTCATAACCAGGGGTGTCATAACGGCCGAAGCTCCAAAGACGAAGGGCCACATAAGCTGTGACGCCCTGCTCATGAGCGACAAAGCGGTGATGAAGACCTATCCGGGGCTGGTGAGCAAGGTCGACGATGCCGAACTGAGCCACGAGGCGGCAATAGGCAAGATACGCGAGGAGGAGCTGTTCTACCTTATGAGCCGGGGACTCGACGAGGAGAAGGCCACACAGCTCATCGTCAAGGGCTTCCTCGAACCAATGCTCAAGGACATTCCAATGGAATTCCTGGTCGAGATAAGGAAGATAATAGAGCTTGCCGTCAGCGGGGGCATGTGATGTCACCCCCATCTTTTTACATACTTCTTCAATTATACAATTCTTTGTTTGGCTAATTCATTAACGGGTGCTTTCTTTATGAGCCAAACCAAAGGTTTAAGAGAATCCGTGAGTAAGCCATGGGAGGTGAAAGCATGTACGGATGGCGCGGGAGGCTCGGTCTGATAGTCCCATCATCGAACACCACCATGGAGATGGAGCTTCACACGTTCCTCCCGGAGGGTGTTTCGCTCCACACGGCTCGCGTTCCGCTCAGGAACGTCAACGAGGATGAGCTGATAAACATGAACGCTTTAGCGGTCGAGGCCGCGAAGCTCCTCAAGGATGCCGGCGTTGAGGAGATACTCTACGGGTGCACGAGCGGCTCGTTCATCGGTGGAAAGGACTACGAGAAGGAGCTTGAGGCGAAGATCGAGGGCGAGGTAAACGTTCCCGTGGTGAGCACGAGCACCGCTGTGGTCGAAGCCCTTAAGATACTCGACGCCCAGTCCATCCTGGTGGTGACCCCGTACACCGACGAGATAAATCGGCGGGAGAGGGAGTTCCTCGAAGCCAATGACTTTGAGGTTCTCGACATCAGGGGCCTTGGAATTGAGGACAACACCCGGATTGGAAAGCTCGAGCCTTACGAGGCCTACCGCCTGGCGAAGGCCAGCTTCATTGACGAGGCTGATGCTATATTCATAAGCTGCACCAACCTGCGGACGTTCGAGATAATCGAGGCCTTAGAGGAGGACCTCGGCGTCCCCGTCGTTACGAGCAACCAGGCCTCTCTGTGGCTCGCCCTCAGGGACATGGACGTTATGGAGAAGATCCCCGAGCTTGGGAGGCTCTTCACCGAGTTCTGAGGGGTTCCCCCTTTCAAGTTCGTCTTTTTTTCGATGTTCCCTGCAAAACGAAACCCTTTTAAGAGTCGCCTCTCATTCCTCAGATGTTAGTCACTGAGGGTGATACATATGGTCACGGGGCTTCTGGACGAGGCGAGGGAGCTTTCGATCTACACTGCCTACAACACGAACGTCGACGCGATAGTCTACCTCAATGGAGAGGCGGTTCAAAGGCTTATAGACGAGTTTGGAGCGGAGGCAGTGCGGAGGAGAATGGAGGATTACCCGAGGCAGATAAACGAACCCGTTGACTTCGTGGCAAGGCTCGTCCACGCCCTCAAGACGGGCAAGCCGATGGCCGTTCCCCTGGTCAACGAGGAGCTTCACGCATGGTTCGATTCCCGCTTCAGATACGACGTCGAGAGGATGGGCGGCCAGGCGGGTATAATAGCTAACCTTTTGGCGAATCTCGACTTCAAAAAGGTCATAGTGTACACCCCCCATCTGGCAAAGAGGCAGGCCATGATGTTCGTGGATAAGCCGAACCTCCTCTATCCCGTCGTCGAGGATGGAAAGCTCGTCTTCAAGCACCCCCGCGAGGCCTACCGCGACGGCGACCCGCTCAAGGTCAACCGCAT
>JALVWX010000241.1:9210-9763 GCA_027023165.1 Thermococcus sp. | reverse complement strand
CTCCGGGACGACCTTCAAACTTGGGGACGAGACGGTAACGGTTCCTTTCTCGGGCCGCTTTATTGTTTCGGCACGCTTTGAGAGCATAAGGATATACACCGAGCCTGAGCTTAAGCCGTTCCTTCCGGAGATCGGCGAGACGGTTGACGGGGCCATCCTCTCCGGCTACCAGGGAATAAAGCTCCGCTATTCCGACGGGAAGGACGCGAACCACTACCTGCGTGAGGCGAAGAAGGACATTCTCCTCCTCAAGCGCGAGAAGGACGTTAAGGTTCACCTCGAGTTTGCCTCCATACAGAACCGCGAGCTGAGGAAAAAGGTCATCTACAACCTCTTTCCCCTCGTGGACAGCGTAGGAATGGATGAATCCGAGATCGCCTATGTCCTCAACGCCCTCGGCTATCCAAAGCTCTCCGACAGAATATTCACCTACAACCGCATAGAGGACACCGTTCTGGGCGGGAAGATACTCATCGACGAGATGAACCTCGAAGTTCTGCAGATCCACACGATTTACTACATCATGTACATCACCCACGCCGACAACCCGCTG
>JALVWX010000241.1:6785-9200 GCA_027023165.1 Thermococcus sp. | reverse complement strand
CTTCGAGGAGGCGAAGAGAAAGCTGAGGACGAGGGAGTACAAGGTCGTGATAATCCCGACGAGGCTCGTGAAGAACCCCGTCTCGACGGTCGGCCTCGGCGACACGATCTCTGCTGGAGCCTTCACGAGCTACCTTGCCCTGCTGAGAAAGAAGGGTGCGCTCTGATTCTTCCCACTTTTGGTTCTGTATAATAAACCAGTGTTTTAAAAACCTTGGTCTTGTATATTAGACCAAATATTTAAAAGTACTGGATGTATATAATGAACCATGAATCGGGAAGACGTCAAGAGGTACATCAGGCTCTTCCACGAGAGGGAACTTCCTGAGATCAAAGAGAGGGAGTTGAAGGTTTCATTTCTGCCTGGAAAGGCCCTTGCAGTAATAGGCCCCCGCCGTTCCGGGAAGACGTACCTCCTCTACTCTCTGATCGGAGAAAGCAGGGAAAGCTTCATTTATCTGAACTTTGAGAACCCTCTCCTCTACGGGACTAGTGGAAGGGATTTCCCCGCGATAGTTGATGCGTACTTTGATCTCTACCCCGAAATGGTGAAGGGAAAGCCAACCTTCCTTCTTGACGAGGTTCAAAACGTCCCGAACTGGGAAGTAGGCGTTAGATACCTCCTCGACGAGGGCTTCAAAGTGGCCCTAACAGGATCCTCCTCAAAGCTCCTCTCGAAGGAGATAGCGACCCAGCTAAGGGGCCGGGCTCTGAGCTATACGCTCTTCCCCCTATCCTTTAGGGAGTTCCTCCTTTTCAAGGGGGTTGGCTTTAAGGAGGCCGACCTGTACGGCAGGAAGGTTCACCTCATCAAGAAGCTCCTCTCCGAATACCTCGAATACGGTGGTTTTCCAGAGGTGGTTCTCTTCGACGACAAGGTGAGGATCCTGGAGGAATATCTCTCGGTGATGATAACGCGCGACGTCGCGGAAAGGAACGGTGTGAGGAATCTGGCGCTCCTCGAGGCAGTCGTGAAGGTTCTGCTCTCGAGTTACTCCAAGTACACCTCCTACAGCTCGATTTACCGCTTCCTCAAGTCGGAGTTTAACACATCCAAGACTACGGTCCTTGAGTACCTCAAGGCCTTTGAGGACGCTTTCTTCGTGAGCTTTCTACCGAAGTACGGACGCTCCGAGAAGGAGTCACAGAGGGCACCTAAGAAGGTCTACCTGATCGACACGGGCCTGACACTCTTTACCAGAAAGGACATTGCGAGGGACATGGAGAACGCCGTTTTCCTGGAGCTCCTCAGGCGGAAGAGCTATGAAAATCCTCTAATTGCCCTCCACTACTACGGTGGCTCGGGAGAGAGCGAGGTTGACTTTGTGGTGAGCGAGAGGGGAAGAGTAACGGAGCTTATCCAGGTCACAAGAACCCTCGAGGAGAATAGAGAGCGGGAGATAGATACCCTTTTAAAAGTGGCCAGAAAGTTCAAGTGTCGTAACCTCACCGTTGTAACCTGGGACGAGGAAGAGGTTCTCGAAGGGGATGGCTTCAAAATAAGGGTTCTCCCTCTCTGGAGGTTTCTCCTCGGCGTTTAGCCTTTTACTCCATCAGCCCATCTATCAGCCTCGCCTTCTCCTGGGCTTTCCTGAGATGCTCGACGGTAACCTTCGTGTAGATCTGCGTCGTCGAGAGGTTAGAGTGGCCGAGCAACTCCTGGATTGCCCTTATGTCGACGCCGTTCTCGAGCATGTGAGTTGCAAAGCTGTGGCGGAGCCTGTGGGGGGTAACCTCAATCCCTGCCCTCTTGCCGTACTTTTTGAGGAGGTGCCAGACCGTCTTTGTGGAGAGCCTGTCCTTCCTTCTCCTTCTTTCTTCGACGATTAGATACTCGCTGTCGTCCTCCCTGCTCTCGAGGTAGTCCCTGATCGCACCGCTCAGGAAAGCCGGAATCGGGACGACCCTGTCCTTGGCGCCCTTGCCGCCGCGCACGACTATGAGGTTCCTTTCAAGGTCTACGTCCTTCCTCTTCAGGTTGCACAGCTCGCTGACGCGCAGACCGGCGCCGTAGAGAAGGAAGACGATGAGCCTGTCGCGCTTTCTCGTTGGAGGGATGACCGAGAGGAGCCTCTTGACCTCTTCCCTCGTCAGGGCCTTCGGTAAACTCCTCGGGACCTTGGGCGGCTTTAGCTTTTCTGCCTCTTCATCCGCCCCCTCGAAGCGGAAGTAAGCGCGCAGCGCTTGAACGACGAGGTTTAAACTCCTGTTCGAGTAGCCCTCCCCCCTGAGCCTTGCAAGAAATCGGAGGGCGGAGCGTGCGTTCAGCTTTCCGCCCCACTCGAGGTACCTCCTCACATAGTAGGAGTACATCCTAATCGTGTTGGGACTCTTGCCCTCGAGGTCTAAATAAGTCTCGAACTCTTCCACCGTCTCGGTTTCACTCATCGCCGACGCCCTTCAGGAGGCGCTCTAT
>JALVWX010000241.1:0-6775 GCA_027023165.1 Thermococcus sp. | reverse complement strand
GTCCGGCTTCAGCTCAGGGTTCTCCACGATGTTCGGCTCTTCCGGCTCTGGAGCGGGCCTCTCCTCCGGCGGTTTTGGAGGCTTCGGCCCTTCCTTTTCCTCAAGCTCCTCCTTGACGGCGAGGCTCAGGTAGACCGTCTTGAGGAGTTCCTCTATGAGAGATTCGTCCTCTGCAAAGACGTAGCCTTGTCCGACGATTATCTTCCCGGCCAAGCCGAGCTTCTCAACGGCTATCGCGAGTATTCTCTCCTCCGGCACAGGTTCCGCCGGGAAGAGGCCCTTCCAGGCGTCCTCTATCTTGACCGGTCTGCTCTTCCTGTCGAGGAGTTCTCTCAGCCCCTCGTTCTCGCTCCTCAGCCTGGTGTACTCGGCGTGAAGTTCCTCGTACTTCCTCTGGAGTTCCTCGTGCTCCTTGTAAAGGACCTCGTAGTCGTTGGCCAGCTGGTCGTACTTGCCCTTAACATCAAGGAGTTCCTTCCGTATTTCCATGTATCCTGGGAGAACTTGAAGGCTCTTAAGTCCGGCCCTTACGAGCGTGTTCCTCAGCTCCTTCCTCACGAGTTCAACGTCGACGTGTTCCAGATCGTGGCCGAGGGGGAGCTTCATCCGCTCGACGTGGCCGACCATCTCGTTAAGCTCGTTGTAGAGCCTCTCAGCTAAGTCCCTTCCGACCCTGTCCGCGTCGGTGGCTATTATGAGAAGGTCGGCTCCAGCGGCCGCACTCTTCGCTATCTCCACGTTGGTCGTCGGGATTATCGCGGAGATCGTTATGTTGTACTCGCTCCCCAGGGCCAGCCCCTGAAGGGCCTTGCTCACGACCTCGACGTCGCTCGCGCCTTCAACAAGGATTCTAACATCGACTATGGTCATTCCCATCACCTGAAACTCTCTCGCACTCCGGGTTTAAAACGCTTCCGCGCTCCGTGACGGGACCGAAAGGTCACCCTTATAAACTAAGGGGCCATAAAATGGTGAGGGGACGGCATGGTAGACCTCGGCACCGCCGCCTGGCTCATTATATCCCTTCTGTACCTGATCTGGCTGTTTGCTGGGGTAGTCATATACCCCATCTTCATCTACTACCTGGTTCTCACCATGGCCGGACTGAGGTACAGTTCCCGCTTCAAGCAGCCTCCGATACCTCGGGACGATGCCCTGCCGACCGTCAGCATTCTGATTCCGGCGAGGAACGAAGGGCTTGTTATAGGGGACACTCTCCGAGCTATGGCAGCACTCGATTATCCCAAGGATAAACTGGAAGTCCTCCTGCTGGATGATGGCTCAACCGACGACACCCTTCAGAGGGCCGCTGAGGTGGCCCGGGAGTTTCCTTTCATCAAAGTCATCGAGGTCGAGGGAGGGGGAAAGGGCAAGAGCTACGTCCTCAACCACGGTCTGAAGATGGCAAAGGGCGAAGTGATAGCGGTCTACGACGCGGACAACCGGCCGGAGCAGGGCGCTCTTAAACGGCTTGTCTCGATGCTGAGCGATGAGACTCCTGCCGTCACGGGCAAGGTGAGGACGATAAACTGGAATAGAAACGTTCTCACGAGGTTCATCTGCATGGAGTACCTCTACTTCCAGCTGGCCGGGCAGGCGGGAAAGAGCATGCTCTACAAGACCGCGGTACTTCCTGGAACGAACTTCGTGATAAAACTGGAACTCCTTGAGGAACTCGGCGGCTGGGATGAGAGAGCCATCGCTGAGGACTTGGAGCTGTCCTTCAGGATAATAGCGATGGATAAGAGGATAGCCTACAATCCCCTTGCGGTAACCTGGGAGCAGGAACCCGAGAGCTGGCGCGTCTGGTTCCGCCAGAGGACCCGTTGGGCAGCGGGGAACGTCTACACCGTCGCCGAGCATATAAAGCGCTTCAGGGAGATACCCGGGTGGGGGCTTAGGATCGACCTCCTCCTGACCCTGATGGTGTACTATCTTCTCGCCGTCGCGGTCATAGTGGCCGACGTTGCCTTCATAGCCCTCCTGGCAACCTTTGGAAACATCACGTGGTTCACCGGGGCTATCCTGAGCTTCGTCTACCTAGCGTTCTTGCTGGAGATTTTCGCGGGCCTCTACGACGGCAGGATAAAGAGTCCCGGCTGCTGGCTCCTCGCGCCGCTGATGTACTACACGTACTCCCAGATATGGATCCTGATATCACTCGCCGGCCTCTGGGAGGGCAGGAAGGCCAAGAAGAAGTGGTACAAGACCCCGAGGACGGCCGTTTAAACCTCAATCTCAAGGCTCGGCCTCTCAAGGACCACCTTTCCCTCCGGCAGAAGGGAGATGCTCAGTGCGTTAACCTCAACGCCACTTCTCTCCGCCTCCGCCAGAAGGCGCGCTATCTCTGGATCCCCCCGTTCGTAGGGTTTGAACCTCTCCACTCCTGGCATCGCCCCGATGAAGAACATCATCGCCCTCTTTCCAGCTTTTTTCAGCTCGATAAGCTCCCTTATGTGCTTCTGTCCCCTCGTTGACGGACAGTCGGGGTACATGGCGTACTCCCCACGTTCCCCGCCCCTTAAAACCGCGCTCTTCATCTCGGCGTAGATTTCACCATCCGGGCACTCGAAGAGGTAATCGAGGCGGGACTTCCCGACGGTTACCTCCTTCCGCTTTATCCTGCAGTCCTTCAGCCAGGGCACGAGGTTGAGTTCAACGGCCCTTTCAAAGGCTTTTGCCTGAGTTCTCGTGTCTATCACCGCACCCTTTCCATCCAAGTCCTCGAAAGCGACCAGAACGAAGTCGGTCTTGCCCCCGCTCTTCGGCAGGCAGAAGGCCTTCCTTCCCGGAACCATGAACTCCTCCAGGCGGCCTGTGTTGGTGACTAGGGCTTTTCTGGTTTCCTCGTTTACCTCCACTAAAGCCACGAAGCGGTTGAGCCTCTCGATAAAGGTGCAGGGAACGACGTTCAGCTTCAGCAGTGCAGTTCTCGCCTTCATGGCTGGGATTAGACCGAAAGGCGTTTTTAACTTTGGGGTCAAAGTTAAACGGTGGTGGGATGATACCTGAGGAGTTCATTCATTATGCCTTTGAGGAGCGCGTTGAGGGGATAAAAAAGCTCGCAGGGGGAAGTTTGGGCCGGAGGCCCTGATAGGATTCACCCGACACAACGCCGCGATAATAACCTGCGGTAAAGCAGGTGCAAATAAAGGGGATCGGCTTCATTCACCGTGAGGAGTTCCTTCCCGCGACAATTGAGAAGCTGGGGGAAGAGCTGAGAAAGCCCTACGATCCGAAGATGGCCCTTCAGTTTCTGCTGAACGGAGGTATACGTTCGTGAAAAGATAGACTTCACAAAGTTCGTCTCCCTGGAGCTGGCAAGAAAGCACACGTGGGAGAACGTGACCTCTGGGAGCAGGGAAGCGACGATACTGTTCTTCACTTGTTCTACGGAATCTTCGGGGGAGTCCCAAAGTACTATGAGCTAATTGAACTCTTTGGCCCCAAGCCGTCCCTTGAGCTCCTGAAGGATGCAGTCAGGTACTCTTCCTTCATAACGTCTGAGGGGGAAGGCCTGCTATTAGATGAGTTTGGAAAGGCATACCGGACGTACTACTCAATACTGAAGGCGATATCCCTCGGAAAAAACAGGATGATGGAGATTGCCAACGCAGTGGGTATGAAGCCGGGGAGCATAAGCAAATATCTGGAGGCTCTCGAAAGCTACTACGGCCTGGTCTCCCGCGAGAGGCCGGTCTTCGGCGGAAGACGCTCCAGGTACGTCATAAGGGATTACTTCCTCAACTTCTGGTTCTCCATGATCGAGCCGTGGAAATCGGCTATAGATTCCTCGGACTACGGACCATTCTTCCGGGCCCTGGAGGCCGATTTTTCCAACTACTTCGGCAGGATTTTTGAGAGGGTCGTGGCAGATATTTTGAGGGATTTAAACGGAAAACTGCTGACCTTTGACTTACTAGGCCCCCAGTGGGGAAGGAACTACGAGATAGATCTCGTCGCCGTGAACACCCGGGAGAAGAAGGCAACGTTCGTAGAGGCGAAGTGGAAGAAGAACGTTGACGGTCCCCGGGAAATCGGCAGGCTAATGGCCAAGGCCCACAACGTCCCGTGGGAGGGGGAGAGAAAATACCTCCTAGTGGCGAGGAGCTTCAGGAGAGGCTGTTCGGACTGCCTGACCGTTGGCGAGATGGTCTCGCTTTTGGAAAACCTTAAATATCCCCCGACTCACATTCAGACGGAAATCTGAAGGAGGCGAAAGCCATGGTCGACTTTGAACTGCTGAAGAGGATTATAGAGGCTCCTGGAGTTTCCGGCTACGAGTTTCTCGGGGTGAGGGACGTCGTTATCGAGGCTTTCAAGCCCTACGTCGATGAAATAAAGGTCGACAAGCTCGGGAACGTTATAGCCCACAAGGAGGGCAAGGGGCCAAAGGTAATGCTCGCAGGCCATATGGACCAGATAGGCCTCATGGTGACGCACATCGAGAAGAACGGATTCCTCCGCGTCGCCCCGGTCGGCGGTGTTGACCCAAGAACTCTAATAGCCCAGCGCTTCAAGGTCTGGGTTGGCCCGAACGAGTTCATCTACGGCGTTGGCGGTTCAGTTCCACCACACATCCAGAAGCCGGAGCAGAGGAACAAGGCCCCAACGTGGGACCAGGTGTTCATTGACATCGGTGCCGAGAGCAAGGAGGAAGCTGAGGAGATGGGCGTCAAGATAGGCACGGTAATTACCTGGGACGGAAGGCTGGAGAGGCTCGGCAAGCACCGCCTGGTTAGCATAGCCTTCGACGACAGGATAGCGGTTTACACCTTGGTTGAGAGTGCAAGACAGTTGAGCGAGACCGATGCGGACGTTTACTTCGTGGCAACGGTTCAGGAGGAGGTTGGCCTTCGCGGTGCCAAGGTTTCGGCCTTCGGCATAGACCCTGACTACGGCTTTGCCCTGGATGTGACCATCGCGGCCGACGTTCCGGGAACGCCAGAACACAAGCAGATAACCCAGCTCGGAAAGGGAGTTGCAATCAAGATAATGGACCGCTCCGTCATCTGCCACCCGACGATAGTTCGCTGGATGGAGGAGCTGGCCAAAAAATACGAGATACCCTACCAGTGGGACATCCTCACTGGAGGAGGAACCGATGCTGGGGCAATACACCTCAACAAGACCGGTGTCCCGAGCGGTGGCATAAGCATTCCGGCGCGTTACATACACTCCAACACCGAAGTTGTGGACGAGCGCGATGTTGATGCGGCAGTCAAGCTGACGACCAAGGTCATCGAGGAGATTCCGGAGTTCAGGCTCTGATCTCTCCCTTTCAGTTCTCCTTCAGTTCTTTCCTTCCGCCAACTTTAAAAGCACTCCATCGTTAAATGCCACGGCAGTGCAGAGCAGTGTACAAAGGTGTGCTCTATGGAGTCAAGGACTGCAGAGGTCCCATTCAGCGCGGACTGGCACTCCTTGCTGAGCGTTGCATCGATGCCGGCTAGACTTTTCTCCACGTTCCCCTATGAAGTCCGAGTTAGCGAAGGAGAGAGGCCCCTTGTCAGGATATCTTTCAGGCGTTTCCTGACCAGGTTCAGCTTTGAGGGAACCCTTGAGTTCACCTTCAACGAACCCCACGTCACCTACATCCTCAAGGGCGTTGATGGCCTCCTGGTTCTCTCCTTTGCGGCTCAGGATTCGAGGCTTTTGGCGAGGGTTTCGGGGGACATACCCGGGGAGAGGGGACTCGGGAAAAAGCTGGGATTCCTCGTCAGGGGTTCTGCACTCGCCGTTGCGAGGATGGCCGAGAGCCACGGGGCAGTTGTCGGAAAGGTCGTGGGTTCACCTGGGGACTTCGTTGTGAGCGGCCTCAAACCCTCGCTCATGCCCCACATCGTCAGGTATGTGAGACTGCACACGGGCAGGAGGAGCTTCCGGCTTGAGGGCGAGGGAGAACGCGACAGGTTCACTGTCACCGTAGTTGACGACTTCGTTGAGAGAATGGAGCACGATTCGGGTTCTGGTCTTTCAATAACGGAGGTCGAAAAGGCACTACTGGAGGTCGGCGGGGAGGACTTTGACGGGGCGGAGCTGGAAGGAAGGTACAGGATAAGGGTCATCTGAGGGTGGCTGGGCCGTCCCCCTGCTCGAATTCTTCGTTCCCTTCCGCAGTGCTGCCTTCCAGGTTCCTCGTTTCTTCTTCTCTGCCGATTTCTTCGGGCCTTGATGGGTTGCTCTTCCCAAACCTGTCCCATTCGTACCAGAAAAACGCGAACCCCATGAGAATGCCGGCCGCGATTGCCGGATACCTCGACGGCAGGGGCAGGCCGCGGTGCCAGTTGTAGAGGAGATAGTTCTGGTAGATCGTCAGGTATCCGAGCCAGACTATGAGGAGGGCTTCGACTGTGAGTTCGATGAGCTTGCTGACCTTTTCGTCCATCCCTTCCACCGACAAAGGTTAAAAGTGAGCCGTTAAAACTCTTTCCCATGGAAGAGATGAGTGATCCCTTTGAGTACTTCCCCTACAAGGACCTGAGGCCGAACCAGCGGGAATTCATCGAGCTGGTCTCGGAAGCTGCTAAGAACGGCGAGAACGCGATAATCGAGGCACCGACCGGCTTTGGAAAGACGGTGAGCGTTTTGGCTGGAATCCTCCCCTCCGCGAAGGAAGGGGGCTACAAGGTGCTTTACCTTGCCAGAACCCACAGGCAGATGGACAGGGTTATAGAGGAGCTTAAGGCCATAAGCGGGAAGAGCCCCGTCTCGGGCGTCGAACTCAGGAGCAGGAAAGAGCTGTGCCTCCACAACTACCTCACCCAGTTCACAA
>JALVWX010000240.1 GCA_027023165.1 Thermococcus sp. | reverse complement strand
CTTCAGGAACTCCGTTATGCTCCTCTGCTTTGGCTTTTCCTCGGGAAGCTCGACGTCAACGCTGTCCAGTTCCTCTATTTTCGCCCTCCTAATCTCCTCTGGAAGTCTTATCTCCCCGTATTTTCCTCCCCCGCCGGGAATTACGATTAGCTTTTCGTTCCTGTAGGCCCAGATGGCTTTCGCAACGTCCTCATGAACCCTGGCGAGCTCTCTAACAGATACATCGACGAGAACTCTAATCTCGCTCCCAAAGTCCCTTAAAAAGCGCTCCCAGATTACCCTCACTGCCTTTGTTTCGACTCCCTTGCCGATTACCATCGCTATTATCTCCGCAAGAGGGGCTAGCCTTAGATACGGGGGCCTGTCCTCGGGCCTCTCGTTGGTATCGGCCAGCTCCAGAATTCTGTCCCTCACGCCCTTCTTTATCCTTCCACCGCACCTGGGACATTTCCATTTCAAAGCTTTGGCCTCCCCGAGGGAATAGTGGGTGTAACAGCGCGAGCATGCGGTGAGGTGGTACTTGCCAAGCCTCGGGTCGAGACCGGCGTTGAGAACGATTCTCCTGCCACCCCGTTTGAGGATGGCCTTTCTAATCTCCTCAAAGGTCGCCTCCCTAACATCGAAGCGGTTGAACTCCCTTCCGAGACGGTGGGGCATCGGTGAGTGAGCGTCGCTGTTGCTTAGATAGGTCAGCCCGTGGTGGGCCCTTATCATGTCGGCCATCTCGCTATCGGCGGAGAGGCCAAGCTCAAGGAAGTGGATTCTTGCGCCTCCATAGGCCTCCTCCAGGGAATCGTACTCCTTGTAGAGGCTCGTCCAAGGAGTGAATGCATGGGCCGGGCCTATGAGAACGTCGAGCTCGTTTGCCAGGTCGGCTATTTCAGAGGCTGAAAGGCTTAAGTGGGGCCTCCCTTCCGTATCGATGTCGCCCGAATAGGGCCTCAGCCTCTCGCGCATCTCTCTTACGGTCTCGATGCTCGGGAAAATCAGGACGTGGTGAACCCTCCTATTGTCCTCGACTTCCGTCGTCAGAAGAAACCTTATCCCCTTCCTCTCATAGGTTCCTTCGTCAACTTTTCTGGCGTATCTAAGGAGTTCCCTTTCCCACATCGGGTTAAGTATGTCGCCGGTTCCAACGATACCCAAACCCTTAAAGCGCGCGTTTTCAGCGAGGTTGGGAACCGTCATTGCCTTTGAGACGGCCTTTGAATAGCGCGAGTGAATGTGAAGGTCGGCATCGACGAGCATTTCACCACCGTGGAAAGTCTCCTGGAGAATCTAAAAAGCTTCTCCCAAACCCTTATAACCCGGATTTTAGAGGTGAAAACGGTGATAGTATGAAAGTCGAGGGATTTGTGGCATCACTCAGAAACGCCGAGACAATCGGCGAGCTGTTCAAGATACTTCATGAGAAGGGAGCACCCGTAGTGGAGCTCGACGGCCAGAGGTTCCTGATAGTTGTCGAGGGCGACTTCGAGGGGAGGCCCTTCTGGACGGAGATAAACGGCGAGAAGGCCAACCAGGCCCTGGGCGATGCTATGCTCAACTCCTCGAGCTTCCCCTTCAAGTGCAAGAGACCTTACACCGGGGGAAACGTCATTTTCGTCAACTTCGACGACATTGAGGTCGAGAAGTTCCTAGTTGCCTACCGCGACCCTGACTACGGGATTTTCTACATTGTTGAAAACGGCAAAGCACGGGAAATAACCGAGGAGGAGTACGAGAAGCTCAAGGGAGAGATGCCTGAGTTCAAGATAAAGAGCATGAGCGAGGAACAGATGGACATGATGGGGGCCTTCTTCGGTTGAGCGCCGATGTACGCGGGAGAGTGGAGCCTGAGGAGATACGTTAGGAGATGGTCCGTGCTGCTCGGCATAGCAGCGCTGGCAGGATTAGTTGGGGGTCTGGGCGCGCTGGCCTTCAGGCTCCTTATCGGTGGCTTCACGACCCTTTTCTTCTCCCGTGTTCTTCCGGCGGTTTCCTACGAGGTTCATGGGTTCAACCTTGGCTACATCCTCCTTCCCGTCTTCGGCGCGCTCTTAATAGCGCCAATGGTCAAGAGGTACTCTGAACTCCGGGGAAATGGTGTTCCGGAGGTTATAGAGGGAATAATATTCAAAAGCGGGAAGATAGGCGCTAAACTTGCCGTCATGAAGACCCTCGCAACCGCTGTTTCTATCGGAGCAGGCGGCCCTCTGGGGCGCGAAGGACCCGCCGCCTTCATCGGAGCGGCGCTCGATTCTGCACTGGCCGAGAGGCTTCCCAACCCGCAGGCAAGGAAGCTGATAACCACCTGCGGTCTCGCCGCGGGAATAGCGGGGACGTTTAACACGCCCCTCGCCGGGGCGATGTTCGCCCTTGAGGTCATCTACATGGGGGCGATAACGATAAACCTCGTTCCCATCTTCGTTTCCGCCATAATCGGCAACGCGATAACTCTGGCTATCCTTCACCACCCGGCTCGCTTCCCCGTTTTAAACCCGAGTATAAGTGTCCTCGCGGGTATCCCCTTCTACTTCGTTCTGGGCGTGCTCCTTGGGCTTGTGGGCTACGCGTACACCAGGGCCATCTACAGGGCAACAGACTTCTTTGACGCGTTCTCCAGTAGGTACCCCTTCGAGCTCCGCCTCATCGTCGGTGCCCTTGGCATCGGACTCATAGGAATGCTTCTCCCCACCCAGGGGATCTTTGGGATAGGGTTTGACGGCATTAAGGACGCCCTTCTCGGGAAGTTCACCCTCGAGATGCTCATAATCCTGGCTCTGGCCAAGATGACGGCCACCCTCCTTGCCGTGAGCTCGGGCTTTTCTGGTGGAATATTCGCCCCCAGTCTCTTCATAGGCACCATGATCGGCTCCGCCTTCGGGATGATCGTCCCCCACGCCGCACACGCAAACGTGGAGGCCTACGCTCTGGCGGGAATGGCCGGTTTCTTCGCAGCATCAACCCAGGCCCCGCTGACGCAGATAATAATGATAACCGAGATGTCGGGCAGCTATGCCTATTCCCCCGCCGTTGCACTGACCTCCGTCATGGCGTTCCTGACGGCCAGGGCGTTCTTTAGGGGTTCCTCCGTTTACACCCTCAAGCTTGAGCGCAAAGGCGTTCACGTAAAAACAGGAAGGCCGTTGATTCTTGAGACCATAGCCGTCCACGAGATAATGACGACGGAGGTCATTGGAATCAACGTGAAAAGGCCCCTGCTTGAGGTTGAGAAGATAATTGCCTCGACGGGTCATGATTTCCTCCCCGTTGTTGACGATGATGGTAGGGTCGTTGGAATAATAGGTGTTCCGGACATACTGGGAAAGTCAACCTCGATCAAGAGACTTCCTGTTGAGAGGTTTATGAGGAGAGAGTTCGCCGTCGCTGGGCCTGGAGAAACGGCTCAGGATGCACTGGACAAGATTTTGATGAACGATCAGAACCTTCTTCCCGTTGTGGATCAGGGGGGAAGGCTAGTGGGGGTCGTTACAAAGAAGGACATCTACCGTGCCTACTATTATGCAATTGAGGGAATTTACCTGTGGTAAGTGGTTCAACTTTCTATATATAAAAACCAGTTTCAAAGCTTTTTCTTCGAAACTCTCTCGTTAGAACACCCTAACTCTTAAAAATGCCTTGGGAAATCTTTAAAATCTCTTTGTAGACACGGAAAACGACTAACAGGAGGCGATAACATGGCAGTGGACGTTATGGCAAAGGTCCTCGTTGCGGTCCTGGGTTCTGGGATAATAGCGATGCTGATAAGCAGGCGCTACAACATCTCCTACGTTCCGCTCTTCATAATAGCGGGTATGATACTCGGGCCGATCGTGGCACTTATGCCAAGGAGCGTGGCTCGGGAGCTCTTCAATTACGTTCGTGTCTTTGGTCTGGTGATGATACTCTTCACCGAGGGGCACAATCTAAGCTGGAAGCTGTTGAAACGGAACTTCTCCACCATCGTGACCCTCGATACCGTTGGACTGCTCATCACGGCTCTTCTTGCGGCATGGTTTTTCTCATGGGTCTTCCACGCATCGTTCCTCATAGGATTTCTCTTCGGTGCGATAATCAGTGCAACAGACCCGGCAACGCTCATTCCCCTCTTCCGCCAGTACAGGGTCAAGCAGGACATTGAAACAACAATTGTGACGGAGTCGATATTCAACGATCCCCTCGGCATAGTTCTCACGGCGGTTGCAGTTGCCATGCTGGTTCCCCAGGCCAGCGGGGGCATCTTCGCCGTGTTCAGCTCCCACGTGGGCGTTTACGGTGCGGCCGTGGTGTACTTCCTCTACGAGGTCGTTGTCTCAATAGTGGTTGGCGTTGCGGTTGGAACCTTCGGCTACTGGTTCATCAAGAAGACGGGCATCTTCGAGTTCCCGGAGATAGAGATATTCTCGCTCTTCCTGGCCTTCACGGGCTTTTTGATCGGTGAGACGCTTCAGGCATCCGGATACCTCGTGGCCACAGTGACGGGTATAATCTTAGGAAACTACAAGGTGTTCAGCAAGCGGGAGAGGCCACAGCTCCTGACAAAGGTCATGAAAGCGATTGAGAAAGAGGTCCACTTTAACGAGAGCCTAGCGGCGATAGCGACGATATTCATCTTCGTCCTCCTCGGCGCGAGCCTCAACCTCAAGCCCCTGACGGACAACCTCATCGAGGGGATACTCGTCGCCTACTTCATAATGCTCGTCGCAAGGCCCATAGCGGCGCTGCCGATACTCAAGTGGTGGGGCATAAAGGAGTACGTGTTCATCTCACTTGAGGGTCCGAGGGGTGTTGTTCCTTCAGCGCTCGCCGCACTCCCCCTGAGCCTGGCCATGACGTACCACAGCGACACGCTGACGCCCTACTGGGGGGAGGTGATCCTGGCGGTTACCGTCATAACGGTTCTCGCCTCGGTCATCACGGAGACCCTGTGGGTGCCGTTCCTCAAGAGCAAACTTCTCGAGCACGAGACCGTTGAGGACAGGATGAGAAAATACCACGAGAAAAAGGTCCAGGGGAGGGCATCCTGAGGTCTGCTCTCTTTCATCCATTCTTTCGTTTCCTTCTGCTAGCCAAAAGGTATTTAACCGTGCGGGCGATATCCGGTGGAAACGACCTCGTGGAGAAACATGCGGGCATGGAGGGGTACATAGTAGAGGTTGCCGCAGTCGTGCTCTTCGTTGAGTTTCTGGCCACCTCCAGGGAGTAAACCCAATCAAAAGGTTGCCACCATCTCAGGGTTGCTGTCCCTTTCCGTGCCTCTTCTCGTACGGCGGGTATACCCTTACCCCGGTAGAAGGGCATGGCCATGGGTAAGTCCCTTCTACGACGATGGAATATACCCCCTCTTTGCCATCTCCATGGTTGTTCATGTAACCCTTCTCGAAGTTCCCTTCCTTTACGTAGACCTCTACAACGACGTGTGGCCAGCACGCCGACGTGCCGAGTCATTTTCTGGGTGGGTTTGTCGTCTGGGTCGTTTTCAACAAGGTAGTCCTTGAGGCTTCAAGGACGTACAACCTCGCTGGGGTAAGAAAAGGATAATCAGGATAAGTTTCTTTGCCCTGGTGGTGGTAGGCTCGGGATGGGAGGTGTTTGAAGTCATAATGCTTCCTTCAATGCCGTGGCTCTATGAAACGCTCGGAAACAAGGCCCGGGACTTTGTTATGGAACTCCTCGGCTTTGCAACGGGAATAGTGATGGTCTATGAGTTCGGTTATCCTTACCGCATGGGTGGGGAGTCCTTGTGGGTGGCATTGAGGAGTCCAGGATCAGAAAAGGGAGGGAGTCTGAATCATTTCCCCATTGCCCCAATGAAGTAGAAGAGGAGCTTTGCCCCCGTTAAAGCCGTCGGGTTGCCCAGCGTTTCTCCGGCGACCTCCATTATGTCGAAGCCCGCTATCCTCTTGTTCTCGACAAGCCACTCTATGGCCTCAACGACGTCCCAGAACCTTAGTCCGCCTGCCTCAGGGGTTCCCGTCGTCGGGACGAGAGGTAAATCGAAGACGTCAATGTCAACGGAGAGGTAGACGGGCTCAGGCAGGGGTTTGACGAGCTCAACGAAGGCGTCAAAGCTGTAGTCCCTCGCATGAACCCAGGGGATTCCGCTTCTCTCGGCGAACTCGACTTCCTCCCTCGTTCCGCTCCTGACCCCGAACATCGCTTCCCTAACTCCAAGCTCCGCTATTCTTCTCGCAACGCAGGCGTGGTTGTAGGGATTCTCCTCGTAGGAATCGCGGAGGTCGAGGTGTGCGTCGAAGACCACGTAGCTCTTGGGCCTCAAGGCATTAACCGCCCCAAGCGTCTGGGAGTGCTCCCCGCCAAGGAGGATTGGTAGGGCTTTTGGATTCGCCTTTTTCAGCTCTTCAATGG
>JALVWX010000239.1 GCA_027023165.1 Thermococcus sp. | reverse complement strand
GGCTATTATGCTCGGGAAGACGCCGACCTCTTCAGCCACCTTCACCAGCGGCGGCGAGAAGTGCTTAACTACTCTGTAGGGCTTTATGCCAACCTCCCTGACGTATTCTCCCAGCTCCCTGAATTTAGCTTCGTCGAAGCTCTCCGTGTGGAGCTGAACCGCGCAGTCGGCTTCTTTTGCCAGGCTCATACCGTACTTCATCAGCTCGATGCTGGCATTCCATATCTCCTCGCTCACCTCGTAGTGGGGCCTCCCGATTTCCCCTATAGCCACCGCTTTTCCCTCAAAGCAGAGCTTCTGGGCGTATTCCAGAGCTTTCATCACCTCGTTTTTGGCGTATTCAAGGCCCTTTTTCTCGGCCAGATGGACAAACTCCGCCGGGTGAACACCCACAACAGCGAAGGCCTTCACCGGCGTTTCGCGGTTTATCCTCTCGACGAGCTCAATGTGAAAGTCCATTGCCTTCATGAAGTCCTCCGCTTTCAATCCCGGAAAGCCGTAGTCGTGGGCGGTCTTGTAGACAACCATCAGGTGCGTTCCGCCAGCTCTGTGGAACTGCTTGACAGCCTCAAGGAAGAGGCCCTTGAAGGGGTCAACGTGGAAGTGATCGTCGAGGAGTATCATGCCATCACCTCACGAGCGGTAGACCTCGATGACCTCGCCACCCCTAAGCTTGAGCGTCCCCTCCAGAACCAGCGCCACTTGGTCGCCCTCGACCGCGAAGTCCACCTTCTTGTTCTGGATGTGTATCTCCCTTATAAGCGCTACTCCGCCCCCCTTCAGCTTGTAACCAGGATAAACTGTCCCATCGAGGATAACACCGCCGAGCACCTGCCTCCCGAGGATTGAGGTTATCCCTACCACCTGGAACCTCCCAACGGGTTCCTTTGACACGACCTCTGTCTTGTTTTCCTCCCCGCCAGTTTTCCGGCGGAGCCTGTTCCAGATGCTCATCCCCACCACCGGATTATCTCCCTGGGGGAAACGAGGATGCTGCTCTTACGAGCCAGAAGGGTAAACAGGGATTTCCTGAAGCGTATCCGTATGAGTTCCTCCTCGTCTCTTAGCTGAACTACGGACGTTGCTATGTCTTCGAGGAAGGGTAGGGGGTTGAACTCCTGCTTTTCAACTACGGGGCGCTCGATTATGTAAACGTTTTTGCTCCTCCCGTTGCCCAGCTTTCTGCGGATGAGGTTGAGAAGTGTGTATGTGTTGTATATCCCTTTCTGGAACACCAGGAGCCTCTCAAAACCCAAGACGATGTGGACGTACTTCTCGTAGGGTAGCTTTTCAAGCTCGCGCTCCAGCTTCCCCTGGTAAACGTTGGGATCCTCCTCGAATTCAATTCTGCTGATAACTCTGCCTGCCTCCTGACTTCCCCCGACCTTTATGACGTCGACTCCCTTCATTCCGAGGGGGAAGCCCATAAGCTCAAGGTGGGTTTCATACACTGGGAGCGTATCGAAGATGTCCTCAATGAGAAGGGGCATGCCGCTTTTTTCCGAGAATTCCCTGAAGAAGTAGAGGGTGAACTCCGCCCCGAGGGCCGCGCTGTTCTCCACCACTGTAAGCCCGCCCGTCGCTATGTGGCTTATGAGCTTTTCCATGTCTTCCATGGTTGTGAGCACTGGCTTTTCTAGCTCCATCATGCTCTCAGCCCCCTTGCAGCAACGTCGAATTCCTTCCCCGTGAGGGAGGGGTTAACGCTCTTCCTTATCCTCACATTGGCCCCGTTTGAGTAGGGGTTCATCTCTATCACCGTCGTGGCTATCCTCTCAAACTCCTCCAGTGCGGCTATGTGGAAACCTTCAAGTGCCTCTTTGTTCACGAGGTAGAATGCCTTTCTCCTCTTGTTCCCGAGGAAACGCTGGATGCTCAGCAGGAGCTGGTAGGAGTCGGTTGGGCTTCTCAGGAAAAGAAAGAGATTCTCAATCCCCAGCACGAGGTTCATCAGGGGGTAGGCTGCTTCTCCCAAAACTCTCATTCCCGCTCTCTCGTAGTTTTGGATGTAAACACCCGGGTCGGGGTGAAAGCTCACCCTTGCAACAACATTCCCGACGGACTTTCTGCCCCCCGTTTTTATGACCTTTACATTCTTGAGGTCAAGGTCGATTCCGAGCAACCTCGCGTGGATGGCAATCGTGTGAAGGGTGTCGAAGTTGTCGTCTATGAGCAGTGGGACCCCTCTATTCCGCGAGTATTCGATGAACGCTTTCAGGACGAACTCAGGTATGTAAGAGGGGATGTATTCGAGCAGAACGGTCTCTCCAGGTAGAACAGCGTCAAGTACCTCAAAAGCGCCCTCCCATTCCATTGGTCTCACCATATTGGAATTCTCTTCGGAGGATATAAACCTTTCACCGTGGGGAGGGCGCTGAGAATAGGGTCAAATCACCGCCGGAATTCCAGGAATCCGCGGGAAGGGCTGCACTTCCGCTATGTGCTTCGCTCTCACCATGTAGCGAACTAAGCGTTCGACTCCGATTCCTGCTCCCGCGCTGGGCCTCAGCAGGCCGGCCTTTGCCACCTCGAGGTAGGGCCTGAATGCATCGAGGCTTATCCCCGCCTTCTTCATTTTCCTAACTATCACCTCGTACTCCCACTCCCTCTCGCCACCGCTCGAAACCTCGCCATAGCCTTTCGGAAGATAGAGGTCGTAGTTCCTGAAGTGGCCGGGCCACTCTGGGTCTTCCCTGTCGTAGAACTCCCTCTCGATGTCCGTTATCCAGAAGGGTTCGTCCATGAGTCTGCTCGCCTCTTCTTCGCTCCCGAATTCTTCCATTATCTCCTCCAGCGTGAAGCGCTTGAAGGGCGGCCTTACCTTGGGCACCTCCCTTTTGAGTCCCCAGTGTCTAGCCTCCCTGAAGAGGCCGCTGATGAGTCCTTCGATGAGTCCCATAACGTCTTCCATGCTCGCGCCGGCAATCTCGAAGTCGAGCTGGGTGAACTCATAGGCGTGTCTTCCGTCATCGGCTTCTCTGCCCTCAAGTCTGATGTTAGGTGAGAGGATGAAAATCCTGTCCAGCCCCATCGCGATTGCCATCTGCTTGTGGAGTATCATGCTGTGGGTCAACCTCAGTCTGGAGCCGTAAACTTCGACCTCTGGGGGTTTCAGTGCCTCTTCGGCGGCGGGATCCGGCCACAGCGGGTCGGTTATCGAGCTGAGCATCACCGGGAGAAGCCACTTGAATCCCTTTTCTACCATGTATCCTGTCATATAGTCAACAACCCGCGTTTGGATTTCCATTACCGGTTCAATTTTTCTGGTCACAATTTGGAGAGCGTTCATATCAACCACCTGATTATTGCCACGGAGTTTTTCCTTTATGACCTTTGTGCAAAAAAGTTTGGATTTTAGTCTAAATATGACATTTGATTGGAGAACTTTTTGAATAATTGACTAAATTTTGGCTCCAAACTGACTCCTCTTGGCATCTATTATCGATATCGTTATAACGATCGTCGAGAATCATAACCGGTGGTTAGAAATGGGCATCTACATATTCACCCCTGAAGACCTCGTCCGCTACGGTTCGGCGACGGAGGACCAGCTTGAGGCCCTCAGAAAGGCACTCCTTGAGCGGAGGGACATTCTAATCGTTGGTTCCAGCCGCTCTGGAAAGACGAAGCTCGTCGAGGCTCTGATGCACTTCATACCCGATGACAGGAAGGTCGCGGTAATTACGGCCTACGGCGAGTTCAAGCCATTCAAGCCGAACATCGTTGTCATCGATACCCAGTTTGACAACAGGCCCCTTGAGATGAGGACCTCGGAGGTAATCTCGAAGATAAGAGCGATTAATCCGGATTACGTCGTCATCGACACCATCCACACAATAGACGCCGCCAGGGTCTTCCGGGAGCTGATAGACGACTACGCATTCATCGTCACCTCCTTAGTGCTCACCGACGACATAAAGGACGAGGTGAAGCACTGGCTCCGCATCGATGATGAGACCTTCGACAAGTTCGATATCGTTGTGGAACTCAAGAGGGACTGGAGGACGGGGAAGAAGAGTATAAACCGGATTCACAGGGTAAAAGACGGGGAGCTAACCCCCCAGGAGTAGTCATTTTTTCCTCAGCTCCCTGAGGCTTTTTTTGACTTCCCTTCTGACCCTCTTCTGCCCCTCCCTTGTCAGGTACTTCTTCCGCCATGCCCAGTAGAAGACCCCATTGAAGGCAAGGGTCGCTATCAACGCGAGGGTGAGCGAGCTGAAGGTTATCCCCGCCATGCTGTACTGGGTCCTCCTGAACATTCCGAGGGAGACGTAGTCCTCGGGCGTCATGTGCCTTGCACTCAGATGCACCCTGACGGTCCCTTCCTCGGGCAGTAGGGAGAGCATATGGTTCCAGGTCACGACGTAGACCTTGATGTGGGTTCTCTTCTCGGTGCAGTGGGGCACGGTGAGGTTTTTCTCCAGCCAGAGACAGCTCCCATCGGGCAGGATCCTGCCGTGGACGTCCGCGTGGCCGTGGGTCTGGAAGTAGAACGTGCCGTTGTCTGGATTGACCTTAACTACCTCTATGTCCTGCGTCGCTCCGCCGTAGACGAGTCCCCTGAAGAAGCGGTAGAGCCTGTCTATGAATGAGTTGCTGAAGTACTCGTCCTCCCAGACGATGTAGTAGTGTATCGTTCCATCGTAGTCCACCATGTAGAGTATCCCCATAGGCTTATCATCAGGCTTGGCGTAAACCGTTGGCATGTACTGGTCAACCTTTGAACTCTGCCCCGGCAGGTAACCTTCCATCGAATAGCCGCTCGACGCCAGTCCGACGAACCAGAAGATGAGCAGATTGAGCACGAGCCAGGCGGTGAGCCACTTTTTTGACACCATGTCACTCACTAAAATGAGAAGAATGGAGTCAGGCCTTAAGCTTTTCTACAACCTCCCCCAGGTTGGCGAGCATCTCCTCGATGTCCTCGAAGGTCATGTAGCCCATGTTCCCTATCCTGAAGGTCTTCTCGGCGACGCTTCCGTAGCCTTTAGCCAGCTCGAAGCCCCTCTCGCGCATGGCGTTGTAGACGTCGACGCCTTTCATACCCTCGGGGACGACGACGGCCGTAATCGTCGGACTCTCGTAGCCAGGCTCTGCAAGGATTCCGAGACCCATCTCCCTGACACCCTCGCGTATCATCTCGCTCCTCTTCCTGTACATGTCGAGCCAGGCATCTTTGCCACCCATCTTTTCCACGATGCGGAGGACGACGTTGAGGCCGAATATCTGCGGGAGCGGTGGAGTTGAGGGCGTTCCCTTCTTCTTCTCGTTGAACTTCTTGTAGAGCGGAAGGTCGAAGTACCAGCCGCGCTCCGGCATCTTCTCGGCTATCTCGAAAACCCTCTCGCTCACTGCCGCGACAGCCAGTCCCGGCGGAACGCCGAAGGCCTTCTGGCTGCTCGCGAAGACGAGGTCAATGCCCCACTTGTCGAACCTTATGTCCGCGCCTCCCATGGCAGAAACCGCATCGACGAAGAGGAGCTTGTCGTGTTCATTGACTACCTTCGCCAGCTCCGGGAGCGGGTTGAGAACACCGGTCGAGGTCTCGTTGTAGGTTATTGTAACGGCGTGAACATCCGGGTTCTTTCTGAGGGCGTCGTCAAGCTCCTCCGGCTTAACCGCCTGTCCGGGTTCCTTCTCGAAGACAACGGCTTCCCTTCCGTTGGCCTTAACAACGTCGGCGAAGCGCTTTCCGAAGGCGCCTATGACGGTGACGAGAACCTTTCCGCCGCGCGGGACGGTGTTTCTAACTACGGCCTCCATGAAACCGGTACCGGAGCTTGGGAAGAGTATCACCTCACCCTTATCGGCCTCTAAGAAGGCCTTGAGCCTGTTGAGCGTGTCAACGTGAACCTTCTTTGCCTCAGCCGAGCGGTGGCTGAACATCTGGACGCTCATTATCGCGAGAACCTCCGGGAAGCAGGCAACCGGTCCGGCGGTGAAAAGCTTGTACTTGGGCTTGACAAGCTCGTAGAGTTCCCTGTAAGCTTCCTCATACTCCATGTCGAACCTGAGTTCCATGATACCACCTCGGCGGGGGTTGAGGCGGAATCTATAAAAGGGTTCCTCCCGGCTTTGGCGGTGTCTCGATGAAGTTTCTTCTGATTCAAGCCTTATCGTGTGAAACCTTTTCGTTCCTACCAAGACTTTTAAAACGTTTGAAGCAACGCTTAGAAGGTGGTCTGATGGAACGCCCCCGCCTCATTGGAATAGCCCTGCTCATAGTATCTGCTTTCACAGGAACCATCGCCTTTAGGCTTGCCACTCCCGCCATAGCTTTCTACACTCGCGATGTCCTGAAGGCGAGCATGCTGTCCGTTTCAATCGTTTCGATGTCCTTCGTCCTTGCGAGGGCGTTCTCTTCAGTT
>JALVWX010000238.1 GCA_027023165.1 Thermococcus sp. | reverse complement strand
GTCTGGAAGAGGCTCCCTCAGGTCGAAGGTGAACATCTCGATGTTCTCGTAGCCGAGCTCGTCGGCGGTCTTCTCGATGAACTTAACAAGCCTCTCGTCGATGTCGAGGACGGCTATCCTCTTCGGCAGGCCGGAGAGCATAAGCGCTATGCTGGTCAGGTCGTCGTCGCCGAGGACGAAGACCTCCTTGTTCTCAAGGTCGCCGCGGGTGTGCATCAGGGCGATCCTGGCGACGGTCGTCTCGGGGGTAACGTAAGCCTGGTCGAAGTCGTGCTTTGGCTGCGGTCTGTCCTTGACTATCTCCTTGAACTGCTCTAGGAGGTCGCTGAAGGCATCGAGTTCAACGGTCTTGCCCTCGCAGTGGGAGCAGGTGTAGTCCCTCCTCGCGCCGATCCCGTACTTCTCCACCAGCCTCCTGCCGCTCTGGGTGAGAATGACGTTAGGGCCGTCGAAGACTATGTAGCCCACCTCGTGGAGGGCAGTTATGACGGCCACGACCAGCGGGAGCGGCTCCTCGCTGAGATCGACGATCCTCCACACGTCTCCGCTCGCGAGTATCGCGCTCAGAACGTTCTCGATCGTTCTCTCGTAAACCGGAATGCTCGTCTTCTCCTTAACCTTCTCGATTATCTCCATCATCGCAAGCACCTCCAGAAGGATTTCGTTCGTGAACGGGGTTAGGTGGGGCTTCTTTTAAGGTTTTCCCAGCGGGGGTAGACAGGCATAACTTTTTTGTGGAATCACACAAGAAGTTGTCACAGGTGTGAAGAGTGGCGGACTACTTCCTAGTGTCAATATCCAACAGACAAAACTTGAATCTTTGCATAGAATACGGCATGGCAGGCTTTACAAATAGTATAAACGGCCTCTGGACGTTTTTTGACATAGAGGTTGGGGATTACATCTCGTTCCTTTATGGTGCGAGGGCCTGGAACCTGTACAAAGTCGTTGAAAAAGCGGCTTACAAAAACGCTGAAGAACTTCCACCATGGCCCCCGATAACATTCAGATCCGGGAGAACGTACAGTTTTCCCTTCCGGCTGTTTTTGAGGCAGGAGCGGGAATTCAGCGAACCCATGGTACGCCAAGAGTTTTCATACGTCGCCGAGAACCTGTTGCTTAGAGGGGGCTACCGAAAGACGCACTTCCAGGCAGACACGATAACGTTCTACAACGTCTCCGAGATGGGCACCTCGTATTCCGGCAAGCCTTCTTATCCGGAATTCGATGGGGAAACGTTTGAGCCAAAAATCGTCTTTAAGCGTGAGAACCAGCCATTCCAGAGAAGTTTTACTTCAGGGAGCTTATACTTCAGTCCCTACTCCGAAAAAAGCTGAAAGACACGATCCTGAGGGATGCGCTTGAGTTCTTCGGTATTGATCACTCACCTGAAGAATTTGAGGTGCTCGGAGAGAAGGCGCTTCCCGAGGGTTACGTTGACATTTTTATAAAGCTAAAACACCCAAAGGGAGCAAACAGATACCTGCTCGCGGAGGTCAAAACAGGGAAAGCCGGTAAGAAAGACCTGAAGCAACTAAGGGGATACACAAGGGAGTATGGGGCAGAAGCGGCCGGGGGAATTCTAATAGCCAGGGACTTCCCACGCAGGCTTTATGATAAAGGTATACTCCCCGTTAGATATCACTTTGAGGGCCTTGATCCCTCCGAAGAGTACAGTTATGGAAAGCTGCTGGAAATGCTGAGACTTGAGGTCGTGGAGTGAAAAACAAACTTTAATAATCTCCAGCTATTAGCGACGACCATGATACCTCCCATTGGAGACGACTTCGTCAAGCGGTACCGCCTGGAATACAACCTCGAGGCCCTCGAGAGGGTTAGGGGAGAAATCGGCGAAAAAGCCTGTTCTCGCCTTAAGGATCTCATCGAGTACCGCCTGACCGGAGAGGAATTCGACCGCTCTCCAACAAGCGTGAGAATAGCCCTCGCCTTCTCCGCCGGCTCCGACAGCACAGCCGCCCTCAAAATCCTCCGCCGGGCTGGTTTTAAAGTCGTCCCGGTTACGGCAAAGCTCCCCCAGATGAGCGAGCGCGTGATCGAGAAGGCCAGGCGCGAGGGGGCCGTTTTCGTCGACGTTCCCAACTACCTCGACGTGATAACCGCCCAGATGGAGAAGGGAGCGCCGATATGCGGGAAGTGCCACTCCATGGTCATGAAGGCCGTTGAGGACTACGCGAGGGAGAGGGGAATAAAAATCCTCGCCTCCGGTGACCTCCTGAGCTCCGGCCTAATCTCAATCTACCGCTCCGGGGACATCGTAATCCTCAACCTTCCAGCTTTTCTCGCCCTCGACAAGGCCGAGATAATAGAGCTCATCGGGGGGAGGTACGACCTCAGGTTCGGCTGCCCGCTCCTGAGGGAGGCCTTCAGGAGGGCCCCGTCGGTGAGGCGCTTTGCCATACAGAGGGTTTTGAGGGAGCTGAGGGCCAGGGCGATAACGCCCGAGATAGCGGAAAAACTGATACTCGACATCCTGTCCCCCTAACTACCCACTTCTGACCCAAAAGGTTTAAATTTGTCTTCCCTAACTCCGGCCAGGTGGTGAATAATGGTCACGAAGGAAGACGTTGAAAAGGTCGTTAAGGGCATCGTTGATGAGAAGTTCGTCAAGTCCATCGAGGTGGACGAGAAGGGTAACGTCACCGTAACCCTCGCGAAGGACACTCCCGACATCGATAACGTCCTCATCAAGCTCCACTCCGAGATCGGAAAACTCGAGGGCGTCGGTTTGATAACGATAAACCGCGAGCGCGAGGAGAAAGCCAGCGAGGGCGAGAACGTCCAGCTCACGAAGGAACTCATCCTGGAGAAGCTCAAAGAGGTTATAGATCCTGAGATAGGCATCGACGTTGTCAACCTAGGCCTGATATACGACCTTCAGATAAGGCCGGACAACACTGTCTACGTCAAGATGACGATGACCACTCCGGGCTGTCCACTGACGATGTGGATTCTCAGGGCTGTAGAGGACAAGATACTCGAAATTCCGGGCGTTAAGGACGCGGAGATAGAACTCACATTCGATCCGCCATGGACGCCCGACAGGATAAGCCCGGAGTACAAGAAGAGGCTGGGTCTCTACTGACCCCTTCTGGATTTTGTTATTCATCGGGGGGTTTTTTCGGTTCTCTGTTCCACCTTTCCCGCCCTTCCTAGCCGTTTTTCCCGTCGAAAACTTTATATTCCCACCGGCTTCATCTAAAAGCGGTGATGTTCCATGGCGTGGAAGGTTTGGGTTGACCAGGACGTTTGCATTGGAGATGCCATCTGTGCAAGCCTCTGCCCGGACGTCTTCGAGATGAACGACGAGGGCAAGAGTGTCCCGGTCGTTGAGGTTATCGAGGACGAGAACCTCTACAACTGCGCTGTTGAGGCGGCTGAGGCCTGCCCGGTCAGCTGCATCCACATCGAGGAGGCCTGAAGGCCTCTCTTTTATCTTCCTTGTGGGACTTTTCTGAGGAACCAAAGGGACATAAAAAGAAGAATAAGTTCATTCAAGACTCAGATTGAACTTCTGGGCCTGCTCGAGAACGTACTCCCTTATTTCCCTTGCCTTTGGCAGTTCTCCAACGATTTCTCCGTTCTCTATGAGGGGTTTAAGAAGGGGTTCAACCTTTGCCCCGCAGACCGGACAGCGTTCGAGCTTTTTATTGGCCGGAACACGGTGGTAGTGGCCGTTCTCACAGCGGTAAACCTGCTTCCTCCCGCTGAGTTTTCCACGCTTCGTTATCGGCTTTCCTTCGACCTCGACGATGTCGAGAGAGAAATCTATCGGCTTCGCGCTCGCTATGGCGGAACCAACTCCAAAGGCATCGGTCACGTCCACTATTTCCCTTATGCTTTCCTCGTTTAGGCCCCCTGAGACGAAGATTTTCACCCAGTCGTAGCCCCTCAAATTGAGCTCCCAGCGGACTTCCTCGATGATTCTTCTGAAGTTGCCCCTCCTTGAACCGGGTGTGTCCAGCCTTACCGCGTCGAGCCTTTCACCGAGTGCCTCTGCCGCCATCAACGCCTCGAACTTCTCGTCGCAGAGCGTGTCAACCAAGGCTGTTCTAGGAACTTCGGGCTCAACGACCTCGTCAAAGTATTTCCAGGCTTTAACCTGGTCACCGACAGTGAGAATCAGTGCGTGGGGCATGGTTCCAACGGGCTTTTCGCCAATCATCTCGGCCCCAAGAACGCCGGAAACTCCATCACAACCGCCTATGAAGGCCGAACGGTCAATCATCGGAGCTATTGCTGGGTGCATGTGTCTTATGCCAAAGGAATAGACTGGCTTGAAGTTCGCGGCAATCTTAATCCTCAGGGCCGATGTCGCTATTCCACTAGCCTGACTGAGCATTCCAAGTAAAGCAGTCTCGTATATCCCGAACTCCTCGTAAAAGCCCTCTATCTGGAGAACCGGTTCGTAGGGGTGAAAGATAGTTCCCTCTGGCATCGCGTAGACGTTGACGGGAAGGCCCTCGAGGAGCTTTGCGACCTCCTCTATTCCAGCTAAAACCCCCCACTTCCAGCCGTGTGGGAGGCTTGTTGTAGTCACGTCGGCGAAAACCTTCCTGTGGATTCCTTTTTCGGTGAGAATTTTCCTTGTCCTGATGAAATAAACGTCGGTGGTCCTTCCTGCTTTGATATCCTCCTCGTGAGCGATGTAGAAGTCCCTCATGTGCACCACCAATACCTAATTGGTTCAGATAGTTTAAGGCTTTCCCCCGAGTGAGAACGGCAGTTCAATGCTTTCTCCTTTTTCCAGCCTGTGAAGTTCCCGTCTGTAGGCCTCCAGTGGCCTGTCCTCAACCTTGAGAAAGCGGGCAAAGGTCTTTGGCCTCTCATCAAGCTCATCGAAGAACTCGAGATAACGCCTGTCCCTCACTATGTGGTGGTCGAGGATTATCTCAGCGTTTGTCTCGCGGATTATCTCGTTCAGGTTCTTTATTCCAGTTTCCCAGCTCCCCTCGGCGCGTTTTCCGAGATATGTGGGAGGACCGCCTGTTATGAGAAGATCAGGGTTTTTTTCAATAATCCACTCAACGGCTTTTCTATTCAATAGCTGTATGTCACTTGCGTGGATTATCCTCTTGGAACTATCGTCAATTAGGGTCATTACCACAAAGCCGAGCTTTGAGCCTTCCCTTCCGTGGGGTACAGCTGGCGAGAACTCAAGCCTAACCCCTCCAAGGTCGAAGGTTTTTCCATCGGCGAACTCAATCTTCTTTGCTATCGGTTCAGCGTTTTTCAAAAAGGCCCAAGCACGCTTCCTCTGGCTGAAGTTTATGTTCTCCTTGGGGTGTTTGATGAAGAGGAGTTTTCCTCCATAGATTTCCTTCGCAAAGGCTTCGCTTGAACTCTCGTAGAGGCCTTCAAAAAAGGGCGTGTGGTGGTCGTAGTGGTAGTGTGATATTATCACGACATCTGCTCTTTTCGCATACCCCTGCAGTTTCTTCCTCATTTTCTGGAGGGTTTCAAGCTCTATTCTGGCCGGTGGAAGGCCGTAGCGCTTTGGCCCGAGAGCAACGCCCGGATCGATGAGGATTTTTAGGCCGGAAGCCTCGACGAAGGTCGCTAAACTCCTAACTCCCAAACTCTCGCTCGCGATGGGAATGACGCGCATTTTATCACCGATGTGCATTTGAGCTAAACCTTAATAAGCCCTGCCCGTTAGTGAATGATTGACCGATGAGGAGTGTCATCCCTCCTGATATCGAGATGATGACATTATCCCCACCTGAGGTGGTCCGATGCTGGGCTTTTTGAAGAAAAAGAAGAAGCACGGCCCCTTTGTTTACCTCAGTGAGCCCACCTTTCTCTACCACACCCAGACCGAGAGGGTCATTCTGGAAATCATCGAGGAGAAGCTCGGCTCCAACAACGTGCTCGTGCCCTCTAAATACGGAATGAGGGACACAAGCGACAGAATTAAAGAGGCCCAATACTTCGTTGCCGTCGCTCCCCTCGGCAAGTTTACCTCCCTCGTTGGCAGGGAAGTTAAACTCGCACAGGAGCTCGGGATTAAGGTGTTCACACTACTAGTGGCCAGGAGGGAAAACGAGCTGGTCTACCTCTGGGTCGAGGGCGTTCCGGAGGATGTTGAGTGGCTTTCCCCTGAGGAGACCCTTGAGTTCACTAAAACCTTCCTCAACAGCGAGTTCATGGACTACCTGAAGCACGGCCTCTTCTTCGGTTCCCGGAAGAGGGAATGGTAGGTTTATTAGGGCCACACCGAAATCCCGTTGGTGGTTGGTATGGTGAAAATCCCCAAGAGTCATCCCCGCTACTGGAGCCTCTACTACCGGGAGAAAATCATCGAGGGAATGGAAAAGGGAATGACGGCCAAAGCCGGACTTATAGCTCATGGACGCGGTGAGGCCTTTGACTATCTCATC
>JALVWX010000237.1:1093-6431 GCA_027023165.1 Thermococcus sp. | reverse complement strand
CAGGCGAGGTAGCCAGCGGCCGTTAATCCTGCTGGACCGGCACCTATGATTGCCACCTTGAAGGGCTTTGGCTCGCTCTTTTCCCTGCAGATGTAGAACTTCACTTTATCACCCCCGAATTTTTCAAGAAATCTGCTTAAACTCGAAGGTTTTTCGCCTTAAGATGGTTTTGGTGGAAAAGCTGTCAGAATGGCGAATTAGGCTATCCGAATTCGTGTAATCTTTGTAGGAATACCCACCGCAAGGTTATTAGGGGAAGCCGAGAATGGCTGACCATGGGCGTCAAAATCGATCTGGAAGGCCTTGGGGTCATTGTCACCGCATCCTCCCGAGGGATAGGCTTCAACATCGCGAGGGAGCTTTTGAAGAGAAACGCCAGGGTCGTGATAAGCTCTCACAGCCTGGAGAACCTGAAGAAGGCTGAAGAAGGGCTGTCCAAATTTGGAGAGGTCCACGCGGTTCCGGCAAACCTGTTCCGGCAGGAGGACATTGAGAAGCTCGTCAAGGAGGCCTGGGAGAGTTTGGATGGCGTTGACGCCCTTGTCTGGAACGCCCCGAACGTGCCCTGCGAACCCTGCATGCTCCATGAGGCGGACTACTTAGATTGGATCGAGGCTTCGGCCCTTCATACCGCCGCCCCAGGCTACCTGACGACGCTCCTAGTTCAGGCATGGCTTGAGAAGAAGATTAAGGGCAGACTCGTCTACCTCAACTCCGTCTCGATAAAGGAGCCGATGCCGCCGCTTGTTTTGGCCGACGTTACTCGGGCGGGGTTAGTTCAGCTCGCGAAGAGCGTTTCGAGAACCTATGGGAAATATGGGATAAGGGCCTATTCCGTTCTTCTCGGGAGCTTTGACACGCCGGGCGCGAGGGAGAACCTGAGGGCACTGGCGGATGAGCGGGGAAAGCCCTTCGAGGAAGTCTGGGAGAGGGAAGTGCTTTCCAGAACTCCGCTCCACCGGACGGGGAGGTGGGGCGAACTCGGCTCGCTCGTGGCCTTCCTTCTCAGCGAGGAGGCTGAATACATGCTCGGCTCGACGGTGGTCATAGACGGCGCGATGACGAGGGGGATAAACCTTTAAGCATTCTCCCCTTCCCACGCCCATGAAGGAGGATTACCTCACCGACGATTTTATCGCGGAGATGAGAGGGCGCTACTTCAGGGAGAGGAAGTGGCGAAAGATAGAACCCTTTAGAAAAGCCGCCGTCCTAGCGATAGACCTGCAGAAGTACTTCCTCAGGCCGGAAAGCAGGGCGTTTTTACCCTCCGCAGGGAGGTTCGTTCCAAGGCTTCTGGAGTTCTACTCCGCCGTTAGAGCACTCAACGTGCCAATAATCTTTACGAGGCATTTAGTCGAGACGAGCGTCGGAATCCTCGAGGTCGACCTCGTGCTCGGGGCAATAGGTAGGTCCCGAACATCGAACTCGTCCAGGGGATTGAGGACGATAACCTTTTCCTCGTGGGGGACGTTAAGAATGGAATCTACCGCCAGACGGCCCTTGCGATAGCCGATGGAATAAGAACGCCATGACGATATGGAGGGAGGTATGGAGATACTGAGTGGGGTTGAGACCCTAATGTTGCGGTCGTTTACATAGGGAAGACCTCGAAGGGAAACATAGTGGAGTTCGTGGAATCGATCCCGACCTACAACCCGGCAGAGAAGTGGGTGCTCATCGTATCATCGCTCAACGGCTGTCCTGTTGGATGCAAGATGTGCGACGCCGGCTTCTTTTACAAAGGAAAGCTTGACCTGGACGAGCTGATGGAGCAGATAGAGTACCCGATTCAGAGGCGCTGGAGGGGGAAGCCGAAAACCAAGAAGTTCAAGGTGCAGTTCGCGAGGATGGGCGAGCCGAGCTTCAACATGGCCGTCCTCGAGGCGATGCGGCTTTTGGGCGAGCGCTACGAGAACTTTTACCCCTCGCTCTCGACGATAGCCCCCATCGGGACGGACAGGTTCTTTGAGAAGCTGCTGGAACTCAAGAAGGAGACCTTCCCACACAACTTCCAGCTCCAGTTCTCGATATACTCCACTAATCCAGAGCAGAGGGACGAGATAATCCCGGTGAGGAAGTGGGACTTCGAGAGAATCGCAGAATACGGAAAGGCATTCTACGACGAGGGCGGGAAGAAGATTACGCTCAACTTCGCCCTCGCGAGGGAGAACGAGGCTGACGCAAGTGTTATAACCGAGTACTTCCCGAAGGAATACTTCCTCATCAAGATAACGCCGCTCAACCCGACGGTGAGCACTCTCAAAAACCGGCTTACAAACGACGTCGACCTCGAGACGGGCCTTCCGATGAAGCACAGGAAGTTCGTCGACGACCTCAGGAGACTCGGCTACGACGTCATCATCTCGGTCGGCGACACGCGCGAGAACCTCATCGGCTCGAACTGCGGCCAGTACATTCTCAGATTCCTGAAGGAGAGGCCCGAGCTGAGGGAAGCCTACACCTTCGCGAGGGGGTTTGACTTCAGTTTGAGCTGAAGTCGAGTTTCCACTTCTTCCTTTCAAAATGGAGAAAGCAGAAGAGAGGAGTGGACTCAGTACGGAAACTCGACACCCATTTCCTTTGCTATCTTTCTCAGCTGGGCTATGCGCTCCTCGGTCGGCGGGTGGGTGGCGAAGAGCTTTGAAACCCTGTCCCCTTCGAAGTGGTTGACTATGAAGAGATGGGCCAGCCCGGGGTTTCCGAGGGGCTTTTTCTGGGCCTTCTTCGCCTTCTGCTCCTCCTGAAGTTTCTTTATGGCCTCGTCGAGCTTCAGGAGCGCGCTCGCGAGCGCCCAGGGTTTGCCGCTGAGCCTCGCACCGCCTTCATCTGCCGCGAACTCCCTTCTCCTGCTTATGGCGGAGCGGATTATCACCGCCGCTATTGGGGCGGTAATGGCTATGAGTAGGGCGTAGAAGAGGCGGTCGAGGCTGAGGTCGCCGAAGATTGCTTTGAAGACCGCCAGGTACTTGGCGAAGTAGGCGATGTATATGACCGCCCCCGCCAGGGCACCGGCGATGGTTCCGACGAGGATGTCCCTGTTTTTCACGTGGGTAAGCTCGTGGCCCAGAACGCCTTCAAGCTCGTCCTCGTCGAGAAGCTCGAGGATTCCGGTGGTTACCGTGACGAGCGCATGCTTGGGGTTTCTGCCTGTGGCGAAGGCGTTTGGGGTGGGGTCGTCTATTATCGCGACCTTCGGCATGGGAAGGCCAGCCCGCTTGGAGAGCCTCTCGACTATGTCATAGAGCTGGGGGGCCTCTTCCCTGCTCACTACTCTCGCCTTCATCATCTTGACGACGAGCTGGTCGCTGTACCAGTAGGTGACGAAGCTGAGGATGACGGCGAACCAGAACATTATGTGCATCCACCTAGCGCCGCCGAGGAGATAGCCCACCGCCATGAGGAGGCCCATCAGCAGGCCTATCATGAGGGCGGTCCGTATGAACAGCCAGATTTTCACAGTTTTCACCTCTCCAAGTGTGTTTTTGGAACGCCTTTACAAAGCTTTCGTTCACTTCAAACGGTGGACAAAATTGGGAAGCGGAACGAACTTCAGAAGTATATCCCCATCTCCTCCGCAATCCTCCTTAGGCGCTCTATCCTCGCCTCTGTCGGTGGGTGTGTGGAGAACAGGTTCGCTATGCTCATTCCCCTGAATGGGTTTATTATGAACATGTGAGCGGTAGCTGGATTGCCCTCGCGCATTGGCCTGTACCGGACGGCCCCTTCTATCTTCATCAGTGCGCTCGCGAGTGCATGCGGCTTCCCGCTTATCTTCGCACCTCCCTCGTCCGCCAGGAACTCCCTGGAGCGGCTCACGGCTGCCTGTATGAGCATCGCAGCGATTGGAGCCAGCACGGCTATGAGGATAGCCACCAGAACGTTGTCCCCGTCCCTGTCGTCGCCGAAGCCGCCGAAGATCGCTATCCACCTGGCCCAGTAGGCGAGCTGGATTATCGCCCCGGCCATGGCCGCCGCGAAGGTTCCGATGAGCATGTCGCGGTTCTTGATGTGCGTCAGTTCGTGACCTATGACACCCTCAAGCTCGTCCCGGTTGAGGAGCTTTAACAGACCCGTGGTTACTGCAACGACCGCGTGCTTTGGATCCCTCCCGGTCGCAAAGGCGTTTGGTGTTTCGCTGGGCACTATGGCAACCTTTGGCGTTGGAAGGCTGGCCCTCTCCGCGAGGTTTCGCACTATGACGTAAAGCTCAGGAGCTTCATACTCGTCAACCAGCCTCGCGTTGTACCAGCCAAGCACTATCTTGTCGCTGTACCAGTAGGTGATGAAGTTGAACGCCAGCGAGAACAGGAACATCATGAAAGCCCAGTTTGGCCCGCCGAAGAGGTAGCCTATGCCCATGAGCAGACCGGTCAGTATCGCCATTAGCAGACCGGTCCTAAGCCACATCACAAGTCCCATTTCCTCACCTCCACCATTAAACTAACAAAAGGGTATAAAAATCTTCCTCAGCCTGAGGTGCACTCCTCGACCTTCCGGAGGAACTCCTCTCTCGAGAGGCACTCCTGCCTGCGCTTGAGTCTAACAGCCGCTATCTTGTAGTTGCCCCTGCCGAAGAAGCGGCATACTTTATCCGGCTCGTCAATGAACCTCGCAACCGCCAGAACATCCTTCCCGCACTCGACGTAGTCTATCACAGTATCCTGGAAGCCCGTGAATATCACGACGCACTTTCTGGAGGGCTTCAGCGGTTTCAGGTCTTCATCTATCGGCGGGAGTTCCTTGACGACGCAGGATTCCGGGTAGTTCCCGGACTTAACGGCTTTTATGGGTCCTGGAAGCTCACCCGTCTCTTCAAAGCGCACTATCTCCTCCTTAGAAACCTCCACAGGCTTCGTTGAATAGCAGAGCGTTTTTTCATCGTGGTACATGACGTAGGTGCCGTCATCCATAAAGAGGAAAGCTATCCTCTCGCGTGGGAGATCGAAGATGTAACCGGCGGGGCTTTTCTTCACCTGGTACATGTCACCACCCAGCGGGAATCCTGAAAAGGGGCTTATAAAATTCGCTGGACAGAAAGGGGAAGTGGAAGGGCATTACATGCCCATGTCCATGCCGCCCATTCCACCCATACCGCCCATGCCGCCGGGCATTCCGCCCTGGCCGCCTTCGGGCTTGCTGGCCTTCGCCGCTATGACGTCGTCGATGCGGAGTATCATTATAGCCGCCTCGCTGGCGCTCTTGATGGCCTGCTTGGTGACCCTCGCGGGGGCGATTATGCCCCTCTCGAGCATGTCTGCGGGCTCACCGGCGAAGACGTCTATGCCTATCCCAACGCCCTTGTTCTTGTGCTCGCTGATGACCTTGACGAGGACGTCAA
>JALVWX010000237.1:0-1083 GCA_027023165.1 Thermococcus sp. | reverse complement strand
GTCCGGCGTTCTCAGCGAGGGTCTTCGGGATGATCTTGAGGGCCTCGGCGAAGTTCTCTATCGCGAGGGCCTCCTTGCCGCCGACCTCCTTGGCGTACTCGTCGAGCCTGATGCTCAGCTCAATCTCAGGAGCACCGCCGGCGGGGAGGACTGCGCCATCCTCCATGACGTCCTTGACGACCTTGAGGGCGTCCTCCAAAGCCCTCTCAACCTCATCGATGACGTGCTCGGTTCCGCCGCGGATGAGTATCGTTACGGCCTTCGGGTTCTTGCAGCCCTCGACGAAGATCATGTTCTCGCCGGCGACCTTCCTCTGCTCGACAAGCTCAGCCTCTCCAAGGTCCTCGCTGGTGAGGTCCTTAACGTTGGTGACGATCTTGGCTCCGGTGGCTTTCGCGAGCTTCTCCATGTCGCTCTTCTTGACGCGCCTGACGGCGAGGATTCCCTTCTTGGCCAGGTAGTGCTGGGCGAGGTCGTCGATACCCTTCTGGACGAAGACGACGTTGGCACCGGTCTCGGCTATCTTGTCGACCATGTCCTTGAGCATCTTCTCCTCCTGCTCGAGGAAGCTCATGAGCTGGTCCGGGCTTGTGATGTTGATCTTCGCATCGGTCTCGGTCTTCTTGACCTCGAGGGCCTCGTTGATGAGGGCTATCTTCGCTCCCTCGACCCTGCTCGGCATCCTCGGATGGACGCGCTCCTTGTCGATGACGACGCCGCGTATGAGTTCGCTCTCCTCGACGCTCTCGCCGGCCTTCTTCTCGATCTTGATGTTGTCAATGTCCACGACGTACTTTCCGTCCTTCTTCTCGGCGACCTGCTTCACAGCTTCAACCGCGAGCCTGGCGAAAAGCTCCTTGTGGTTCTCGGCGTTCTTGCCCGTGATTGAGGTCATGGCTATCTTCATGAGGGTTTCGTCGTCCTCCGGGTCAACTTTGATGGCTATATCGTCGAGTATCTCCTGTGCCCTCTCTGCCGCCATCGTGTAGCCCTTGACGATGATGCTCGGGTGGATGTTCTGGTCGAGAAGCTCCTCAGCCTTCCTGAGAAGCTCACCGGCGATAACAACCGCGGTAGTGGTAC
>JALVWX010000236.1 GCA_027023165.1 Thermococcus sp. | reverse complement strand
CCACCTTGGCGTATTAGGTCCTGTGTACGCTCGGATAGGAGCTTGATCATCTCATCTTTTTCTGCTAGGATGTCAATTCCAAAATTGCGTTCAAAATCCTCAAGGAAGTGAATTAAAAACTCAAAAAAGTTCACATTAAACAAGGTATCAGTTTGCTTTTTGGATTCAAGATAAAGGAAGCTTAGAAAAGTTATTACTGCAAATGCACTTGGGAACCATGGAGAATAGATCTGGAATGTTAAAATGTAGAGAGCCATGATTTGAAGTATTGTTAAAGCAAAGATCAGCTTCTTTTTGTTTTCTGGTGAGAATATCTCAAGGGATTGGAGTATGATATCAGCTAAACTAGACATCATAGGGATCACTCTAAGTTAGTATTTTAGATTTTTAAGTATTTATTCCAGTCTCAGTATTCCTTAACGCCTTTATTCCCATGATTCTTAGTCCCATATCGAGAGCCTTAGTAAAAAAATAACTACCGGTCTTGTGACCCGCCAGAAATTCAAGCTATCACCGCTTATGAGCTTTCTCATCTTAAGGTAGTGTGAAAAATTCATAGAGAATTGTTTGGTAGGACAATAAGAGCTGTTTCTCTTTTGCTAGAGAAATTGCGAGGCTGCATTGTATTTGGATGAGTGAACCGATGACAGGAAAGTGGGTCCTGTAGATTCCTTTTGTTTTGGAAACAAAAGCTTATTAACCCTCTTTCAAAATTAAGTATGCAAGTGAGGGATGACGGTGGGGTGTTAACCGATGATGCCTACTCCTGTAATTGGGCTTCGTTTCGAAAATAAAGCCCGAATAGGGCTTTTTGCTTGGCCAACCGATGAGGAGTGTCATCCCTCCTGATATCGAGATGATGACATTATCCCCACCTGAGGTGGTCCGATGCTTGAATTTCTAAGAAAGAAGAAGGAGCGCCACGGGCCGTTTGTCTACCTGAGCGAGCCTACGTTCCTCTACCACACAAGGACTGAAAAGGCGATCCTTGAGCTTATAGAGGAGAAGTTCGGCTCCAACAACATCCTCGTCCCCTCGGACTACGGCCTGAGGGACACCAGCGACAGGATAAAGGACGCGGAAATCTTCGTTGCCGTCGCGCCACTCGGAAAGTTCACCTCGCTGGTTGGAAGGGAGGTAAAGCTCGCCCAGGAGATTGGAAAACCCGTGTACACTCTCCTGATAGCGCGCGACAAAGACGGTCTCATCTACGTCTGGGTGGATGGAGTCCCAGAGGAGGTTGAGTGGCTATCACCGGAGGAAACACAGGCCTTCAGCTTCAAGTTCGCCCACGACGAGTACATGGCCTACCTAAAGACGGGACTGTTCATCGGAAGCAGAAAAAGGGAATGGTGATCAGGTGCTGGCCTGACCCATTCCTTCAATGTAGTCACATATTGCCTTCGCGGCCCTCTTTCCGTCGCCCATGGCGAGGATAACCGTTGCCTCACCCCTTATCGCGTCTCCACCCGCGAAAACTCCAGGAATGCTCGTCATTAGGTTCTCATCGACGACAAGGGTTCCGTTGGGGTTGGTCTTCAAACCGGTGGCCTCGCTGATTATCCTGTTGGGTTCAAGGCCTATCGCTATGATCACCGTGTCGGCCTCGAGCGTGGCGTACTCGCCGGTGCCGACTATCTTCCTCTTCCCGCGCTTGTCGCGCTCCTCAAGCGGCTTCATCCTCTCAAACTTAACCGCCTTCACCTTCCCGTCCTCGTCGCCTATGAACTCCACCGGGTTGAGGAAGAACTCGAACTTCACGCCCTCCTCTTCCGCATGCTGGATCTCCTCGATGCGGGCCGTCATATCCTCCCTTCCGCGGCGGTAGGCTATCGTCACTTCAGCACCCAATCTAAGCGCGGAGCGGGCCGCATCCATCGCGGTGTTTCCAGCCCCGATGACGACGACCTTCTTGCCAACGGCTATTGGAGTGTCGTATTCCGGGAACTCGTAAGCCTTCATGAGGTTGACCCTGGTGAGGAACTCGTTGGCGCTGTAAATCCTCCCGAGGAGTATGCCCGGGATGTTGAGGAGCTTCGGCGTTCCGGCACCAGAACCGATGAAGACCGCGTCGTACTCCTGAAGGAGTTCCTTGAGGGTGACGGTTCTCCCAACGACGTGGTCGGTCAGTATTTTAACGCCGAGCTTCCTGAGCTTGTCAAGCTCGTGCTCAAGGATGTCCTTGGGCAGTCTGAACTCGGGAATCCCATAGACCAAAACCCCGCCGGGACTGTGCAGTGCCTCATATATAGTGACATCGTAGCCGAGCTTCGCAAGTTCTCCAGCACAGGTGAGACCTGCAGGGCCGGCTCCAACTACCGCCACCCTGCCCTTTCCACATGCCTTTGGGGCCATCTCCTTGAGCAGTTCTTCCTCGATGCCATGCTCGCGGGCGTAGTCGGCCACAAACCTCTCGAGCTTTCCGATGTCAACCGCCTGCCCAACCTTTCCAACCACGCAGGCTCCCTCGCACTGGTCCTCCTGCGGGCAGACGCGGCCTGTGATGGCAGGCAGGGTGTTGTCGTTCCAGATTATCCTCAGGGCTTCCTTGATGTCCCCCTCCTTTATCTTGGCTATGAATGCTGGAATGTTGATGTGGACCGGGCAGCCCTTGATGCACGGGGCGTACTCCGGCGGACACTGCAGACAGCGCTCAGCCTCCTGCTTGGCGAGTTCAAAGGTGTAGCCGAGGTTGACCTCGACGAAGCTCTTAACGCGCTTCTCAACGGGCCTCTCAGGAGTGGGGACCCTCTCCTTGATAAGCTTGGGCATTCAGATCACCCCCTTGGCCTTCAGCTCCGCCAAATAGCGCTCCTTTGCGAGCCTCTCCTGTTCGAGGAAGCGGTTCGCCCTCCTCAAAACGTCCTCCCAGTCGACCTTGTGGGCGTCGAACATCGGCCCGTCCCTGCAGGCGAACTTTATCTCATCCCCGTAGAGTATCCTGCACGAACCGCACATCCCGGTTCCGTCGACCATTATCTGCCTCACGGTCGTTATCGTCGGGATTCCATAGGGTCTCGTGAGTTCTGCCAGCTTTGCGAGGGAGCCGAGCTTTCCGCCGGCGAAGATTATGTCCACCTTGTCCTTCTCAATGAGTTCTTTAACTACGTCGAGGTAGTGGCCCTTCCTTCCGACGCTCCCGTCATCTGTGGTTATGTAGTACTCGTCCGCCACGGGCTTGGCCAAGAACTCCTCAGGATAGACGTTCTGCTTGTTTTCGAAGCTTTGTATCGATATGGTGTAGTTTCCGGCCTCCTTCATCGCCTTCAGCGTCGCGTAGTTCTCGGCCTGTCCGCAGACGGCGTCAGAGGCAAAGACGACGTTGCCGTAATGCCTCACCTCAATCGGCCTTCCAAGGGGGCCGACGATGCTGTAAAGCTCGTCTCCCGTCTGAAACTCATAGTAGAGCTGGAGACTCGTCTTACCGAGCTTCCTGATGAACATTCCAACTCTACCATCCTCCGCCCTATAGACGGACATCGGAACCCTCTCGCCCCGTTCGTGGAGGAGAAAGACCACAAACTGGCCCGGCTTCCAGGCTTTTACAACGTGGGGAGCCTCAACCTCGATGAAATAGTCAATCGGGCTCAAATCGGCCTTCGCGGTAATCCTGTATCCCACCCTGAACACCCCCTCTTTGGGTACGAACATGTTCACTGAAAGTTAAGAACCTAAGGTTTATACGCTTTTTTTGAACCAAAGGTTTAGAACCCTTTTCCGGCCGAGAAAAGCCCGGAAAGCAGAGTTTATTTGGAGGCAATGCTTTTTAGTATCGGGGATGAGGGATTTTGGGTGGTCAACGTGGTGAAGATACCGAAGAGTCACCCCCGCTACTGGAGCCTGTACTACAGGGAGAAGATCATCGAAGGCATGGAGAGGGGCATGACCGCGAAGGCCGGCCTTATAGCCCACGGTCGCGGCGAGGCCTTCGACTACATAATCGGCGAGAGGACGATAGAACCTGCCGAGAGGGCCATGAGAGCAGCGGTGGCGAAGCTCCTGCTGGCTGAACATCCCGTCATCTCGGTGAATGGCAACGTGGCTGCGCTCGTCCCAAAAGAGACCGTAGAGCTGGCCAAAGCGTTGAACGCGAAGCTCGAGATAAACCTCTTCTACCGCACGGAGGAGCGCGTTAAGGCCATAGAAGAGGAGCTTAAGAAGCATGGCCCGGAGATGGAACTCCTGGGGATAAACCCGACCAGGAGGATTCCGGGTTTGGAGCACGAGCGCGGTAAGGTGGATGAGAACGGCATATGGAAGGCCGACGTGGTCGTCGTCCCGCTTGAGGATGGGGACCGGACGGAGGCTCTAGTAGCGATGGGCAAGTTCGTGATAACCATCGACCTCAATCCCCTCTCCCGCTCGGCGAGGATGACCGACATAACGATAGTCGACAACATAGTCAGGGCCTACCCGAGGATGACTGAACTCGCGAGGGAGATGAAGGATTACAGCCGGGAGGAGCTGCTGAAGATACTCGAGGAGTACGACAACGGGAAGACGCTGAGCGACGTTTTAGTCCACATGAGGGACAGGCTAACCCGGCTCGCCGAAGAGGGGATCTGGCGGAAGAAGGAGATTGGAAGCTAAAACTCCCTCTCCGTCTTTTCCACAAGCTTTCTGAGGTTGGTTATGAGGTCGGACTCGCTTGGAAGCTTTGAGACGACGAGGGGAACCCTCTCGCGCTCGGCAAGCTTTACGGCTAGTTCATCGAGCTTTTTAACGCCGTGAAGGACAACGACCGCTGGTTTAAGCCCCTGAACGCGCACCGCTATCATCGGACTCCTGCCGGTGGTCACCTTCGTGAAGACCAGCGCCCTCTCAGTAGTCCAGCCATAGAGCTTCAGAAACTCCTCACTGCTCATCTCAAGGATGGCCCTTATGCTGTCCACAACCGTGTAGCCGTAGATGCGCCTGTCAAGGAGGTGCATGTTGGCGACAACTTCCCCCTTGACGGCATCGACGAGGTCCTTTATCGTAACGGGCAGGGGAAACTCCCTGATGTCGAGGATAGCGCTCGTCGGAAGCTCGCCGCCGAGGGTCTTGCTGAAGGCCCGTATGACGTTTCCACCGCGCTTCTCGTCTATGTCTATCAAGGCCTCGACGAACTTCCTTATTGTAGACGCGCCGGGACTCTTTCTCCTTCCGCCCTCATAGTCGCTGATAACCGAGGAAGAAACACCAAGGTAGTCAGCAAGCTCGGTCTGGCTGATTCCAAAGATCTCACGCCACTTCCGCATGGTCTTGCCCGGGTCGGAGGAGAGGGTTATTTCACCCGCTATCCTCTTCGCCAAGGCTTCTTTCTCCTTCTCAAGCATGTTGGGGGATATTCGTCAATCATTATAAGCTTTTCGGCAATTGCCTAACTCCCCTTCCCGGACTTCTTCAGCGATTTCCTAAAAGTCGTTGAGGTCTTCGAGTATCTTTTTAGGGAGCCTCGGACCGAATCTCCTCATGAGGGCCTCGAACTCGCGCTCGTTCTCCCTGGCGATTCTCCTAAAAAGGGTCTCTATGTAAGTCTCTGTCAGGAGGCGAACCTCCTCAAGCTCCTGCTTCGTCCTGATAAGCTCGTCTATCCTCTCCTCGATCTCGTTGAGGAAAGCCAAAAGCTCGCCTATCTTCTCATCCGCGGGTTCAGTGGATTTTATCAGATCCTTCGCCCTGCTGTATTCCTCCGTCTGCCTGGGTCTCTTAGGCTCATACATCTCAGTTCCAAAGGCATAGGGCGTCAGGAGAACCTCCATGCGGAAGCCTCGCTTTATCGTGTAGTACTTCCTCGGCCTGCCGCGCGGTATCTTCTCTATCCTTCCCTCTATAATCCCCGCACCCTCGAGTATTCGAAGGTGCTCCAGAACAGCCTTCTGACCGACTCCAAGCTCCTGGCTCAGCTCGCTCACAAAGTAGGGCCTCTTTGTGAGCAGTATGAGTATCCTCCTCCTCGTCTCGTTGCCGAGGATGTCGAGGAGCTTCCCCATGTTATTTGCATCCATGTTCTCACCTCCGCTGATCCCTTTCCCTAACCTGATGTAAGAAAAGATTACTTTAAGTTTTTCGGTCAAAAGGAAAACGTGAAGAGTCTCACGGAACGACGTGGTGCTCCCTGCAGCGGGCCTCGTAGCTCTCCCTCCCGCCAACGAGGATGACAGGGGAATCCCTCGGGGCGGGCTTTCCGTCGATTAGACGCTGGCTCCTCGTTGCAGGTTTACCACAAACTGTGCAGACAGCCGTGAGATAAACCACGTTGTCCGCCCTGACGAGGAGTTCCTTCATGACCGGAAAGGGGTCGCCCTTGAAGTCCAGGTTGAGGCCGCTGGCTATGACGTAAACGCCATCGTCCGCGAGCCGGTTCAGGGCGTCGACGATTCCCATCGGAAAGAACTGGACCTCATCAACGCCTATGACGTCGTAGCCCTCTCGAAGGGTTATCTCAACGATCCTTCCCACGCCGTTCTCACCTGTGGGGACAACGAAGGCGCGGTATTTGAGGCCGTTGTGGGCAACCACCTCGTCCTCGGAGTAGCGGCTGTCTATGCTCGGCTTGAAGAGGGCGGCTTTTCTCTTCGCGAATACCTGCCTCTCAACCCGCTTTATAAGCTCGGTCGTTTTGCCCGCGAACATGGGGCCGGTTATGACCTCGAGAAACCCGCCTGGATGGACCATCGTATCACCAAACCAGTGGGGGAAGCGAGGGTTAAAATCACCTGCGGAAGAAAAGCTGGACGAAAGACGAAAATAGAGAAGAAAAACCGTCAGGCCTCAGACCGGGGTGACGTGGCCCCACTTCTCCAAGGCCCTGGCAAGCTCCCTGTGGCTCTTCGCATACTCGTCGAGAGGTATTCCCTGCATGATGGCATCAATGGCCTGCCTCACGGCCATTGCCCCAGCCTTCGGCCCGTCCGGGTGGCCCATCGTTCCGCCGCCGAGCTGGAGGACTATGTCCTTTCCGAGGGCCTCTATGACGGGCTGGATGTTGCCGGGGTGAAGGCCACCGGAACTCGTCGGAAAGACGGGCTTGATGTGGTAGAACTTCTGCTCAAGGTGGAAGACGTCGTTCTCGTCCGGGACATAGTGATCCTCTGTGATTATCCTCTTGTACTGGATGACCTCCCACTTCTCACCCTCCATCTTTCCCGCACCGGCCGTTCCAACGTGGAGCTGGTCGACGCCTATGATGCGGTAGAGCTTAGCTAAAACGAACATCGAGATGCCGTGGTACTTGTAGCGGGCGAAGGCGGTGTGCATGGCCCTGTGGGCGTGCAGGGCTATGCCGTAGTCCTCCGCAAGCTCGCGGATGTAGTCGAGGACGCCCCATCCGAGGACAACCACATCGACCATCGCGTGCGGAACGCCGTAGTCCGCAAGGAGTTCAAGCCTCTGCTCCATCTCGAGTATTGGCGAGGTGATGTTGGCGAACCAGGTCTTCTTCTCGCCAGTCTCGTTCTCAGCCTTCTCCATCGCCTTGGTGACGACCTTAACGCGCTCCTCGAAGCGGTTGTACCAGGGACTCGTGAGGTTCTCGTCGTCCTTGAGGTAGTCGGCTCCGCCGGTGTAGAGGTCGAGGGCGAGCTTGTAAAGCTCCTCCGGGGAGTAACCGACCTTCGGCTTCGGAACAACACCGTAGAGCGGCCTGTCGTAGATTTCAAGCTTCTTCCTGACGCCCTCAATACCAAAGGCCGGTCCCGGGTAGTTGCGCAGGAACCTCTCGGGCAGGTAGATGTCCTCGAGGCGGAGCCACTCGACGCGCTTCATTCCGAAGACGTTGCCGGCGACGCTGGCTAAAAAGCCGGGCATGTTGCCCTCCTCAAAGATGTGCTCGGGGTAGGCTATCCTTACGATCCAGCTGCCGTCGCCCATGTCCGTGAAGTGGTAGGCCTTGGCCGACATATCCTCCCATCTTTCCTTCTCGTACCACTGATAGAGGGTCGTCCAGGTTCCGGTTGAGCTTTCCGCGGCAACTGCACCGGCCGCCTGCTCAATCGTGTAGCCCTTTGTAGGCGTTATGCGAAAAACAGCCACGACATCCCTCTTTGGGTTCGGCTCATACTCCTTGTCCACATAGTAGTCGTATATCTTGTCAAACTTCTCTACCATGCTTTCACCTCCCTGGTAACCCTTTGGTTGCACTAACCCATATAAAAAACCTGTGGTCCAGGAATGTGACATTCGTGGGCATGTATGGCCACAAAACGCCGTTAAAATACTGCCCTACCCACTGGCATCTCCGAGAGAACCAAAAACAGAAGCCGGAGAAAGGAGTAAAGCCCGAAACAAAGGCAAACAGGTGTTTTTGTATCATCCCAAAAAGGGGAGCATAATGAATCCAAAAGGGGCAGAGGTCAAGGTTGCCCAATTTCTCGGAGACCCACTCAAAAACGGTGAATTATGGGGTTCAGAGGCCCTCTTTTCCGAAAAGTTTATATAGACCTTCGCTCCTAAAATAAAACGCAGATACCTGCAAAACAACGTTTAGGAGGTTGGGAAAATGGCTGAGTTGCCGATTGCCCCAGTTGACAGGCTTATAAGGAAGGCTGGTGCCGCCCGCGTTAGCGAGGACGCCGCCAAGCTCCTCGCCGAGCACCTCGAGGACAAGGCCCTAGAGATCGCCAAGAAGGCGGTTGACCTCGCCCACCACGCTGGCAGGAAGACCGTCAAGGCCGAGGACATCAAGCTCGCCATCAAGGCCTGAAGGCCTTTGGCCTGCTTTCTCTTCATTTACGCGATTTTCTGCAGGATTTTTGAAGTTGGAAATCTTTTGAAGTGCTTGAACTACCAGAAGGTTATTCTCTCGACCCGGAAGTTCCCCCCATCTACGTGGAGGAGGGCAAAGCCCGCCGAATCCATTCTCGGGAACGTTGGAGAGCCTGGGTTCAGAAGGGTAACCCTCTCCCCGTGGAGTGAGTAGGCCTCGTGGTAGAACCTGTGAGTGTGGCCGAAGATCAGAACGTCAACCCCCATGTCCAAGGCTTTGAGGGTTAGGAACTGGGCGTTCAGGGAGAAAAACTGGTGGCCGTGGAGGACGCCTATTCTTACGTCTCCAGCTTCCAAAACCTTCTCCTCCGGGAGGTGGAGGTGGTCGGCGTTGCCCCTCACGGCCATCGTCGGGGCGAACTCCTCGAGCGCTTCAAGAAGCTCGGGGGAGGTAACGTCACCCGCGTGGAGTATCAAGTCGGGCCTTCGCTTTTCAATCCCCCTCAAAAGAAGTGAAGGAAGGTTGTTCGTTTTATCTCCATGATGGGTATCACCCGTCACCGCTATCAGCAAGGAAATCCCTCATATCGGGACGTTTATGCCGAGCTTCTCAACAAGCTCCTTGTAGCGGTTTCTAACGGTCACCTCGGTAACGTGGGCCACCTCGGCAACCTCGCGCTGGGTCTTCTTCTCGCCCTCGAGGAGCGATGCAACGTACAGAGCGGCCGCGGCCAGTCCAGTCGGACCCTTGCCGCTCGTTATGCCCCTTTCTATTGCCTCCTTCAGTATCTCCTTGGCCCTCTTCTTCGTCCTCGCGCTCACGTTGAGTGCATCACCGAAGCGGTCAACGTACTCTATCGGACTGGTCGGGCGGAGGTTGAGGTTCAGACCCCTCGCCATGAAGCGGTAGCTCCTTCCTATCTCCTTCTTTGAGACCTTTGAAACCGCCGCTATCTCGTCGAGGGTCCTGGGAATCCCCTCCATCCTGCAGGCGGCGTAGAGGGCTGCGGAGACCATTCCCTCTATCGACCTTCCGCGGATGAGCTTCTTCATGACGGCCTTCCTGTAGAGCGCTGCGGCGGCCTCCTTAACGCGGCGTGGAAGGCGCATCTGGGCCGCCATCCTGTCGAGTTCGCTCAGGGCGAAGGCGAGGTTTCTCTCGGCGGCGTCGTTTATGCGCATCCTCCTCTGCCACATGCGGAGCCTTCTCAGCTTGCTCCTGTACATCCCACTTATCTGGTTGCCGTGTATATCCTTATCGCGCCAGTCGATATCGGTGGAGAGACCCTTATCGTGGATCATCAGTGTCATGGGCGCACCGGTTCTGGCGCGCTTGGCCCTCTGATCGGGATCAAAGGCACGCCACTCCGGGCCTTCATCAACAACATTCTCCTCAAGAACGTAGCCGCACTTGGCGCAGACGATTTCGCCCCTCCTCGGGTCGTAGATAAACCCGGTCGAGCCGCAAACCGGACATACCCTCTTATCAGCCAAAAGCTCTCACCCCCTCTTTCTGGGGGCAGGGCGTCTCGCCTTTCCGCCCTTCGAGCGCTTTCGCTTTCCGCCGGACCTGCCGGCCTTCCCGGACCTGGATTTCCCGGGCTTTGACTTCCTGGAGGAATCAACGTAGAGCAACGCACCGACGTAACTCTCGGGATTTCTGACCCTCGGCTTAACCACCACGTAGGGCCTCTTCACCGGCCCAAAAACGTCCTTAACGGTCCCAACGAGGGTAAGCCCCTTGTCGACCACGGGTGAATTGAGCGAGGGAACCCAGTCAGACCTCAGGATAAGGAACCCCTGCTTTGCGTAGTGAGAAACTTTGCCAAGGCGCCTCATAGCCCCACCCCAAAAGGACATATCCTTTTAAGCTTTTCGCTTTGCCCTTTATAAAGTTTTCGGAAATTTTCCAAAAGCTTTTTATTAAGAAGGGAGAAAACAGCTAAGTTGGGGGAACTGATGAAGTGCCTCGTTCTCGGACACCTCACCAAGGACATAATCATCAGGGGTTCCAGGTTTGAAACGCGAATCGGCGGAGGCGCCTACTATTCTGCCGCGGCACTCTCAAGGTTCTGCGACGTTGAGGTTCTGACGAGCTACGGGGGGGATTTTCCAGAGGGATGGGTTGAATCGCTTGAGGAAATGGGAATAACCGTTAACGCCATACCCGCCGAGAGGAGCACGACCTACAGGCTCGAGTACTTCGACGCGAACAGGAGGGAGCTGACGCTCATCTCAACCGCGGCAAAAATAGACGAACTGCCGGACGGAAGGTACGACATCATCGTTTTGAACCCGGTGGCTGGCGAGATAGAAAGGAGGACCATCGAGTCCGCAAAGGAGAGGGGAAAGCTCATCGGGGCGGACGTTCAAGGCTTCATCAGGCAACCCCTTCCCGGGAAAGTGAAGGTGAGGGGGATACCATTTGAGGCCTTCAGGGGCATCCACATCCTCCACGCGGACGTCTCCGAGGCCGGCTACATCCTGGGTCTTGATCCGGAGGGCGTTGAAGTCCTCCTCGTCTCCAACGGGGAAGAGGCGGGAACGGTATACCGGAAAGGACGGGCTTACCGGTACAGGCCCGCGGTCGTTAGGGTGGGGGAAACCACAGGTGCTGGAGACGTTTTCCTGGCGGCGTTCGCCTACTTCTACCGCGAGTGTCCCTTCATCCAGGCCCTCAAGAGGGCAGGAGCCTTTACGGCGCTGTTCCTAAAGTACAGGAGCTTCGATTTTCCGGAGGAGGAGCTGAGCGAGACCGCGAGGAGGGTTCACGTGAAGCCCTTAGAGAGGAAAGCGCTATAAGAGTACCTACGTAGTAGGAGCGCCGATGATGACACGTCAGCACGCTGAAACGTGATGAGAAAACTGGACTGAGGTGATTCTATGGACCGCTACGTTCTCCTTCTAAAGGTCCCACGAGGATACGACATCTCCCCCGTTAGAGAGGAGCTGAGGGAGTTCATCCGGGAAAGGCACCCCGAGCTGAAGGCAGAACTCCACAGATGCATCGGTCTGACAGCCGACCTCGTCATACTCTACCGCGGTGGGGTCGTTCTCATAAAGAGGAAGCACGAGCCTTTCAAGGACCACTACGCGCTTCCAGGCGGTTTTGTGGAGTACGGCGAAACGGTTGAGGAGGCGGCTATAAGGGAGGCGAAGGAAGAAACCGGCCTGGACGTCAAGCTCCTGAGACTCGTTGGCGTGTACTCCGACCCCAACAGAGACCCAAGGGGACACACCGTAACGACGGCCTTTCTCGCGGCCGGCTTTGGGGAGCTGAAGGCAGGGGACGATGCGAAAGAAGTTACAGTCGTTCCCCTCGACGAGATAGAGCAGGTAAAGCTCGCCTTCGACCACGAGAGGATACTCCGCGACGCCCTGAACCCGAAGGAGTGCTGGGGGTGAGGGCGTGAGGCTCGCCTACCCCGGCTTCGGGAAGATAACCGTGGACGGGAAGACCTACGAGCACGACATCGTCGTCTACCCGAGCGGAAGGGTGGAGAAGCGGAAGAAGTGGCTCAGCAAGGAGAAGCACGGAACGAGCCACCGGTTTGCCCCGGATGAGCTTAAGGAGTACCTTAGCGAGGAATTTGACGTCCTTCTCGTGGGGACCGGCTTTTACGGGAAGCTTTCCCTCCTGCCCGAGAGCCGGGAGCTTGTGAGGGGAAAGGAGATCATTGAACTCCCCACTGGCAAGGCAGTCGAGAGATTCAACGAACTGTGGGAAAAGAGAAAGGTCCTGGCGGTATTCCACGTCACCTGCTGAGAAGCCAGAGGATTGGCACGAGAAGAACCACCAGCAGGACGAGGGCGGGGAGATAACCAACCAGGTACCAGACGAGGGCGACCGCCCCAAGGGCAAGCCCGTTGAGGATCATCAGAAGGAGAATCTCGGCGGAGCCTGTGTCTGGAATCGAGAGCACTTCCTCGCCATGGTAGAAGAAGGACAGGGAAATCGAGGAGGTGAGCAGGGGGAGCATCAGGGCCGCGGGGATGAAGGCGAGGAAGCCGGGGTTGTGAAAAGCCGCCAGCAGGACGACCCCGGCGGATGTTACCACGGGGACAAGGGACATAACGAGGAGCTTTGACCAGAGAAAGTCCCTGAGGGTAACGGGAAGGGCGAGGAGGGCGTCAAAGTCTCCACCATCGGTTTTGAGAACCGCGTCGACCCCAACGGAAGCCGCCCACGCCACCATCAGGAGGGCGAACTCAATCTTCTCGGGGGTTATCCCTCCGGACAGGACGCTCAGGGTCGTGGGGAGGACGAGGAAAAGTGGGAACAGCAGGCCAACGAGGAGAGCGCTTTTCCTGGCGATTATCCTGAGATCCTTGAGGAAGAGGGCCGCAACGGGATGGTGAACCCTGGCCCTAAAGGCGACCCTCCGGGCGGACGAGGTGAAGGAACCCGCCTCGATAAACTTCCAGACCCGGCCAAGGAGAAGGTAATAAGCCGGAACGAGGACTGCAAGGTAAGCCGAAGCCAGGAGGAGCGAGCTTAGGGGTTCAACGATTGAAGCGACCGAGAACGGGTAGGCCAGCGAGTAGCGGGAGAAGAAGGGCAGGAGTTGCTCGTAGTGCTCGCTCACGTACTTCTGCACGTAGTTCAGGGCGTAGAAAAGGCTGATGAAGAGGAGGACGCCAATGATCCTTGCTAACGTCCTCAGCTTTGAAAACCTGCCGCCGACACCAGAAGAGCCGAAGAGCGTGAAGACGGCCAGGCCGAGAACGTGGCCAAGGAAGGCCCCGATGAAGACCCACAGAAGGCCCAAAACCACTGCCGGCAGGGAGTAGCGGGCCATGGCAAGGACTGGGGGAATCATGGCCACGATGGCCGGAACGTTGTCGAGGGCGAGGAGGGCGCTGAGGTACTTGGCGCCGGTTTTTACCGGCAGGGGCTTGAGGGGTTCGAAGATGCCCATGGAAACGGCGTAGGAGGAGTTAACGGCAGTTGTGTAGAGGGCCATGACGAAGGGGAGGAGAGCGTAGGTTGCGAGGAGAATCGCGGCCTTCTCCCCGTCCCCGGATTCCCAGACACCGCCACCCATCATAAGGCCGAAGAACAGAAAAATCACCGACTGAAATGCCAGTCCGCGCTTTACATCCCCCGTTTTCTGCAGCTGCTCCTCGAACTTCTTTGGATCAGCGACTATCTGGGGGTTGTTCTTGAGCCTGCGGTAGTGAAGCTCCCGGTAGAGAACGTGGACTATCTCCCTCATGCTACCACCTAAAGGGCCTCCTTCAGTGCCTGAACTATGCCTAAAACCTCGTCTCTGCTCTCGGTGAGCTTGAGAAAGACGTCCTCGAGACTCTCCTCGTGCGCAAGCTCCTTGAGCTGCTCGACGGTTCCCTCAGCTATCAGCCTGCCGTTGTAGATAACGCCGATCCGATCGCATATCATCTCGGCCAACGCCAAAACGTGCGTCGAGAAGACTATGCCCTTCCCTTCCTCCCTGAAGTCCATCAGAAGCTCCCGCAGAATCCTCGCGCTCTTCGGATCGAGGCCGTTCATCGACTCGTCCAGGATTAGAACGGCCGGGTCATGGAGCATCGCGCTTATCAGCGAGACCTTCTGCCTGGTCCCGAAGCTGAGGGAGCCTATCATCTCGCCAAGGTACTCCTCGATGCCGAAGGCCCTCACGAGGGCATCGACCCTCTCCTGGAGCCTCTCCCCAGGGATCCTCCTCACGCTGCCCACGAAGTTGAAGAACTCAACTGGGGTGAGGCTCTCATATAGAGCAGGGGTCTCCGGCACGTAGCCGGTTATCTCCTTGACGCGCAGTGGGTTCTGTGAGACGTCGATTCCACCAACGACAACCTTTCCAGAGGAAGGAGGGATGATCCCGGCGAGGATTTTCATCGTGGTGCTCTTCCCGCTCCCATTCGGGCCGAGGAGGCCGTATATCTCGCCGTCCTCAACGTGAAAACTGATCCCATTAACGGCCACCGTCGGGCCGAATCTTCTGACGAGGTTTTCGACCTCGATCATCATACCACCGGCAATAATAATCCTCGGCGTTAATAAACCTTCGCCCCGCCTCAGCTGGAAAAGAATTCACCCAAGAAACCCTTAAATAAAATAAAGCCCTAATAGGGCCAATCCAAACCTCTGCGGACATGCATTTCTTTTCTCGCCGTGGTTTGGAGCGGAGAGGAGTGCTATGAAAAAAACGGCACATGTTTTGATTATCCTGATCCTCGCGACTCTGGTCCTCGTGAGTGGATGCATGAACGGCCCATCTAACGCAACAGGAACGATAAGCAAAAGCCATCCCTCGGAAGGGAGCACCTCCGAAGCTCAGGAGAAAAACACAGAGACCCCCACTGAAACCGTCACGGATACGGCGACAGAAACCCCCACTACCGCGACCGAAACGCCGCCACCCAATGAAAGCGTCCAGTACGACGAGGATGGAAACGCCCTCTGCGAAGGTGAGTTTGACCCGGACTCGGGTTGCGAGGCAAACGAGACCAACGATGGTAGCGGCCCCGGCTTCTCGCTTCCCGACGATATGGTGCTCAACATAACGCTCCAGCCCGTTCTCAAGCCAATGCCGATTCAGCTTCCAAACCTGACGTACGCCGGGCCTTTAAGCTCGATGGCGAGCGTTCCGGGGGAAAACGAAACCATAGAATGGATTTCGGTTCTCACGTCCTCAACCGACCCCGGGAAGAACCTCGCCATAACGCTCCACTTCAGGAACGAGAGCCTTCTGGGTGAGTACATCCACCCGGAGGCCTTCATGAACCCCCAAACCGGCGAAAAGATAACGTACAGACCAACCACCATCAGGATTGAAGAAGGCGGCGAGTTCGGAAAGCGGTGGGAGGTCCACCTCTACGGCGGGATAAAGGGCCGCTTCACGCTCTACAGGGTTACAGGGAGTGGACTGAATGAGCTCCAGAGCGGTGAGGTGAGCTTCCACGGCTCGTCGGCGAGCTTCACCATCGAGAACTTCTCAGAAATCTTCCCCAAAAAGGTTCTCCTCAGGGTTCACGCCGTTCCGGAAAGCTCCAGAACGCCCGAGTTCAACTATCCCTCGGAAAAGTCCATCGTGCTAATTGCCTCAAAGGGGCTGATAGAGTACCAGGAGAGCGCGTTCTTTGGGATAGAGGGCGAACCGGTGAGCCTCAGGGCGACGGCGAGCGGCCACGACCTTAGCTTCGACTTCTACCTTGAGAAGCCGGACGACTGGCTCCCCTTCACGGTCTACATAGACAGCACGGACGACGGGAGGATAAACTGGGTTCTGAAGGTCTCGGAAAACGGTTTCCAGCTCCTCGACTCCAACGGGAACCTCTTCCGCGAGGGGCCTGTGAAAACGGAGGACACCCAGGTTGGGAGAAAAGTCAGCCTTAGGGTAGAGAACCTCTTCGGCCTAATCCCCTGGAGGAGTTTCCGCTTCTGGCTCGCGAACTGGATAGGTCGCTTCCCGGCCAAGAGCAACCTTTGGTTGGATGCCAACGACGGGATGCTCATTGAAAAGGACGTCGATAGCTACCTGGTCGTCGTTGTCGAGGACGTCTTCATAAAGGGCAACAAGGACCAGGCCGAGGGCGAGATACAGCTCTCCTCGTGGGCCTACGGCGTCAGCTGGCCCCAGGGCAAGCTCTACCCGATAAACTACAGCCAGATCTACACCTTCGGCTACCCCGTTGCCCACTGGGTCGAGGCGAAGGACAACAGCAGGCTCCTCTACCACGATGACTTGGCGACGGGAAGCCTTGAAAGTGCTTTCATCAACGGCTACCCAATAATCGCGATGCCGATGGAAGAAGCCGAAAAGTACCGCATCATCGTCCTTGAAACCGCCGGCTGGGACAGGGACGAGCCTGGCGAATACGTGACCAAGAGCGTGGGTCTCCTAACGGACTTCGCCGTCGGGATGGCGACTGGGGAGATAGGAACCATCGCGGACTACGCCTACAGAGGGGCAACCTGGATGAACTGGCTGGCAACGGGCCAGAGCGCCGACGACTTCTGGGGAAGCGTCTTCGAGTGGCTCGCCGGAGCCGAGCCGGACAGGGTTGGGGACGCAGTCTACATCCTCAGGCCCAACGAGGCCGACTTTACAAGGGGCTACCGCGTGGTTTCGGAATCCAGGGACGGCAACATGCGCGTTACATACGTCATCTATGAGGTCGAGGTACCGAGGATACTCTACAGGAACCACCTGAAGGCGGAACTCCTAGGGGTGAGCTTCACCAAGGATACGGAGTGGGGAGACGATGAGTACTACTATTACGCGAGGGCCTGCTCCGGCTTCGTGGGCAACGGGGAAACGAGGGGGCTGAAGGGTGTCCAGGTTGACGTGGCGGTTCCAGATGGCTATGCTTACTCCTACCCGGTGCGCTCCAGTGAGGGTTTGACGTTCCACCGCGGTTCCTGCGCCGATTCAAAGCTCCCGCACAGGCACGTCCTCGGGAACAAGGTAAGATTGGACCCGGACCTCGTGATGCTCGAACTGGACGATGCGCGGATTCCCTTCCTCTACATGGAGTACGCCGGCTGGGAGAGCGACTCCGGAAAGTGGGGCAACGACGACGACCCGATGGGCAATGTGGGAATAACGATACTCCTCGACGATGACTACCTCGACTGGGAGAAGACCTCCGCCGTTCCGACCAAGTACTGGTCGCTGAGCTATTCCGTCTGCGGTGTTTCCGGCGGCTGTTCCGAGGTCTGGTTTGGGCTGGACGTGAGGGAGGATTGAACAAGGCCTTCTTTCTGTTTTATCTCTTTATCCAGTCGTATCCTTTCCACACGTTTGGAAGGTAGAGGCGATTCTTCTTAAGGCGTTCTTCCGTTAACATGAATTTCAGCTTTTCCTGAACTGAAACGTCCCCTCGGCGAGTGGGCATTCCAAAAGCCGGGTGTATGGCCAGTATGCCGAAATTCTCAACGCCTTTATCCTTCTCAATGACCTTTACCGGAATCTCCGCGTATCTCGGGTCCCCTGTAAAGAGTCTCTTGAGAGGTGACTCTATGCCGTAGGGAATTTCCTCAACATGGCTGGGATAGAGGAAGGGCACCATTAGGAGCGAGGAGTAGCCGGCCAGGATGTAACTGGGGCGAAGGGCCTTTTCAAGTTTCTTGGCAAGCTCGTACTCGTTCGTTGATGAAAGGTACTCCTCAACCCGGGGTACCAAGTCCCTGAGGAGTTCCGCGCTCTTTTTGTACTTTGTATCTTTCATGAATTCCCCAAAGCGCTCAACGTGGTCAAACTGGACCCTCATGGGGAGAACTTCGAGAACGAAGTCTCTGGCGATGTGTTCACCGGTTATTCTGTGAACCCTGAATGGAACCGGAAGCTCCCAGTCGTCGCTCAGGCTAAATTCAAACCTGAAGACGGGTTTGAGGGAGAACCCTGCTGCCATGAAGAGGCGCTTGAGCTGGGGATAGTAGTCCCTTATGAAAACCTCGAACGGCACTTCTCTCCTCTGCCCCGGCCTGAGTCCCCCGCCTCTGGACCGGAAAAATCGTCCTTTTCCCGAGAACATTGGAGGTCTAACATGAAAGTCCCTGTTGAGAAGCAGATTTCTAATAAAGCCGACAAGGGAAAGGTAGGCGATTCCCTCGGAGTAGTCTTCCCCGCCACCGGTCAGTCCGACGAAAACAATGTGCTTTTCCTTAGTTTCGGTTCCCCTGAGCCTCTTTATCACCTGGCGGTACAGTTCTATCCCGTAGGCGTTGTTGTCGTACCTGTAACCTGGGTATGGAGCCACAAAGACCAGGACCTCGTGATTTTCGAGGTTTACGCCGAAGGCGAGGCTCGACGTTCCAACGACGTTTCCCTTTAGCTCTTCATCAGACAGCCCGATGCCGGAGTGAACTGGAATCGCCGTGTAACCCTTCTCAACCAAGAATTCGGTCAGGTCATCTACGTAGAGACGGTTGTCCACGTAGAAAACTACTTTCCCCTCTTTCAATAGTTTCTCAAACTCCATCTTTTCCTCTTTTAAGAGTTCCTTAACGCCGGCAATCACGGCATTCCAGTCTGGAATCTGAGAATGAACCGCCAGGCCCATGGCGTGATATTTGAGCGGAAAGTCGAGGTGTATGCGATAGTAGAGGGCATTCATTGAGTTTATCCGAAACGTCCTCACGGTGGGGTCAGCCTCAACCCTCGACACAAGGACCTCAAGGGGTGTGTAGGCCATTCCACGGCCGGAGAGGTGCTTCTTGAAGGCGGGAACGTAGAGGTCTGGGTGCGTCATGGAGGCGTCGAGTATCATCACCTTTGTTCCGCTGGGGTTTTTGGAGAATTCTCTGAGGAAACCCAGTATACCCTCAATTGCCCCTGCACCGGAGTTCGTGAACTCATCGAACACGACGAGGTCTGCACGCTTTAATATCCTCCTCCAGCTGTTCTTGTTTAGGTACTGAAAAGCCTGGGAAGTGGCCAGTATAACCTCCGGTTCATCGTTGCTCAGTTCCCGCATGAGCTTTCGTGACGCCCGGTAGTCTCCAGTTTTCGGTGTTTCAAGGGTTTCGACGTAGGTTTTCTCCTTTTTCAATTTCCTTCGGGCACTCGACGATATGAAAACGGCTTTTACTCCGTTTCCTTCGAGTTTTCTTTGGGTTTCCTTCAGAATGTGCAGTCTAGGGGAGATAAAGAGAGCTTTTCCTCCATTTTCGACGAGACTTGACGCGTATTCAAGGAAAACGTGATTCTTTCCGGTCCCCTGGTCGGATGCATCAATGATTAGGTCAAACTCGTCAAGGTATTTCAGGATATCATTGCGGTGTCTAGTCCTCCTTGCGTCTATCCCCGTGTACCTAGGCCTAGGCATTTTGATGTGTCCTTTGTTGCTCTTCGCTTGTTTCCTGTTGAATCTAAGCGGAATGGCATCTTCTCCACTTTTCTTGTAAAAATAGAAGGTTTTGCTATCCTTGTCGTACTTTATGAAGGCGTTTCCCCTATAGAATCCGTTGAGAATCTCCCTGGCCTCATCAAGGAAAGATTCGGGTATCATCCTCTCCAAAAGGTCCCTTAGCCCAGCATAGTACTCTCCGACGTCGGATGAAGAATTCAGTTCTAGGATTGATATTCCCAGCGGGAAAACAACGACGGCCTCAATCGGGAACCTGTTGAATTTCCTTGCGTAGTTGAGAACCTTCGCGTACTTGCCAGCGGCGTTGTAGAGGGTCTTAAAGCTGTACTCGCTTATCCTCTTTGCCCGTGTCAGCAACTCCTCCATTGAATAGGTCTCAAAACTAACGCTCCAGGCGACGTTTGCAAGGTCGGCATCAAAGTAACCGAAAAGCACCTTGAAGTCTCCAATGGCTATGGGAGTTTTCCTATTGAATGCCACGAAATCCGGGTACAGGTAACCGCCAGAATGGCTTACCGGGGCTTCCAGGAGGAACGTTTCGTATCTTTCACCTAGAATCCGCCCCGTTCTGTACCCTATCTGTAGAAGGGACAGGATGTTGACCACGTCGGTGTTATCAAAATCCGACTCTTCGATGGAGAACTGAAAAACCCTTTCGCCCTGCTTTTCCCTAAGGACTTCCACGATTCTGGAAATCCTCTCGTCGTTGCCCAATTTTTTATCAAAAATGTAGTTGTACTTGGCCAGGGCCTCCATGGCAATGCTCCTAGCTCTCTCTAGGAGGGTATCATCACTCTCGCAAAGGGCATCCTCAAAATCCCCCACATCGTACCCCCTAGGCAACTGGTATGCTCGTGGGGCAAGTCCCGCTTTCATGCCTAGCTCAAAAGCCTCACCGTAGAGAACCGTGAGGGGACTTTCCTTCATTCAACGGCACCTCCAAGGAGCAGGGACGGCCGAATAACCTTTCTCGAAACGTCCGGATACGGGGCGTAGAACAGGCGCCTCGTTCCCGCGAAACTTACTCCGCCCTTCTCATCCGCCAGTCCAAGGACGAACAGCATTTCCTCGTCCGGGAGAACGTTCCCGGAGAAGAACATCATGATGGGATGTCTGTAAATACGAGATTCGCGAGTTTCCTGCGGGTCCTTCGTCACGAAGACCCTGGCGTTGTAGCCTTCGAACTCAAGCACGGCCAGCCAGGACCGATAGTGTTTTTTGATTCCCAAGGAGTCATCGAATTCTACCTTTGACAGAATCAGTCCGTCCCAATCAACAAGGATAACGGATGGTGGAAGCTCGTTGAGGAAATTACCCGCCTCGGAGTTCGCGAGATTCTGCACATGAACCAGATGAATTCCCCCTTTTCCAACGGCTTCGTTGAGGTCCTCGAATATCCGGAGGTGGCTGTCCAGGGATTTCCTTGGATTGTCTCTTCTGTACACTACTCTTTCGGGAAGAAGTCTAACGCGCTTTCCGTTCACTTGTCCATATTTTGAAGTCTTCAAAAGCCTAAGGTAGTACTTTGAATCCTCCCCCTTATAGACGGATTTCGCGAAGACTCCGTGGGAGTAAACATTGGAATGGGTTCCAACGTCCCTTCCTTCGAGCGAGAGCAGGTATCCGGCGGTGGAAGTGTTCCTCAGCGACATGGAGGCGTAGTATTCCTCTCTGTGCTGTGAAAGCCAGCCCGAGATCCAAGGTTTATCAAGATGATCTTCATTGGCTTTGAGTTTCGAACCCCCAACGTACCAGACGGTCGAAGGTTCCCCCTTCTTCTTTGATGGGATTAAGCCTATAGACCACTCCCCCCGTACCGTCTTCGAATTCATACAGATGATACGGAACAACGTTCTGTCGTTTTTTCTGGGGAATCTTCTCATGGAGAAGCATCGCTTCCTCATCTTGGACAGGTGAGTATGGGTATATGTCTCTACCAAAGTTCTGAACGTTGACCCGGGTTCTTTCTTCGGTATCGTAAATCAGGTCTATTCCCTCTATCCCGTCCAGGAGATGGTAGTAGTAATCGTGAGCAACGGTGTTTCTGTTCTCTGTGTTGAGGAAGTTAAGGAAGACAATGTGTCCCTTCGAAATATCAAGTCCGTTCACCCTAACGATGTCTCTCAGAAGGGCATAGAGGACAACCGAATCAAACGTTGCCTTGATGACACTCGTCCATTCCTCTATTTCTTTCCGCCTTTGGCTTGTGGGGAGACTAACCTCCTGGTGGAGGACTTCAACGGTCTTCGGGAGGTAATAGGAGTTTGCCATCATGACGGTGAGCAGTTCCTGGAGGTTTCTGATTTTTGGGGCTTCTCTTCCTTTCCATTTGAAAGTGCTAACAAGATAAGTCGTTTTGCTTACCCTATCAACTTTAGTGGGTCGAATCGAGCCAATCTTTTTCGTTCCAACGGGGTGAGCATAGAGAGGCGTTGCTTTTAACTCCCCCAACTTGCGTTCCTTAGAGATCTCAACGAGCCTTTCCCTGATTCTCTGAAAAGCATCTTTTTTGAGAGCAAAGAGACCCTCCAAATCGTTTAACTCTAGCCACTCGATTCCGTAATGCCTTAGAAACTCAAGAACCTGGGGCTTATCTTTATGCTTTAACAGGACCCTTAGAACGCTCCTATCCCTGTTCCAGCCCTCTCCAAAGAGGGGCACGGAGTAGAACCTTCCAGAGTTGGGGAAGACCGCCAAACGGACTGTTTTTATTATCCCAGGGAACGATGGAAAGCTCTTGCCCTCGTAGTTCAGTTTCATTAGTCCTTCGCGGTCCTTTCTAGGGAGGTTTTTCAGAACGTCCTCGTATTTCTCGTGTCCTTCTAAATTGTGGTCGTAGCCCCAGCTGTCTATATACGCCCCCCACAGTTTTTCATAGATCTTCGAGTCAAACGCATCTCTGAGAACTTCAAGGTAGTAAACTTCCTTGACTTCCTCGCCACTTTCACCATTAAGAAGCAGTCCAACGGGAACTCCTTCCCCCTCCGATGAGAGACGCCCCCACACGACCAGGAACTCTGAATAGGGGGCGGGGATATCTTCCTTTCTCCTCGCCCGTGAAATCATCTTGAGAGGGTTTCTGTACTTAATCTCCCCAAGGGACCTAACAACGCCCATCACAGCGTCTCCAAGGTGGTAGTCATCATGGAGCAAAGCGTGTCCCCACTCGTAGGGATGGTTTAGGGGTACATTCTTGTCGAGAAGAATTCGACGAAACTCTTTATCCGGCGGGCCAAAGTATATCCCCGACTCAACGTAGCAATTAAACGCATCAATCAAAGCTCTTTGAAGATCCGAGCTTTGATTAATGTAGATTTTTCTGTCGCCCATAAAGAATCCCCATACACTAGACACGGTAAAATATAAAAAGTTTTCCATCGAGAGATAAAAAGTCCTCACTTTCTCTCCAAGTGCGCCCTCTTGACCTCGAGCACGCCGGAATAACTGCACTCGTTCCACCTTTTTTCAACCTCATCGAAGACTATCTTAGCTTTGAAGAAGGGTGCGTCCCTCACAAAGGTCTCGAACTCCCCGCCTTCTCCAGCGACGTGAATCCTGTACTTCTCGTGGAGCTTAACCAGTTCTTCTAATGCCTTCTCATCTATCCTTCTTCCAAGCCAGCGCTCGTCGAGGCCGTAAGCAGAGACCCCAACCATCACGATGTCGAAGATGCCGATAAGCTCTCGCATATACTCGACAGGGTCGCGGTGCCAGGCAGAGGCGAAGCTCTGGATTCCGAGTTCCTTGGCGACTCTATCGACTCTCTTCTTCTGGTACTCGCTCGCCAGAGCTCCGGCGACAACGCCGTCTATCTTCAGCCCCTCAAGGACGGCCTTCATGTCCTCTACTTCCTTCTCCTTCTCACCGCTCGTGAAGCCTTTGATGAGGGGAATCCCTATTGCCTTTGCCTGTAGTTCCGTCAGGTGGATGTTGGGCACGTGATACATGTAACTTTCCTCGCTCTCGCTGACCATCGAGACGAGGTATTTCACCTCAAACCCCTGCTTCAGAGCCCAGTAGAGGGCGTAGTTGGAATCTTTTCCCCCGGAATAGAGGACGGCAACGCGCATTTCCACCACCGAAAACTTTAAATTACCTGTGGTTAATTTAAATTCGCTTCTCCCAATGATGCCATGCTGAGGGCCTTAAAAAGGTGATGGCGATGCCAGAGACAGCAGTGATTTTAGCTGCAGGCCTCGGAACAAGGATGGGCGGGAAGCCTAAGGGACTCCTCAAAGTTGCCGGAAGGGAGATTCTGTACCGGACGATGACGCTTCTCAAGAGAAACGGCGTTGAGCGCTTCATCCTCGTCACCAACGAACGCTACGCCCCGCTTTACAGGGGTTTCCTTGAGAGGCACGGCTTTACCGCGGAGCTGGTTATAAACCCCGAGCCGGAGAAGGGCAACGGGCACTCCCTCCACCTTGCGGAGGGAAAGGTTTCGGGGAAGTTCGTCCTTGTGATGAGCGACCACGTTTATTCAGAGGCCTTCGTTGAAAAAGCCATAGGTGGAAACGGCCTCATAGCGGATAGAAGACCGAGATGGATTGACATCAGCGAGGCAACAAAGGTTAAGGTCAGGAACAACCGGGTAGAGCGCATAGGAAAGAGCCTCAAGAATGGGACGCCGTTGACACTGGCTTCTTCGTCCTCGACGAGGGGATTTTCAACGTGACGGAAGAGCTTGAGCGCGAGAAGAACGGCGATTACTCGCTCAACGAGGTCGTTGAGAGGGCAAAACTTCCGGTTACGTTCGTTGACGGCCTCGGCTGGACGGACGTTGATACGCCTGAGGAGATAAAAAGGGCAAGGAGGATGCTGGTTAAGACCGCTGTTAAGGGAATCGGTGATGGATTCGTTAGCAGGCACCTGAACAGGAAAATCTCCACGGAGATAAGCGCTTTCCTTGTGGATAAAGTCACGCCGAACGAAATGACAGCCTTTACCTTCGCCTTGGGAGTCCTCTCTGCTCTGCTGACCCTCGTGAGTCTCCCTCTGGCGGGCGTCCTTTACCAGATTAGCTCCATTTTGGATGGCGTTGACGGCGAGATAGCGAGGGCATCCCTGAGAACAAGCAGGCTTGGCGGTTACATTGACTCAATCCTCGACCGCTACGTTGACGGGAGCTTTCTGGCCCTGCTGGCCTACTCAACTCTAAGGGAACCGCTCTGGTATCTCGTCGCGCTTTTGGCCCTCCTCGGCTCGGTTATGGTCAGCTACTCGACGGAGAGGTTCAAGGGGGCCTTCTGCAGGGATGCCTACTCTGAAGTACCTGTCCTCAGAAAACTGCCCGGAAAGAGGGACGAGAGGGTCTTTCTCACGATGCTGTTCCTGCTGTATCCCGTTTCAGCCTCTATAAAAGCCCTCTTCGCTTTACTGGCAGTCCTGACGAACCTGCGGGTGGCTCTCACAC
>JALVWX010000235.1 GCA_027023165.1 Thermococcus sp. | reverse complement strand
AGCGCCAGGCATCAACGCCTATGCTTCTCAGCAGAGCCGCGTAGCTCTCGTTGCTCGCCCAGAGCCAGTACTGATTGAACGGGACGAGGTGATCTATATCGGGGAAGCCTCCGAACGTTCCTTCATCTGAGGTGCTGTAGTTGTCTGGGTGGAAATCCATGTAGTGGGCCTTGTACTTGCCTGATGCAACACCGGAGAAATCCGTCCAGGTGTAGCTGTTTGTGTATGGGTTCCACTCCTGATCTCCACCGGCGCGGTGGTTTATGACGATGTCGGCTATCACCTTCATGTTGTATGCGTGGGCGGTGTTTATCATGTTAATCAATTCCTGCTTTGAACCAAAGCGGGTCTCGACGGTCCCCTTCTGGTTATATTCGCCGAGGTCGAAGAAGTCGTAGGGGTCGTAGCCCATCGAATAGCCGCCGCTCATGCCCTTGCTCGCTGGGGGAATCCATATGGCCGAGATTCCCGCGCTGGCCCAGTCGGGTATCTTCTCCCTTATTGTGTCCCACCAGATTCCGCCCCCGGGAACGTCCCAGTAGAAGGCCTGCATTATGACGCCGCCGTTTTCTAGAGTTTCAGCCCTGGCGGGGACGGCAGAAACGCTCAGGGCAACCAGCAGTATCAAAAACAGCACAAGGACTTTTCTGCTCATGGCAACCACCTGCATCCTTTGGGGCATTGTGCCCTTTTATATCACTGACGGTGAAATATTTAAGCTTTTCCACTAATGTTCACTGGGGAACGTAAAAGAACACGATGCTGGGACTGAAAAACGGAACGGAATGTTCCAGCCAAAGGCCGCTTTTGGGAGAGAACCTGAAAACTGGTCAAAGCTCAATAAGCTCACGCATCTTCCGCGCTTTTCCGCACAGCTCACAGCTCTGCATGAAGACGAGCATGTTGAGGAGGTGGAAAAGCTCCACCTCGGTCAGCTCCACGCTGGCCTCCGAGATCCTCTTGATTATCGGCTGGGAGTTAAGCTCTATCTCGTTCAGGACGTCTCTCACAAGCTCCGTAAGTGCTGCCCTATTTTTGACTTTGAATCCTGCTTTCTCGATTATCCCGATGAGCTTTTCTGCTTCCACTTGGAGGTAGGCCCTCCTGAACTGCTCTATGCTTTCGTCCGGGTCTGCTTTTATGAGGAAGAGGCGGGCGCTTCTTGAGTATATCCGTTCGTTGCCGTGTTCTTCTACCTCCTCGACGAGTCCCGCTCGCTGAAGGATCTTCACGTGCCGGTACACCGTCGTCCTGTCCTTTCCTAGTCTCTCGCTAAGCTCGCTGATTCCCATCGGCCTCTCACGGAGGAGCTGGAGGATTTTGAAGCGCGTTTCCTCGGAGAGAACCTTCACCACAGACGGCTTCGTGATTATGAGGACTTCCTTCACGCCTACTCCTCCAGTTTGTCCTGCGGTGTTTCGCCCTCTTCCACGATCTTCTTTCCGGCGGCGACCATGTCTATGCTGTGAACAACCCCGCCGAACTCCTCTATGGTCCTCGTTATCTCGTCGTAGTCGAGGTCGTCGCCCATCACCGTTATCTTGACGTTCTCGGTCTCCTTGTCTATCTCGACAAGCGTTATGTTCACGCCCTCAACGCCCTCCAGCTCGCTCAGCCCGAGGGCCAGCTCCGTCACTATGGGCTGGTGTGGCTTAAGGACGTCCAGAACGAGAAGCCTTATCCCCCGTGCCATGATTTCACCCGCTCACTTCTTCAGTATCTCTCCGAGTTTCTTCAGCAGTTCCATCGTCTCCTCGTCGCGGCCCATCCTGGCCATCGCGAGCCACTCTATAGCGTGGATTATATCCTCGTTTGAGAAGTCCTTGAGTTCCTCTTCCTTTGCCTCTATCTCCCTTGATATGTCCGTCTTGTATTCGTGCTCTTTCTTGAGGAGTTCGTCCATTACGTTGAGCAGCTCCTCGTCGTTGAACTCATAGCCTAAGGTCTTGAATATCTCCAGCTTCGTTTTCAGGCGGGAGCGGGCGAAGTAGCGAAGCTCCTCGTCGCCGAGGTAGAGGTTGATGTAGAATGCATCCGCCGTCCTGCCGTAGTACTTCTCCACGAGGTTGCCCTTCATTTCCGTCCTCTTGACCTCAACGAGACCGGCCTCCTTGAGATTCTCGATGTGGTGGTATATCGTCTGGGGCGTCTTCCCGAGAATCTCGCTGAGTTGTGAAATCGTCATCTCCCTGTTGCGGAGCAGGCTTAGGATTTTCCTCCTCGTATCTTCGAGCATTAGTTTTATCACTTCGGGGTCGGTGACGACCTTAACCTTGGACATGGCTCTCACCCATTTAAACGTTTTAACGGTTCTTTTAACGTTCGGGAATTTAACTCTTTTGCTCGGGTGCGCCCCTCGAACCCCGGTAGGTTTATATATGTAAAGGTGGTGCCCCAAGGTGAATCCCACCATGGACAATATATCCATTTCGGATATCCTGCTGGGGGAAGGCTTAAATAAGCGCTCCCGAAAAACCTTCGGAGGTGGCTGCCATGGAGACCCCGAATCTCGACTTCCTGTTTTATCCGAAGAGCGTCGCGGTCATTGGGGCATCAAACGTGCCCGGAAAGGTTGGAAACGCCATAATGCGCTCCATAACGCTCCGCTACGACGGAAAGGTCTATGCCGTCAACGTCAAGGGCGGCGAGATAGAGGTCAACGGAAAGAAGTTCCCTGTTTATAAGAGCATCCACGAGATACCGGACAAGATTGACGTTGCCGTTGTAGCGGTTCCTGCCAAGTTCGTCCCCGACGTCATAGACGACTGCGGGAAGAAGGGTGTTAAGGCCGCGGTCGTCATAAGTGCCGGCTTCAAGGAGGCCGGAAGGGCCGACCTCGAGGAGGAACTCGTTAGAAGGGCCAAGAAGTGGGGAATAAGGATCGTCGGCCCGAACTGTCTTGGCGTCACCAACCTCGAGAACGGCTTCGACTGTAACTTCAACCCGCCGGAGAGGCAGGCGAGACCACCCTTTGGAAAGGTCGCCTTCATGAGCCAGAGCGGTGCCTTCGGAGCGGCAATCCTCGACTGGGCGGCCAGGGAGAAGATAGGCATGAGCAAGTTCATCAGCCTCGGCAACATGGCCGACCTCGATGAGAGCGACTTCATGGCCTACCTCGGCGACGACCCGAAGACCGGCGTCATAACCGGCTACATCGAGGGCGTTAAGGACGGCAGGAAGTTCTTCAACACCGCCAAGGAGGTCACCCTGAAGAAGCCCGTCGTCGTACTCAAGAGCGGAAGGACCGAGGCAGGGGCTAAGGCAGCAGCTTCCCACACTGGCTCCCTCGCCGGTGCCTACAGGATTTACCAGGCGGCCTTCGAGCAGACCGGCGTCTTAGAGGCCAAAACGATGAGACAGCTCTTCAACTACGCCAAGGCCTTGGCCATGCAGAAGCCGGCCAGGGGCGACCGGGTTGCGATAGTTACCAACGGCGGCGGTGCCGGTGTCATGATGAGCGACGGCCTGCTTGAGAGGGGCCTTAAGCTCGCCGAGCTGAGCGAGAAGACCAGGGAGCGCTTCAAGAAGGACATCGAAGAGGGCAAGCTCCCGCACCACATGAGCTACAAGAACCCCATCGACGTCATCGGCGACGCCCCGTCGAGCCGCTACGAGATAGCCATGCGCTACGCCCTCGAAGACGAGAACGTCGACCTCCTCGTCGTCATAACGCTCTTCCAGAGTCCGGCCATAGACGAGGGAATCGTCGACTCCATGGAGAGGATGATGGCCTACGGCAAGCCCATAGTCTTCGTCGCCCCCGGTGGAGATTACCCGCACAAGATGGCGAGGAACATCGAGCTCAAGGGAATCCCCGTCTACGAAACCACCGAGGATGCTGTCGACGCTGTCTACGCCCTCGTTAAGTACGGCGAGTGGCTGAGGGAGAACGGAAGGCTTTGAATTCCTTTCTTCTTCACTTTCTCAATATCTGGAGTTCAACTACCATTTTGAAGTCATCACCGAACGTGGCGATTTTTCTACGCCGTAGAACTCGCGGGTCAAAGAAAACGTTGTCCTTACCATTCATCTTCAATCTCCTCAATAATCACCTCAATTTCCTCTTTGCTGAGCTTTACAACTCCGAATGTCCTCTCGGAAATTTTCCTTGGGATTATATTCACCTTGACCTCGCTCCCCTCAGGAATGTTGAGCTTTTTCTTGGGCTTCAGCACGCTGTTTTCGTAAACCGCTTCGACGGTCTCCATTTTCTCACCGTTTTGAGTTTGGTTTTGATGTTTGATGATGTTAGCCCCTCTTATTTGCACTAGATATATTACCCTTCGGGAGAAGGGAATGGGCATAAACCTTTTTATCCGGGGTGGCAAGGGCCTCCTTGAGAGGGAGGCATTAAAACAGCTACATTCTGAGTACATGGAAGCACTTGCAAGCATTATGAAAGAGGATGAAGATGCGCCTTTTAACATGGGGCCTGTTGGATCTTGGCCTGAGATAAGAACTATTCCTGTTGGCTTTTATATTAAATTTGGCACGTTCTCAGGTGTTCGTTATCCCCCTCCGGAGTGGAAAATGGAAACGGCCGATGCAGAGGTCTTATTAGCGGATAAGAGGCTCTACATCTTTACCATGTGGACGAGTAGGGGGATACGTGGCAAGAAAATACACGTCATTTTTGCGGGACTGCCCCACTACGCGATAAAAAGGGTCTCTGTTAAAGATGGCTTAATTTCAGGATCAAGCCTTCGGGTGGACTACGACGGCTTTTATCTTGGAGGCTGGGACAATCCCAAAGAGGCACGTTTCTGGATGACCTTTAAAAGCAAAAAGAAGGACATCGACTACCTCGGTCAGAAAGTCAGTGCGGCCCAATTAATGGGGAGCTGGTTCGAACTCCTCTCCAACAGAGCGAAGAAAGAAAAATGGGATGTTGAGGGAATTCTCTCCAAGGAGGATATCCCCATTTGATGTTTGCTACTTTTCACATTTCTGTGTGAACACCTTTTCAAAACTCTTTAAATCGAAGGCCAGCCCAAGGTTTTTCTTACATTTTATCCTCTTCGCGACTATTCCGAAGTGCTTTTCATAATCTTCAAGTCCTACCAGTTCAGCCTTTTTCCTGAGACGGCTTAGAATCCTTTCTGCATCTCTTTCGCTCAGCTCTTTCCATTTGACCTCAACGAAAAGGGCTTTCTTTTCCCTCTCGTTCAAAGCAACGATGTCAATCTCCTCACCCTTATGCCACCATCTTCCGAGCTTCGTGAAGCGGAAGGGCAAAAGGTTCTTTTGATTGGCCTCCATCAGAAACTCTCTCGCGATTCTCTCGAAGGGCCTTCCAAGGAACGTGTTGAAGTTCATCTCGAAGTCCTCGATGGCGGCGTCCACGAAGTTTCCCTCGATTTCCTCGTAGTAGGGATTCACGAATCTTGACCAGAAGAGGAAGTAGTTGTCAGCTATCTCGTAGATCCCTCTCTTCCCGAAGAGGGGAGTGACCTTTCTGACTATGCCGAGCTCGCCAAGAACCCTCAGGTAAGGAACAATCTGGTTCTCCTTCATGTAGCAGAAGTTCGCTATCTGGGTAACCCTCGTGTTTCCCCTCGCTATCGCTTCGAGAATCGCCAAGTAAGTGGAAAGCTCCCTCAGTTCCTCGCTCAGTAGGGCCTTGGCTTCCCTGAAGAGGAAGGCGGAGGAGTTGAAGAAGTTGGCCTTAATTTCTTCCTCGACGTTTTCCCCACTGAAGAACTCAAGGTATTTTGGTGTTCCATTCGTTGCCGAGTATATTTTTACCAGATCCTCCATCTTCTTTGAGCCGAACCACTCCATCATGTGTCTGAACTGAAGGGGGGTAACCTTGATGTTCGCGTCACTTCTCCCGTAGATTGGACTCGAATAGCTGAAGAACTCTCTTTCAAGGAGGGAAACGTATGAACCTGACACAACTACGAGTGCGTTTAAATCTTTGTTTTCCTCAATCGCTCTGGAAAGCTCGCTCAGAATCCCGGCTTCTTTTTTGATGAGATACGAAAACTCGTCTAGAATCAGAAGCATCCTCCCCCTGGTCGTCTTCCTTAGAAGGGCAAAGAGAGACGGAAAGTCCTTTACCTCGACGTTAAAGCCCACGAACTCAGAAACTTTCCTTGAGAGGAGTTTGAAGTTGTACTCCCTTGGTTTGTCTTCAAATATAACGAATATCCGCTTTTTTTCCCGCGAGAACTCCTCCAAGAGCCTAGTCTTTCCAACCCTTCTCCTTCCGTACACAAGAACTAGGCCTAAGCCCTCCCGATTCCAGAGCGTTTCGAGAACATCGAGTTCTTCCAACCTGTTGACAAATTTTCTAAGCATGATTATATAAACGTGATTAGAGTTTTTAAGAATTTCGTCCTTATCCTTTCTTCCGTATTCTCAAACCTCCACCCACGTGAAGTCCCTCGCGACTTCCCCCTCTACTTTTGCCTCCCTCAACCTCTTTTCCAGCACCTCGTGGGGGTAGTTGCTGTGGCTTATGTGGGTGAAGACAGTGTAATC
>JALVWX010000234.1 GCA_027023165.1 Thermococcus sp. | reverse complement strand
TCTTTCCTGCGCCAGTCGAAGTCGCTGTCGTGCTCGGCGAGGCTCATTATGTAGAGCCTGACTACATCGGCACCGTTCTCCTCGATTGCATCTATGAAGTTCAGCACGTTGCCCTTGCTCTTGCTCATCTTCTGTCCTTCCAGCGTTCCGAAGCCGTTGACGGCTATTCCCTTCGGCCAGTGCTCCTTCCTGAATATCGCGGTGTGGTTGAAGATGAAGAACGTCAGGTGGTTCGGTATGAGGTCTTTGGCGGAGCAACGCCAGTCTAGGGGATACCAGTACTCGAACTCCTCCTTCATCTCATGGATTGTCTCCGCTGGAATTCCGGTCTTCTCCTCAAGCTCCTTCTCGCGCTCCTCGCTGAACTCCTCGCGGAAGATATAGTCGAAGAACTCCCTCGTGAGCTTCTCCGGGTCGAGTTTGCCCTCCTTCCTCAGCTGGTTGATGTGTCTGCTTATAGTATAGTAGGCCATGTAGATTGTGGAGTCGCTCAGGCTCTCGATTACCCACTCCGGGTCCCAGGGCAGGGGCGTTCCCAATCCAACTTTCCTCGCGCAGGCCTTCTTGTCTAGCCACTCTATTACGGCCTCGAACTGTGCCCTTCTGCTCTCCGGGTAAATCGTCATGTTTGCTAAAGCCTCTCTCGCCTTCTCCTTCCACTCGGGGTTACCGTAGTCGATGAACCACTGGTCGTGGATTATCTTGATGACTGCCTGGTTGCCAAAGCGCGAAATGACTGGCTTCTCTGCGAACTCGTACATTATCTCGGCTATTCCCTTTTCCATCAGTTCTTTCGCGATGAGGTCCTTTACCTCCTGCACGGGTTTTCCGGCGTAGGGTTCTATCTTAAAGCGTCCCTTGTGGTACTCTGCCTTGTAGATGGTCTTGGTTGCCTCCTCGAGCTTCTCCCTGTCCTTCTGGCTCTTCACGCCGAGCTTCTGAGCTTCTTCAACGGCCGGGAACTCACCGTAGCCCTCCAGCTTGATGAGGGAGATGTAGCTTATCCCCTCGACAACGCGCGGGTCTATGTCGTACTTCAGCAGGAGCTCGGTCTCCTTCTTCAGGTCTTGTAAGGCTATGTGGTCGAAGGGAGCGTGGGCTGGAACGCTCATGACTACCCCAGTTGCGTTGTCCGGGTCAACGAACTCTGCCGGCAGGATTATGACCTCGTCGCCCGTCACAGGGTTCTTCACGTATTTGCCGATGAGCCTCTCGCCCTTGAACTCCTCTATGATCTCTATCTCCCTGTCCTGGAAGGAGAGCTTGTATGCTGCCTCCTTGCTGACTATCCAGGTCTCTTCCTTCTCACCGCGCCTTACCTTCGCTTTAACGTAGGTCGCGTTGGGGTTCAGCCACATGTTGGTGACGCCGTAGACGGTCTCGGGTCTGAGGGTCGCAGCTGGCATGTAGATTCTCTCGCCGTTCTCTTCCAGAATGAACTTGATTATGACGTACTCCAGGATTTGAACGTCTTCGCCCTCCATTATGTCGTGGTCTCCGAGCGGGGTTCCTACGACGGGGTCCCAGCGAACCCTATGGGCGCCTTTAACGACCAGCCCCATGTCCTTGAGCGTCCAGAACTGCCACTCTATGAACTTGCTGAATGGCGGGAAGAGGCTTGTCGTGTGGAACTCCCTCGTCCAGTCAACGCCAAAGCCCGCCCGTATGAACGTCTCCTTTGCGGACTTCATGAAGTACTTGACTATCTCCTTCGGGTCTTCGAACTTCCAGAGGATTTCCTCGGGAACCTTGTATACGTCGCGGTAGATGTGTATCGTCTTCGGGTCGCGGTTCTTTATTCTCTCGGCGATTCCGACTATCGGCGCGCCGGTGATGTGCCATCCCATAGGGAAGAGCACGTTGTAGCCCTGCATTCTCTTAAAGCGCGCTATGACGTCCGGGATCGTGTAGGTCCTCGCGTGGCCGACGTGGAGATGGCCCGAAAGATATGGAAAGGCTACCGTTATGTAGAACTTCTTCTCCTTGGGCTTGGCTTTTCTGTCAGGTTCGAAGATTCTCTCCTCTAGCCAGCGCCTCTGCCACTTCTCCTCAATGGCCTTGAAGTCTACTTTCATCTCCAAAACCTCCCTTTGTCTTTAATTTTTCCAGAAGAGAGTCATGAATAGGGGGGTTATCGGTGAAATCAGACACCGCTGAGATTCCGACGGAGAAGACACTCCCCCCTCATCGGCATCGGAACGGGTAACGGGATTGGGTATTTAAGGTTTTTGGGCCGAAAATTCTTAAAGCGGAAGGAATTAAGTTAGAGTATGTCAGTAGCTCTGGAAATTGAGTTTCCCATGCTGGTTGTCGGTGCTGTGACGTCTGGCTATCTGTTATTCAGGGCACTTTGGGAAAGGTCAGTTGAACTTTCGTTTGCTTCCATTGGATGGGCATTTTTGAGTTTCCATGTTCTTCTGAGGATTCTGGGGTACTTCTCTCTGGCTGAAACTTTCCTGTACTTCTTTGCCCTCGGGTTTTCTCTCTACGTTGTCTCATTAATCCGGGACATGTACCCTTCAAAAACGCATCTCTTTGCCTTATACCTTCTCACTCCGGCTTCCCACGTCGTGTTCCGATTCATGTCCTCTTTAGGTTATCAAATTCAGCATGGTCTGGGCGGTATTGCGGGGGATTCGGGAGTTATACTGCTGATTACAGGTTATATAGCTTACAGAACTTTCAAGAAGCTCTTACTTTCCCTTTCAGTTGTTCCAATAGCGGTTGTCTTCCTTCTTTACAAGGCCTTAAGTGGGACTTTGGTTGGTCTTGTTCTAATGGCCCTAGGTGCCGTTGTGTTTTCAGTAGCTACGATACGTGTAACTGCATCCGGCCTCTTCAAGGGAGGAGAGACTCCTGAAGTTAGTGGAAGGGGGCTAGTGATTGTTAAAGATATTCAGTTCATACCTGACAAGTACAGGAACTCCCCCGTTTTTCTCATAACCCGGAGAGTCCGTGAATATCCTTCCCACTGGTCGGTCTTTAGGATATTAACAGTACCGGCTGAGAGTTCAGTTTCTCCTACTGCCCTTGAAAAGCTTCGCCATCTGATAGTCAAATATCTGGTCGAGGCCAGAAGAAAAGGTTCAAAGGGTCTTGTTGTCATAGACTGCATAGATTTTTTGCTACTCTACAACGACAGACTTGCGGTTTTGAAGTTTCTGAGTGATATACGGGACCATGCAGTGATTAACGATGGTGTGATTTATGTGGCTTTGGACAGCTCCATAGACGAGCGTACGAGAAGGTTAATAGAAAATTTAAGCGACGGAGAGATCAAAGGATAACCAGCTCCCTCTCCGCCCTCGTCAGCCTCTTCTCCCTCCCATCTATCACAGCTACGTCGTCCTCTATCCTAACGCCGCCGAGACCGGGGAGGTAGATGCCTGGCTCTATCGTGAAGGTCATGCCGTTTTCCAAAGTTACTCCGACGTCGGGGCCGATATACGGCTCCTCATGGACGTCCAGGCCGAGGCCGTGTCCGGTCCTGTGGGTGAAGTATTTCCCATATCCGGCTTTCGCTATCGTCTCTCTCGCGGCGGCGTCAACGTCCTTCGCCTTCACCCCTGCCCTCGTTGCCCTGTAAGCTTTCTCCTGCGCCTCCTTGACGACCTCGTATATCTCTACCAGCTTTTCGTTCGGCTTTCCTAGAGCGATAGTCCGCGTTATGTCCGAGCAGTAGCCCTTCCACTTCGCCCCGTAGTCGAGGATAACGAGGTCGCCTTTCCTTAGACGCCTGTTCCCTGGGGCGTGGTGCGGATTGGCGGCGTTCTCTCCGCTCGCCACGATAGGTTCGAAGGATATTCCGTCGGAAAGCTCCCTTATCCTGAGTTCCATTTTCAATGCCAGCTCGCTCTCGCGCATCCCGAGGAGGTCCCAGCTCAACAGCTCTTCAAAGACCCTGTCGACGACCTTGGCAGCGTGCTTCATGTAGTCGATTTCCCTCTTGTCCTTCTTCATGCGCAGCTCCCTGATGACCGAGCTTAGCGGGTAGAACTCAAAGCCGCGGTTTCCAACGCGCAGGATGTTGATGAGCCAGTCCGCCCTCATCGTGTCCTCAACGAGCAGTTTCCCGGATGAAAGCTCGAACTCAGCCAAAATCCAGGCGAGCTTTTCGTAGGGGTTCTCGCCGTCGCGCCAGAAGGTGACCGGGAAGTTCCTGACGACGTTCTCGTAGAGGCTCGGCGCTAGGAGGCGGTAGTCCCCGCCGGAGCTGACGACGAGAACCGTCAACCTCTCGCCGGCCTCGTGGATATGCAGTCCCGTGAGGTAGTACAGATTCGTCCCGGGGCTTATTAGAGCGCCGTCAAAGCCGCGCTCCTTCATGAGGGAGATGAATTTCTCGAGGCGCATGTACTTCACCGTAACGACTACCCCGCAACCCTTAAAAACTCAACTTCTAACCTCGACCGACTAGGCGGGGTCAACCCGCGGGATGTTCCCGTAAGGGAGAACCACAAACACGGAAGGGGTGAACGAGATGGGAATGTACAAGTACATTAGGGAAGCCTGGAAGAGTCCGAAGAAGAGCTACGTTGGCGACCTTCTCAAGGTCAGGATGATAAAGTGGAGGAGAGAGCCGGTCGTCGTCCGCGCCGAGAGGCCGACCAGGCTCGATCGCGCCCGCTCTCTTGGCTACCAGGCCAAGCAGGGATACGTCATCGTCCGCGTCCGCGTCAGGAAAGGCGGCAGGAAGAGGCCCAGGTGGAAGGGTGCGAGGAAGCCCTCCAAGATGGGTATGGTCAAGTACAGCCCGAAGAAGAGCCTCCAGTGGATCGCTGAAGAGAAGGCCGCCCGCAAGTACCCGAACCTCGAGGTCCTCAACAGCTACTGGGTCGGCGAGGACGGTATGTACAAGTGGTTTGAGGTCATAATGGTCGACCCGCACCACCCGGTCATCAAGGCCGACCCGAAGATCAACTGGATAACCGGTAAGGCCCACAAGGGACGCGTCTTCCGCGGCCTCACCAGCGCCGGCAGGAAGAGCCGCGGCCTGAGGAACAAGGGTAAGGGTGCCGAAAAGGTCAGGCCCAGCATCAGGGCCAACAGGGGCAGGGGCAAGTGAGGCCCCTTCGATTATTCTATTCTGTTTCTTCCGGATTTTCGAGCCGTATCCTCTTGATTCCAACCTTCTCATAGACACTGTCCGAGCTTATTATGACCCCTCCACATTTAGCCGCGTGGAAGGCATAGAAGGCGTTTAGCCCGTGCTCCTTCATGTAGTAGGCCGCCCTCAGGTAGACGTCGTCCTCTATTCCAGTCAGCGCCATGACCGCCGAGGTCAGCCTTACGGGATCGAGGTCGTACTTTTTCGCCACGATTAGAAGTTCGAGAAACGTTGTTTCAGAGGTTGTTATCTGGCCTTCGTATCGCTCGAGGATTTTCTTCGCGTTCTCCTTGAGCCAGTCGTTCGGCTTCATTAGTGCAAGGAAAAAATCCGTGTTCGCGTATATCATTCTGAGTCCTCCGCTTCTTTCGTGGCTTCTTCCAGTATTTCCTTCCTGAGTTCGCGAAGGGATCTGTCCGGGAGCTTCCTCCCGAGTTCCTCGAGTTCTTTGAGCGGATCCAGGGGCTTCGGCACTATCAGTATTCCCTCATCGAGCTTAACGAGGTAGACCTCATCCGGGAGACCTCCCCTCATGACCTTTGGGATGTAGAGCCTTCCTTTTGAGTCGATCCTGGTTAGCATCTTTTCCACCAGGAGAACATTGGTGGGAAAACTATTTAAGATTTCCCACAAGCGTGGAGTTACCTTTTAAAGCCGCCTTCCCAATTCACTCCGGTGAGAAAGATGGCGAAGCTTCGAGCACACCACGTCAGGCTTACCACGTTCATCCAGGCGACGGAAGATGAAGACAAGGTTCTCGACGCGATAGCGACCTTCATCCCCGAGGAGATAGACGAGGACGATATAATCTTCGACATCGACGAGACGAAGGGCTTTTTCGGCAACCCCATCAAGGTTGTCAACGTCGAGATAAAGAGGAGCAAAGCTGTCAGACAGTTCCTGGAGCACTTCAAGGAACTCCTGAGCGAAGACGATAAGCGCTACATCACCGAGAACCTCGACGAGAAGGTCGATGATGAAGGCACACTCTACGTCCGCTTCAACAAGCAGAAAGCATACCTTGGCGATGTCGAGATAGACGAAGGGCCGGACGTGATCCAGGTCAGGGTAAAGGTCAAGGCCTTCCCGATGAGGAAGGAAGCGGTAGTTAAAGCCGTCAGGGAGTGGCTGGAGGAATGAGCGCGGAGCCTGAAATAACCGAAGAGGAAGTCCCCTTCTCGCGGGACTACTTCGTCGAGATGGATGTGAGGAGTAAGGATGCCTATGAACTCGCGAGCGGGTGGTTCGACGAGGTGGTGTTCACAAAAAAGCTCGTCCTTGAAAGCTCTCCCGACTGGGGTGCGCTGAAGGAGGAGGTCAAAGCTCTAAGGAAAACCTACGGTAAAGTCGCCCTCCTCATTGTCACCAAAAAGCCGAGCCTCATAAGGGAGGTAAAGGGGAGAAACCTTAGGGCTTTAATCTACGTCCAGG
>JALVWX010000233.1 GCA_027023165.1 Thermococcus sp. | reverse complement strand
GAGGTTAACCCACTCGGGGGGCGCAAAGCGGGGGTTGTGAGTCCAGTACGTTATCGAGTACCAGTTCTCAACGTTCTCCCTGTTTACGACGTAGGGAGCGATGATGGCGAAGATTAGGTAAAAGGCCACTATACCGGCGCCGAGCTTGAGCTTCCATCCCATCTCACTCACCCCGCGACACCCTCGGATCCATGCGGACGTAGATGACCTCCATCACAGTGGAGACTACGAAGTAGAGCGCCAACATTACAAGGGAGACAAATATGAGAAGCTGGGGATAGAGGTAGATGTCTATGCCGTGGGGCGGTTTGTAGACGACTCTGAAAGATGCCAAAAGAAGGTAGCCCATGCCCCTCACGTTGAAGATTATCTCGACGACGAAGACAGCCGTTAGAACCTCCAGCAGGTTGTAGGTTGTGTAGGTAAGGAACTGCGGCAGTGCCGTTTTCAGGACCTTTTTCCTTATCCTCTTATCGGGGAGGCCCTTGGCCCTGTCCGCGAGAACGTAGTCTGAAACCCTCTCCTGGGCAATCAGGTTCTTGACTATGAAGGCGTACTCGAAGACCATCGCCAGAAAAACCGCAAGGGCAGGCCCCAAGTAGGCTAAAAGGTACGTGCCGGCGTTTACCCCTCCGTGGGTCGAAGCGTCCTGAAGCCTCATCTGGAAGTCGGGGGTATAACCCAGGTCCCAGAGGATTAAAAAGAGGATCGCCCCGATGAACCAGCTCGGAATCGCAGAGAGGAATGGTGCGAGCGCCGAAACGAGCCTCTCCGTTTTTCCACCGTTATAGCCAGCCCTTAAGCCAAGGTAGAGACCGAGGAGCAGTATCCCCGCCTCCGCCAGGAGGAATATCGAAAACGTGTTTCTAACGTACGCCCAGGCACTTCCCCATTTTCCGAGGCCGTGCTCCATTATGTCCCAGACCTGGCGGAAGTAGGTCTTCATAGTCCCGACGAAGTCGGGCCTTATGTTCAGGCTCCTGTAGGTGAGGTACCAGGCATACTCCTCATAGGTCATGCCGCTCTGGTTGGCCCTCTCCTGAAGGGTTGGGGTCGTCTGGATAAACTTTAGCATGCTAAGGTAAGTATCCTGAAGCTGGTAGTGGGTCGTGCTCCACTGCGCCCAGGTTATAACGGTTGAGGTTATGAGAAAAGCCGTGAGGAAAAGGGCGGCGTTCCGCAGTATGATGTACAGCAATGAGCGTCCCCCACCCATCTTTTACACCGGGGTTAAACTTTGGGGGCGAGTTTAAATACTTTACGCTTGGCAAATAGAAAGGTGGAACTCGTCGGGATTAAGAACGGGGAACGTCGAGTCCGAGTTTCTTGAAGACGAACTCCCTCTGCTCCTCCGGTACCACCGGCCTCTCAAGTTCCCTCTCGGCCCTCTCCCTGCTCATCAGCCCGTATCTCACGAGGGCCGCTATCCTCCTCTGCTCGAAGCTATGCCCGTGCTTCTTCCAGTAAAGCTCGAGGGCAGGGCCTAATACAAGGCAGTTCGTTGTGTAGCCCGGCAGCTCCGGAAACTTGAAGGGGAGTTTTTTGAGAATTTCAAAGCGCTCCTCCTCCGTCATCATCGAAAGAAGCCTTATCTGGGTTATTCCACCAGACATCAGCCGGTACGGGTGGTGGCCAAAGGGAAGTTCGTGGCCGGTTATGATGTAGCGGTAGCCGTTTCTCAGCGCGTACTTCCTCAGTTTCTCCATCGTTCGCTTTGAGCAGGCCCGGCACGGGCTTTGGGCCTTGAGGAGGGCCTCACGGAAGATATCCGAGTAGTCGTACCTGAGGAGCTTGAACGGAACCCCGAGATGCTCCGCTATCCTGCGGGCGTTCTCTATGGCCTCCTCTGCCATGAGTCCATGATCTATCATCACCGCCTCGAGCTCCGGAACTCTGTGGACCTCCTTTGCAAGGTAGAGCGCAACCACGCTGTCCTTTCCGCCCGAGTACGCGACGACGGCCCTGTCAACTTTCTGCATTATCTCCTCGAGTTCCCTCTTCACTGTCTTTCCCTCAACCGGGTGCCTCAGATAGACCTGACACTCCCTGCAGAGAGGCCTTCCGCCGATTACATCAATCTTAGCGGTTCTCTCGTCGTGAACGCAGAGTGAGCACCTGAGCATGGTTGGAGAAAAGAGGGGGTATTTAAAAAGGTTATTTGCGCGTTTTCGATACCCCCGAGAGGAGCTTTTCAGGGGCCTTTTTGACCGCATCAACAGTTTCATCGGCCTTCCTCTTGCCCTTCCGCAGTGCGAAGAAGCCCACCGTGGCTATCGCGTTTCTAAGAAGGATTCCGCGGTTGTTCCTGGCTATGAACCATCCGAAGAGCAGACCGAAGAGCAGACCGGCGAGCCATAGGTACAGAATGAAAGAACTCGCGCTCCTCCCACCGGGATTAAGCGTTACAGACAGCGTCTTGTACAGCAGGGCGAAGGACACCACGAAGAGGGACTCAAGAAGGAGAGAAAGCCTCGTCGCCCTTCCGATTACCCCCAAGGCTTTGCTCTCCCCGGTGTATCCCTCAATAATTTTCCTGTCGTGGATGCTGTAGACGAGGGTTCTGGTTATGTTGGCGCCGCTCCTGAAGGCCAGAAAGCCGAAGACCGCCGCGGCAACCCTCGCCAGGCTCCAGCCCCAGAGGCTGACGAACGCCCATAGCCCAACTGAAAGCCAGACAAGGGTGTAAAGCCTTTCCCAGCCCTTCTTCTCGTTCTCCGGAAGGTCAAGGCGGAGGACTTTCCTCCAGGTCATCCCGGCCAGGCTTCCAAAGGCCCTCGCCAGCAGAACCAGTGCGTTAACGATGAGAAAGATCCCGAGGAGGAGCAGTGACAGGAACTCCGCTATCATCGCCACCACGGAAAGAATAGGGCGAAAGGGTTTAAACGGTTTTCCGGTCTTCCCTCTCCCGCTTCATGGCGGGGGCAATATCCCTCGCGACTCTCCTAGCGCTGAAGAGCGTCAGCGGATCCATCGTCCTGTAAACAGCCAACTGACAGCCATTTATACGGACGTCTATGTACTTCTTCGCTTCCATCGCCGCTTTCAGAAACTCCCTAACGCTCTCGGCCCTCTCGAAGTCGAGGCCGGCTTTCTTAAGCCTCTCGACGTTGAGTTCGTGAATTGTCAGCGGCTGGAGCATCATCTCGTCTATCCCCAGCGAAGCGGCAAGCTCGGCTATCCCCGGAATGTCTTCGTCGTTTATCCCGGGCATGAAGATTGTCCTCACAACGGATCGGACGCTCTTGTCGCTTCCGACTATACGAAGGGCGTTAACAACTGCATTGAAGGTGTCGGCGTTTGTAATCTTTAGATGCTTCTCGCGCGAAGCGGCGTCGAGGCTTATCATCACCAGGTCGAAGTCGAGCTTCCTCCAAAGATCATCGGTCAAAAGCGAGCCGTTGGTCTGGAGTTCGAGCCTCGCGTTGGGAAAGCGCTCGCGGAGCATCCTGTTGACCTCGACGATGCGCGGGCTTAACAAAGGCTCGCCGTACTGGGAGACAGTTATCGCGTACGGGTCGTCCCAGCCGTAGTAGCCTGGCTTTGGCGCCTTTCCGAGCTTCACGGCGACGTTGGAGTAGCAGAAAACGCAGTCGTGATTGCACGCTGGAGTCAGCTCGTAGCTTGGGTGATGAACGGGGTTGGGATTGCTCAGATCCAGCCCTTGGCAGCCCTGACAGTGGGTTGGGAACTTCAAATCCATCACGAACTCCTTCAGCAGTCTAGCCTCCCGGTTCTCGAGCCTCTGCGGCTCGACGCCCATGCTCCTCGCAAACTCCTCCCAGCTCATCCTCTTCATTATCCCACCAACCGGGGCGGAGAAAAGGGGTTTAAAAAGGTCATTGGTCAGAGAAGTCCCCTCAGCTGGAAACCGTCGAAGACCGGCCCGTCCCTGCAGACCAGGTACTTTCCGAGGTTGCAACTTCCACAGACGCCTATTCCGCACTTCATGTAGCGCTCCGCCGATATCTGGACGTTTCTGTAGCCCATCACCCGGAGAACGGCCTTCAGCATCGGCTCCGGGCCGCAGGCGTAGACCCCATCGAACTCGTCCTTCCTCTCCGCCAGGACGTCGGTTGGGAAGCCCTTTCTGCCGGCCGAGCCGTCGTCGGTGGTTATCACGACCTCATCGACGTAGTTCTCGATGTCCATAAAGGCAAGCTCCTCCTTCGAGCGGGCGCCGTAGATTAGGGTCACCCATTCAAATTCCCCCCGGTAAGCTCTGGCCAAGGCGTAGAGCGGGGGCATCCCTATTCCACCGGCAACGAGGGCCACTCTTTTTCCCCTTGGGGTGAAGCCCCTGCCATAGGGTCCGCGGAGCCACAGCCTATCGCCGGGTTCAAGCGCAAAGAGCCTTGAGGTAAAGGGGCCAACGCGCTTGACCATGAGAAGGTCTTTCCAGGCCAGGCTGAACGGCTTTTCCCCAGCTCCAGGCAGCCAGACCATCACGAACTGACCCGCCTTGAAATCAAACCGCCTGTCGAACCTGAAGGCCTTAACGTCCCTCGCAACGTCCCATACTTCCCTAAGAGTTACCCTCTCCAGCATTAACCCTGACCCCCTTCGGCTTTCCAAGTACCTCATCATCTTCCATCACTACCCCACCGCGGAGAACCGTCATCACAACCTTTCCCCGGAGCTTTTTTCCTTCCCAGGGACTCCATTCAGCTTTGGTGTAGAACTCCCCGGGATTTACGGTCCACTCCCTCCTAGGATCCACGACCGTAAAGGTGGCCTCTCCCCCCACTTCAAACCCGCGCCCCCTAATCCCGAAGGCCCTCACAGGGTTGTCGTGCATCTTCTCCACTATATCAAAAACAGTTATGATGCCCCTGCTAACGGCATCGAGAAGGAGCGCCACCTCTGTTTCCAGCCCTGGAATACCGGCCGCACCTTCCTCTTTGTCTTCAAGCGTATGCGGTGCATGGTCACTCGCTATTATCGAAATCTTTGAGAAATTCTTCCAGAGGGCTTTTTTGTCCTCTTCGCCCCTCAGGGGAGGATAAACCTTGAGGAGTGGGTTTCTCGCGTAGTCTTTCTTTGTGAGGAATAGATGATGTGGCGTGACTTCAAAGCTAACCCACGGTAAGCCCGCATTCAGAATGGCTCCCATGCCGTCCGCCGTGGAAACGTGGCAGATGTTTAAAGGTTTTCTCAGCCTCTTCGAAGCTAGAAGGGCGCGCTGTATGGCCCTAACCTCGGCCTCCGGCGGCCTCTCAGGATCTTTTGATATAACCTCCGCATCTTCAGCGTGGACGCTCACAGCACCCGGAGAACAGGAGTAGTCCCCCTCAAAGTCCCTGGAGAAGATACCGCCCGTGGATGCCCCCATGAAAATTTTATAGAAGTCCGCGTTGATCCTCCCGGCCTCGCGGCAGTTTCCGGCGAGAAGGAAGCCGATGGCGTAATCAGTGTGGGCTTTCGCCTTGAGCAGTTCTTCCCGCCTCTTGAAGGCCTGAACATCCACCACCGGGGGTTTCGTGTTTGGCATGTCGAAGACCGCAGTTATGCCCCCGTGAATGGCCGCCTTCGTTCCGCTTTCGATCGTTTCCTTACGGGTCTGTTCGAAATCCCTTAGGTGAACGTGCGTATCGATTAGACCAGGCAGAATAAGCCTGCCGCGGAGGTCGATTACCCTCTCACCCCTCAGTTCACCGGGGGAAATCTTGGAGATAATGCCGTTTGAAATGCCAATCGAGCCGTTCAGAACGTGGTGCCTGAAAACGAAACTACCTTTCAAAACAAGCTCGTGCATAGTGCCCGCCCGCCGTTGAAGCGGGGAACGTTTTAAACTTTTCGATGATTTTGGAACGGTTACTAAAAGGATACGGTTTTTCCAGGTTTCTACTGTCATTTACTCTGGCTAATACCCGGATACAGCCATTATAGCAGTTTAAAGGAACACTTACGGCTAAAAAGCGTCGCAATTCTGCATACAAAACTTCACAACTTCACTAAAAAAGAAAGAGCTTTTGAGACATCTTTTTACATTCGAGCACTTTTACAATAACGTAACCCTTAAATAGGCTCTCACTGTATAAGTCCATGCCATTATACCCCATAGATGGCAATATTGCCAAAAAGTGAAGGAGGCAGTGGAGTATGAATCGGAAGGCTTTGGGATTGTTTGTTATGGGCTTGATGCTGTTTAGTGTTTTTGTAGTTTCCAAGCCAGCAAGCGCTGCCAGCACTCAGGGCGATGTTCTTAAAATCGTCCAGCTGGCTTCAAACAACAACCTCTTCATGGATGTCTTCAACCCGTCACCGAGCGGACTGAGCGACGTTTACACCGTCAGGACCTGGTACTTCCTCAGTGACCCTGCCTACGTCGTTGGCCCGGACGCCCAGTACCACAACTACAGGTGCCAGCTCGTTGACATTAAGTACAATGTCAAGGTTCCAGATGATGCCTACATCTGGAACGGAACCCAGAAGGCCTGGGTTGACCCGTACGCGGGCAAGACCGCCAGCAGTGCCGTTACTTGGAAGTGCGGTCTTGGCCAGTGGAACGACGGTCAACCCATGACTTTAGCAGACTTCATGTTCGACCTCGCCATGAACTTCGAATGGGCCTACCAGGACGGTAAGGGCGACAAGTACTATGACCAGG
>JALVWX010000232.1:2542-6621 GCA_027023165.1 Thermococcus sp. | reverse complement strand
AGCGATAGCAGACGCCTACTACATAGGAAAGGTCATCTACCCGGAGCGCTTCAAGGACATCGACCCCGTTAAGAAGGCCGACGAGATATTCCAGTTCCTCGATGGAAAGCCCGTCTACGGTGAACTCGCCAAGGAGTTCGGCGGTTTCGGAAGGATAAACCTGGCCAGCGGAAACGTGACATACGGACTGCCCACCAACCCGTGATGGCCATGGACTACCGGACGTACACGAGACGGCGGCTCTTCATCGGCCTTTCCCTTTTCATCACGCTTTTAGTCGTCTCCATGCTCTCCCTGTCCCTGGGCGAGTACCACGTGTCCCTGAGGGCGATCCTGGATGTGCTCTCGGGCGGCGGAAGCCCCGACGACAGGCTCGTCGTCCTCGGGATAAGACTGCCCAGAATTATTGCGGGAATCCTCGTGGGGGCATCTATGGGCGTGGCCGGGGCCGTTCTCCAGGGCTATTTGAGGAATCCCCTTGCTACACCGTTCACGATGGGAGTCTCCCACGGGGCAATGTTCGGTGCCTCCCTGGCCATAATCCTCGGTGCCGGCTACTCCCTCAACTCGGGCCAGGTTTTCCTCAGCAACCCCTACGCGGTCGTTCTCTTCGCCTTCCTTGGGGCTATAAGCGCGACCCTAGTCATACTGGCACTGGCGAGGCTCAGGGGATTGTCCCCCGAAGCGATAGTCCTGGCTGGCGTTGCCATGAGTTCCCTCTTCGTGGCACTGACAACGCTCGTCCAGTACTTCGCCGACGAACTCCAGCTCTCGGCGATGGTCTACTGGAGCTTCGGGAACCTTGCACGGGCCACCTGGCGGGAAGACGGGATCATGACCGTGGCTTTCATCCTGGTCTTCGCCTACTTCCTCCTGAGACGGTGGGACCTCAACGCTTCGACGCTTGGCGATGACGTCGCGAAGAGCGTTGGCGTTAACATCGAGCGCGAGAGGCTGATCGGTACCCTCCTCGCGGCATTCATAACCTCGGTGACGGTTGCCTTCGTGGGGGTGATAGGCTTCATCGGCCTGATAGCCCCACACTCGATGAGACTCACCGCCGGCGGTGATTACCGCTTCCTGATTCCTCTCTCGGCCCTTGCCGGTGCCCTGCTCCTCGTCTCGGCCGACCTGCTCGCCAGGCTTATACTCTCACCGATGAACCTGCCCGTTGGGGTCATCACCTCGTTCCTCGGGGCGCCGACGTTCATATACCTCCTCGTGAGGATGGAGGGTAGGCGATGATAGAAACAAGGGGCCTTCGCTTCTCCTACAACGGCAGGGAAGTCCTCAGGGGGATAGACTTCAGAGCCGGGTCCGGGGAGTTCGTGGCGATACTCGGCCCTAACGGAGCTGGCAAGAGCACGTTCGTTAAGTGCCTGGCCGGAATACTGAGGTGCGGGGGCGTCAGGATACTCGGCCGGCCGGTTGGGGATTACCCCCATAGGGAACTGGCCAGGACGGTTGCCTACGTCCCCCAGAGGGCCGAGAGGAGCTTCATGACCGTCTTCGACACGGTGCTCCTCGGGAGGAGGCCCTACATGGGGCTGACACCGGGCAGGAGGGACCTGGAGGCCGTTGAGGCGGCCCTCAAAAGGCTCGGCATCGAGCACCTCGCCCTGAAGAGGACGAACGAGATAAGTGGCGGTGAGCTTCAGAAGGTCGGAATAGCGAGGGCTCTGGCGCAGGAGACGGAGATCCTGATAATGGACGAGCCCACCAACAACCTCGACCTGAAGAGCCAGCTTGAGGTCATGAAGCTCGCGAGGGAGTTCTCGGAGAAGGGCCTCTCCATAGTGGTCATGCACGATGTCAACCTAGCACTGCGCTTTGCCAAAAGGTTCGTCTTCATGAAGAATGGAGAGATAGTGGCGGACGGCGGACGGGAGATTCTGAAGTCCTCCCTCTTCCGTGAGGTCTACGGCGTTGACGTTGTAATAGAGGATGTGAGAGGGGTTCCCCTCGTAGTGCCCCTTTAGGCGATCCACTTAACGAGCTTCCTCACACCCTCGCGGAGCCTCTCCTCGTCCTCTTTGGTGGGCATGCCCTTGCTTTCCACCGTGTCGACGAGGTCGAACTTGCTCCTGCTTATCAGCGTCTCTATCTTCTTCGCCGCGACGCCGCCCCAACCGAAGGCGCCGACGATTAGGACGGGCTTCTCGTAGTTGGCCTTGTCGAGTATCTCGTAGAGGGCATACCTTATGCGCGGGTGTATCTCGGCCTCGTAGGTGGAGGCGCCGATTATCAAAGCCTCGCTGTCAGGAACCTCGCCGAGGATGTCGCTGACGGCCGGCGCTTCCTTGTCGGTGAAGCGGTAAACGACCGGCTTCTTGCCGAGCTTCTTCAGCTCGTCGATAACTATCTCCATCCTCCTCTCGACGAAGCCGTACATCGAGTCGTAGATAACCAGAACCTTGTCCTTGGTCGGAACGCCCGCACCGACGCGCTCGTAGTAGTCGAAGATCCTCCTCGGGTTCCTGCACCATGCCAGGCCGTGGCCAGGTAAAATCATCCTGGCCTCCTCGACGATGCCAAGTTCCTTGAGCTTCTTGATGTTCTGGACGATGTACTTGTGGTAGTGGCCGATGACGGTGACGATGTACTTGGTGACGTGAGGTAGGTACTCCCCGATCACCCTCTCGTCTCTGTCGTCTATCGTCTCAGGAATTCCGTAGCCGCCGCCGGCATCGCAGCTGAATATGAGCTTATCCTCCACCACGTAGGTTATCATTGTGTCCGGCCAGTGGAGCCAGGGAACGGCTATGAAGCGGAAGGTTTTTCCTCCTATCTGCATCTCCTCGCCGTCCTTGACGACCTTGTAGTTCTTAACGACCTCCTCACCGTAGAAGCCCTGGAGGAGGTTCCTCGCGAAGGTCGTGCCTATTACCTGCGCCCTGTATTCGTTCTCCTCGAGGAGCTTTGGCAGCGCTCCACTGTGGTCTGGTTCGGTGTGGTGGACTATGATGTGGGTTATCTCCTTCGGGTCAACGAGCTTTCTCAGCGCGTCCATGAAGAGGTCGGTGTAGTTACCTTTTGTAACGTCGAAGAGAACGACCGCGCCATCGAGCTTCATCAGGTAGGAGTTGTAGGTTATGCCCTCCGGGATGTCCCATGTGGCCTCGAAGTACTTAATCTCATCATCGTCAACCCTGATGATGTACAGTTCGGGATCGGTGCAGAGCTGCTCAACCCTAACGTCGACCATTGGCATCACCGAAGGGAGTTCGAAAGGATGGATAAAAAGGTTTTCATTGAAAAGACGGAAATTCGAAATCGGAACTCACTTTAGGTAGAGCACCGCCAATGTTATGGTGTAGAGAAGCATCACGCTCCAGAACACGCTCCAGCCGAGCCTTTTGATGTCGCCTATCTTGGCAACGTAGGTGTTGTCCCTTAGATTCCTGAGGAGCCTCACCGTCGGTTCTATCAGCGCTAAGATAAGGTACGGGTTGTAGAGAACCACGAGAAAGGCCGGAAGCCAGGCTATAAGCGGGTACTTCCTCGGGAACTTCCTGAACGCCAATTTGGTCTCGACGTACGCCGCACCAATCGCCTCATAGTAAGCCAAGAGGAACCAGAAGATGAACACATCGTAACTGAAAGCCCTCCCAGAAACCGCTGGAGCGAACAGGACTGGAACCGCCGGGAGGAGGTTGCCGAGGGCATATGTTGCCGGGTTCTTCCAGCCCTTTTTTCTGGAGAACGCGAAGTGGAGGGCGAAGAGAACGGCAACAGTACCCAGAGGAATTGCAAGAACGTTAATCAGGTTCTCAACGCTCCTCCACCAGTACCACGCCGGAAGAAGATAGGCCAGTCCGTTGATGCCAAGGGCGAGGACCATGTCTCCGAGCTTCCACGCCCTGTAGGAGTCGAAGGCGTAGTCGAAGGTGAAGAAAGTGATTAAAGAGACGGCAATTCCGATTAACCAGCCTCTCCAGTCTGCGTGGCTCAAAATTAAGCCCCCAATCATCGCCAGAATTATCGTCCCTCCCGCTCCTGGTTCCCTCGGGACTCTGAAAACCCTGCCCATTGATCACCACCGTTCTCCCTACATCTTCACGTTTAAATCCTTTTCTGGA
>JALVWX010000232.1:0-2532 GCA_027023165.1 Thermococcus sp. | reverse complement strand
AAAGGTTATACGGGTTTCCGGGTAGTTTTTCTGGTGATGCCATGCCAGGCTTACCCCCGATTCGAAGCCTTCCACGGAGGAGTGAACCGCCGGCTGAAGAAGATGTGGAAAAAGCTATAGAGCTTGTGAAGAAAGCCCTCCGGTTCTTCAGGCCCGGAAAACCTCTAAGGAGGCCCGACGGAATTGACGTTCCGGTCCTCTACCTCGACTTCGCGATAGACAGGATGCACTTTAATCCATTGAGCGGAACGCCGCTGCCAAAGGGCTTTCCCGGCCACTTTGAGAGTTTTGAATGCTCCACAGTCCAGGAAAAAGCCCGGGAAGTCCTAAAAGAGCTGAAAGTGATGGAGGCCTGTGAGTTCAGAGAGCCGGAAGACTGCTGGGTCGTGCCTTTGGCATGGAAAAGCTTTATAGTCCTCCACGTCCGCGTGAGCAGGGACGGAAAGGAGCTTGTGCCCGACTACGGCCTCACGGAGGAGGTGAGGAGACACGGACTGTAAGCTCAGGGAGTTCGCCAGGAGGGAGTGGTTCTTCCTCTCCCTGCTTCTCCTCTACCTAGTCCTACTTCTCCTCGATCCTTCGCTCCTTCAGAGAACGCCCGGTTTAATCGACTGGGAAAGCCTGTCGCTTATAACCTCGCTCATCATAGCCTCGAAGGCCCTTGAGCTTTCCGGGGTTTTCGTTCGGCTCTCATCAAGGCTCATCGCCCTCTCGTCTGGCTCCGAGAGGAGGCTGATGCTCGTCATCCTACCGGTGATAGCGCTAACCTCCGCCATCATAATGAACGACACTGCCATGCTCGTCTTCATACCCCTTGTCGCCCTCACCTCGGAGCTTTCCGGCGCGGACAAGGCCAAAGCGGTTACCCTATCCGCCATAGCGGCCAACGTTGGCTCCGCTTTAACGCCGATAGGAAACCCGCAGAACGTTATAATCTGGCAGGCCTATGGTCTTTCCTTTGGAGCCTTCACCAGCGCCATGCTCCCCTTCGTCCTCCTCTGGCTTCTGCTCCTTCTGGCTTTCGCGCTCTCCGTGAAGAGAAGAAGGCTTGAAGTTGGGGAGATTCCCTCTGTACCTCTCAGAAAGAAAGCCTTCCTCTCGGCCCTGTTGCTGATCGTGGCCGACGTCCTCCTGGCGGAGACCGGAAGGGCGCTCTGGACGTTTCCCCTGACTTTCTTCGTCGTGCTTCTCTTCTCCCGCGAAGCTTTACTGGCCTTCGACTGGATATTAGTTCTCACCTTCGCCTTGATATTCGTCGACTTCGGTGGAGTCTCCTCGATCATCGCCTCCCTCGGACTCCACTTTCCCGGTGGTGGCGTTTCCCTCCTTCTCTCCTCGTCGCTCCTCAGCCAGGTGACGAGCAACGTTCCCGCGACGGTTCTCCTCATCGGCTCAAAACCCGAATGGCTTCCGCTGGCGGTCGGGGTGAACGCCGGCGGAACAGGTTTCATAATCGGCTCGCTGGCGAACCTCATAGCGGTCAGGATAGCCGGAGTAAGGCTGAGGGACTTCCACAGAATTTCCGTGCCCTATTTCCTGGCCGCGCTCCTGCTATCGACCCTGCTCCTTGCGGGCATCACAGGGTAGGGGGTGGAAAAATGAACGGAATCGAAAGGTTGAGATACTCCGGTATACTCGCCGGCTTAGTCTACTGGCTCTTCGTGACCTGGAGCATAAGCAGGAACCGCTGGTTCTCCTTCTTTCAGAACGCCCTGAGCGACCTCGGCGACCCGGCCAAGGCCAGCTCCCCGTGGATATACAACTTCGGCCTCATGGCAGGCTCCGTGCTTCTCTTCCTGTTCTCGCTCTATCTGATCGTGACATCGAACAGCAGGCTTCAGACGGTCGGCGGCGCCTACGTCAGCGTCTCGGCGATATTCATGGCCCTGATAGGCATCTTCCACGAGGGGACCGGTCCTCACGTCTTCGTCTCAACCTACTTCTTCGTCCAGTTCTTCATGGGTGCGCTGGTCTACGGGCTTGGGTGGAAAGAGAAGATCCTGAGAATGGGTTCGGTTCTGCTGTTCATCGTGGCGTTGGTAGGGGCACTCCTTCCCTGGCCCGCAACGGCACTCCTGGAGACGTACGAGGTGGTCCTGCTCATGACATTCACCCTCCTGGTGGCCCTTTGTGGAGCCAGGGGATGAAGAACGCCGTTATCCCTCGATTCCCCCTCTGACTTCATCTCGTATGGGTTTCAGGGCCAGGGCGTATTTCTCAAGCCTCCCAAAGAACCTCTCAACCCTTTCACGGTACTTTTCGTCCTTGAGCTCTTCCCCATCAAAGAGCTCGCCGACGTTGTAGAACAGCACCCATGAGACGGGCAACATCCTGTAGTTCGTTGCGAGGAGCTTGAGCTCCTGGAGGAGCCTCGCCCCGCCGGTGACACTCGAAACGGTGACGATGCCAACCGGAAGTCCTTCATACTCTTCAAAGAGGGTATCGAGCAGAATTTTGAGCTCCCCCGGGAAACCGCCGTTGTACTCGGGGGCAACGATGACGAGGGCATCGGCCTCGATAATCTTTTTTCTG
>JALVWX010000231.1 GCA_027023165.1 Thermococcus sp. | reverse complement strand
GAACATCACGGCATTGGAACTTCCGTATCCCATCCGTCCCCTGATGAAACCCTCGGCCCAGTAGCCGAGGAAGAGTGTGAGCGTTGCCAAAACTCCTGCACCAATGGGGTGAACCGGGTTCAGCTTTTCTCTTTTCCACAGGGTTAGGCCGTAAAGGGTTACGAGAACGAGAAACGCCCCCGCACAGCTCAGCCACACCGAAAGGTCTTTGTAAAAGCCGTAGGGAGCGTCCCAGTTTGCAAAGACTATGGCCCCCGGCTGGGTGAGTGTAAACCCCAGACTGACGATGAACCAGTAGAATATGGCCTTTGCCTCCATGAATATGGTTTCTCCCTCTTCAGTAAAAAGCTTTCGTCAGTTTTTTAAGCGCTCCTAGAAACCATTCCCCATGCTCTCCTATCTCCTCGACTTTCTCATAGGCCTTGGTATTGGCTTCATCGCCGGCCTGCTCGGTGTAGGCGGAGGCTTCCTCATAGTCCCAACATTAGTCCTCCTCGGGGAGCCGATACACCTTGCAATAGGGACGAGTTTAGCATGCATAACGATAAGCGCCCTCGCCTCAGCTTACACGCACCTCCGCAGGGGGGCGGTTCTCTTCAAGGTTGTGCTCATAAAGGAGGCTTTCTCGGTGCCTTTCGCCATACTCGGGGCTTATCTTTCCGCGGTAACGCCCGAGCGGGCGCTTCGACTCATCTTCGCGGTTCTCCTTTTCTATCTGTCGTACACCCTAATACGGAGCAGGGGAAAGTGCCACGGGGAACCCGCTGGGGAGGTTAACTACCTCCGCGTTCCGATCGTCGGAATTCTCGCCGGGTTAACCAGCGGTTTGCTCGGCATAAGCGGGGGAATTCTGAACGTCCCCCTCTTCCACGCTTTTGTTAGCATTCCGATGCGCTATGCCGTTGGAACCTCGAGCCTCTCACTCTTCTTCACCGCCTTAGCCGGCACCATCGGCCACTACCGCCTCGGACAGGTTGACCTTCACATGGCCCTTCTCCTGGCCCCGGGCCTCATCGTGGGGGCGCACTACGGTGCTCGTACGGTTCATCGGGTCGGACCGTCTCTCATCAGGCGCCTGTTCGCGGTTCTGCTCGTTATAATAGCGATTAAGATGCTCCTCTGAGCGAAGGTGTTTAAAGGGCAACACCCAAGTTCAACCGGTGAGAGGATGAACGAGCTGTTTGAAAGGGTCAGGGAGGAGTACGGCGTTGAGATACGCGATGAGAACGACATGACGAACGCCTGGAAGCTGGTTGAGTTGCTCAAAGAGAGGGGCTGGGTGGTCTACATCATCACCGCCAGGGGACGTGAGCAGGTCGATGCATGGCACGAGAAGTTCGGTTCTCTCTTTGCACAGTTCGGCGAGACCCCGAACTTTGGAAGCGTCCTTGAGGGCATCTGTAACATAGCGCTCCTCGTGAGGGAGCTTGAGAAGAATGGAACGCTCTGAAACGTTCGTTCCGCCGGGTTCCTCAAATAGCCAAGGCCGCAGGTAGTATCGGTGATGCCCATGAAAGGCATGAAGGTACTTTCCCTGGTCCTGGCGGTTGTGCTCCTCGGGAGCCTCGTTCCGCTGGGACTGGCGGAGAACATGAACGCGACCCGCAAGGGGGACAGCTCCATTCTGCCGGGGGTCAACACGACCAACCTCACGGGGGAGGAGTTCGAGGCAAAATTAGCTAATCTCGACCTCAACGATGATGAAAGGAGGGCTTTGCTTTACCTCTTTGACAGGGGCGGCAAAGCGAGTCAGGCGGAGGTCAGGGAAGCGGTAGGCCTGCCGAAGACGACCGCCTGGAGGATGTTCAAGCGCCTCGAGAGGAAGGGCCTGGTAAAGATACTGAGGGGGAAGAAGGAGAACTGGGTGGAGCTGAGGTTTTAGCCCTTCTCCTTTCCCCTTGCCCCATTGCAGAAACGGCTTTTGGGTTCGGACAAACGTGAAAATGGAAAAACCAAGACCTCACCTTATCCTCGAGCCGAGCTTTACCTCCTTGTCTGGCATCAGCAGGGCGACGTTCTCGCCGTCGTCAGCCGCTAGGAGCATCCCCTGGCTTTCAACGCCGCGGAGCTTCTTCGGCTCGAGGTTCGCTATGATGACGACGGTCTTGTTGAGCAGTTCTTCCGGCTTGTAGTACTTCTTCAGCCCGGCAACGAGCTGTCTGACCTCGTCCCCGATGTCAACCTTAACTAGGTAGAGCCTGTCGGCGTTGGGGTGGTCCTTAACCTCGACTATCTTTCCGACCCTCAGGTCGAGCTTCATAAAGTCGTCAAAGCTTACGTACTCCATCTTTTCACCCTCCTTCTTTGCCTTCTCTTTCTTTTCAGGGGGTTTGGCCTTCTGGGCCTTTTCACCTTCCACTTCTGGGGCTTCCCCGTAGATGCTCCTGAGGAGCGCCAAAGCCTCCTCCTTCCTCGCCTCCCCGAAGCGCTCTAAGATGACCTTGAAGACGTCGTCCCTCCTGTAGTACTTGTCGAGGAGCAGCTTGGCGCTCTCAGGGTTGCCCCTTCCGATGTAGTTCACGATGAAGTGGATTATCTCCTCGTCGGTCACCTTCCTGAACATCGGGCTGGCCTTCCTGACGCGGTGGCCGGCTGGAAGCTCGGTGAACTCCCACCTCTTCAGCTCCTCGAGGTTGAGCAGGTGCCATATCTTCTCGCTCGCGTCCGGTAAGAACGGCTCAAGGAGGATTCCGAGGGCCTTGACTATCTGGAGTGAGACGTTCACGGTCGTGGCCGTCCTCTTGCGGTCCGTTTTAGCGGTCTTCCAGGGCTTCTGGTAATCGAAGTAGCGGTTTCCGAAGATTGCCAGCTCCATGACGCGCCTGAGGGCGTCTTTGAACCTGTACTGGGCTATAAGCTCGCCAGTCTCTTTGAATGCCTTCTCAATTTCCTCGAAGGCCCCCCTGTCGAGGTCGTTCAGCTCACCCCACTCCGGAACAACGCCGTCAAAGTAGCGGTTCACGAAGGTGAGCGCGCGGTGAACGAAGTTCCCAAGGTTGTTGACGAGCTCCTCGTTTATCTTCACCTTGAAGTCCTCGAAGGAGAAGTCGCTGTCCCTAGTTTCAGGCATTATGGCGGTGAGATAGTAGCGCAGATAGTCGGCCGGGAAGGCATCGAGGAACTCGTGAACCCATATCGCCCAGTTCCTGCTCGTTGAGAACTTCCTGCCCTCGAGGTTGAGGTATTCGTTGGCCGGGATGTCGTGGGGGAGCAGCCAGTCAGCCTCGACTTCCCCGTCTTTGTACTTCCCATAGGCCATCAGGAAAGCCGGCCAGAATATCGCGTGGAATGGAACGTTGTCCTTGCCTATGAAATGGATGACCTTAGTTTGCCCGTCGAGGTTGAGCCAGAACTTCTTCCACTCGTTCTCCCTTCCCTCTCTCCTCAGGTACTCGACCGTTATGCTGATGTAGCCTATCGGCGCCTCGAACCAGACGTAGAGCACCTTGCCCTTGACGTCCTCGTCGTCCAGCGGAACGGGAATTCCCCAGTCCAGATCGCGCGTTATGGCCCTCTCCTCGAGGCCCTCCTTGATCCAGCCGAGAACGGTGTTGCGAACGTTCGGCTTCCAGTGCTCCTGGCTTTCAACCCACTCTTTGAGCCTCTCCTGGAAGTCCCCCATGCGGATGTAGTAGTGTGCTGAGTCCTTGAAGGTTATCGGGTTGCCGCAGATGTTGCAGCGCGGGTTGATGAGGATCTCCGGCGTGAGCGGGTGGCCGCAGACCTCGCACTGGTCGCCCCTTTGATTCTCGGCGCCGCAGTACGGGCAGGTTCCGATGACGTAACGGTCGGGAAGGAACATCCTGTCGTGCTCGCAGTAGGCCTGCTTGCTGACCTTCTTCACGAGGTGGCCGTTTTCAAGGGCCTTGAGGAAGAAATCCTGGCTTATGCGGTAGTGGACGGGCAGTTCAGTCCTCCCGAAGTAGTCGAAGCTTATCTTGGCCCTCTCGAAGGTCGTCTTTATGTGCTCGTGGAACTCGTCGACGATTTCCCTCGGGCTCCTGCCTTCTTTCAGCGCGCGGAAGGTTATAGGCGTTCCGTGCTCGTCGGTACCGCAGACGAAGAGCACCTCTTCGCCCTTGAGCCTCAGATAGCGCACGAAGATGTCCGCCGGCAGGTAAGCTCCCGCAAGGTGCCCCGCGTGAATCGGTCCGTTTGCGTAGGGAAGAGCGGAAGTGACCATGTACCTAACCATTCTAACCACCGTCCGGCTGTGGGTTCGCCCCCTTATAAGGCCTGCGGGTTTTAAACATTACGGTGGGTTATTAAGTTGCCAAAAAAATATGTAGGGTTTGATATATCATAGCAGAACCACGTCGAGGCCGAACTCTCTGGCGATTTCTCCCTGCTTTTCGTCGCATGTGACGAGTGTGGCGTTAAGTGCCTTCGCCTGTGCTATGAAGAGGGCATCGTAAACCGTAATTCCCTTTTCGAGGGCGATCCCGAAGGCCTCACTGAGGTACTTCGCGTTATCTTCCACTTTGAGGGCGCGGCTTTCCACAAGCTCCATAACTCCCTCAAAGAGCTCCTCCGCCTTTTCCTTTTCAATCGTCTTCATCCTTAAAGCATGCTTCCAGAGGACGTTGGTCGTCTCAACGAGAAGTAGCTCAACGGTAACGGGCTCTTCCTCGGGCCGAAGGTAGGGAACCACTTCCTCCCAGCCCTCTTCCTTGAGGAGGAACTTTGAGAATGCCGAGGTGTCAATGACTCTCACGGTCATCCCTCACGAGCCGCTTTGAGGTGCCCTTAGGGGCACCGGGAAGGGACTCAACGAGATTGAGGAGCCTCTCAAAGGCCTCCTTTTTTCTCTCCTCCTCTATGCGCTCGGCTATGAACTCCCTTATCTCGGCACTCCAGTTTATCTTTCCCCGATGCTTCTCCATCTCCCTCTTGAGCTCCTCGGGAATCCGGACGGTCACAACGGCCGAGCTCATGTAGTTCACCGTTAGAGCCTTTCGTATTACAAAACTTAAGGTTTTCGTATAGACGCACTCCAGCGGATTAAAAAGAGAAAAACTACCTCGCCAGCAAGCTCCTCACGAGCTCATGAGGGACAGTAATGCCTACGTATTCCCTTTCCCGGACTTTCCACGAGAGCACCGCGGCGTCTTTGATAAGCTGCGGATAAACTGCTCTGGCCGTTGTCTCGTCAAGCTTCCCGAGAACTGAAAAGTCTTCCAACGCGATTCCCAGGGTTGAAATAATCCTTGCAAAGGCTCCAATTTGGGGGCTCAGCTCAAGCCATATGAACCTGCTCACGGAGAGCGACGGGTCTCCCCTTGCCTTTGCGTAGAACGTCTTGCTCAGGGCCTCTGCAACCTCCTTCATCTCCCGCTCTATCGCCGGCGCCTTCATTCTAACGAACTCCCCATAGACAGGATGTTCCTTCAGCGCCTCAAGGGTTTCCCTATGTGCCTCTTCAAGTACCCTCTTTATGAACATCATCCTCTGCATGGTGTTCTCCGGTTCATCTCTCTCCGCTGCCTTCGCTATCGCCTTGGAATACGCCGTGTGGAACACCTTTGAAACGGCCAGCGCCTCAAGCAGTTCCTTCTCCTTGATCTCCCCCGTTGCTATCTTCGAGACGATGTTCGCCCAGTACTTGGGCACGGGGACCAGTTTTCCCGTCCTCTCCATAACGTCAAGGACTGCTTTCGCTTTCCTCGGATCCCTGTCCACGTGTTCTTCAATCATTCTATGTATCTGGCTCGTCGGTGTCGTCTCCGCCGCCTTCACGTCTAATAGGATCTTTGCCAGTTCCCTCGGTATCCCCTTCCTCTCCAGTTCCCTGTAGATCTCTTCCTCCGGCACCCCCTTCGCTCTTAACTCTTCCTCCACCTGCTTCTGGACTTGCTTGAACTTGGCGGGGGGTTTCTTCCCGCTGATCTCCGCCAAGAACTGCTTGAATTCATCAATGTTAAGTGCCATCCAAATCATCGGGTTCTCTTTCTCTAGATCGTGGGTGCTTACTCTGTCCCCGTGAAGCTCCTTCTTTATCTTTTTGGCAAGCTCTCGCGCTTTTCGCATGTATTGCTCTACTTCTTCTTCAGATACTCCGTATATTCCTGCTTCTCTTAATCCTTCTACCCATGTCTTTGCAAGTTTTGGAATGTTATCCTCGTTTATCACTTCGTCGAACTTCTTCGTTAGATATCCATTGACTATTGGGTGCTCCAGATCTCTTGGTTCAACCTCTCCTGGGATCGCATATACTTTTCCGTCCAGTGCATGCGTGTGAATTACCTTCGCCGTTGCGTTGGCAAGGTGTTTCTCTCTAATCTTTTCGTTTTTTAGCGCTACTGGCAGCGCGAGCAGTTGGAAGAAAATATGATATAGAAATGCGTCGTCTGTGCTGGGTGCGATAACATGGTACGACTCGGAGTCTTCTTTTTTAACACCACTTTAGGTGTGTGTGGTGGAGGATCTCATCGATTCTCCCCTCATACTCTCCGACCTGCGCTGCGAGTTGTTCACTCAACCTATTTAGCGTTGATCTTGGGGATACCGTTTCGTACGGCACTACAGTGTACTCTATTTCTCTCTTCCGTATCGTTCCGATCTTCTTCTTTATTGTAAAGGGATTTTTTATGGGAAATTTTACCATCCCTCAGCTCCCTCCTGCTTCTATGTAATATTCGGGTTGTCCGAACTTTATAAACCAAATAGACCTGCCGCTTATGTGCCACGTGTGTCCAATGTTCGTGGAGATCTTAACTGTGCCTTCGATGGGATTGATGTGAACTCCGAGCGTGGTCATCGCAGCGTTGAGTTTCGTCGCAAGGAGTGCGTAGCTGGCAATGCTGCCTGCAGCGGCCCCTGCAGCTGAGCATAGCATTGACCTGAAGAATCCTGGCTTATCTTTCGCTTTTTCAATAATTTTTTCGGCGAGTTCATCTCCGTTCTTAACTGTTTTTTCTATTACTTCGTCGGTATTTTTTATTGCATCCCTTGCGTTCTCAAGGGCCTTTTTCCTTTTTCCTAGGTTGAGTAGTTTTATTTTTTCTTCAGGTGTCAGTTCTTCACCTGCCTGAGCTTTGAGCTGCAGTTTCTCTATTTCCGAGGTGATTTTCTTGAGTTCTGTAGCAATGTCCTCTTGCTTTTTGAACAGCGTTTCAACATATTTTTGAACGTCCTCCGGATTATCTACCTTTCCTACTGGCTCATTAATTAGTAGTTTCTGTAGCTCGTCAATGGCTTTTTTTGTGGACTCGTCGAGTTGGCCGCTTTTTTTGAGAGCATCTTTTAGCTCCTCCAGATCATTGCCTCCTATTCCGAGTACTGTTCCGACGGGCACTTTCTTGTAGTCCACGCCTGCGAGGCCGCTCGGACTCTTCTTCAGAAGCTCCAAAATATCTCCAACCTTCTTCGGTGCGCCCGCGTCTTCTTTTGCGATCCACCTGATATGCTTTATCGTGGTTCCTATGTCCAGCCCAAGCCAACGTGTACCGAGACCACTGGTTGTGAGTTTATACTGGAGCGCCTCTGAGCCCATACCGATTAGCGCACCGACCCCGATGGATTTCGCGTACGCTTCCTTGCTCGCAGTTGCCTCCATACTAAACGTCATGCCAGAGAATAATGCGGCCACAAAGCAACCCGGAAGATCATATGCGATCGCCTTTGCCCAGCCGGCAGGACCTTTGAACGCCTCACAGACCCCTGTGGTGACCGCACATGCTCCCGCATATGTCACAATTGCAGGGGTACTCATCGCGTATTTTGAGATCGCCTTTATCCTTGCGCTCTGTCCGTATTCACCCAAATCCGTATCTCCTACAGCCACGCGCAGGACGTAGCTGTCGTAGGTATTCTTAGATACAACCTCTTGCGCCACAGCGGCAGCATCGTCAGGAACACTTTCCACCCACACCCTCGGCTCTGCTCCGTCAAACCTGATGTAGAAGTCGTAGTCCGTGGTAGTGGGTGCTCCGTCCTTCTTCGCGTAGAACGTGTTGCCGATGATGGTCCAGTAATAGCCCCCCACCGCTTTGCTTGCCGTTTGCTCTTCGCCGTTTTCCTTCACTCCGCCGATGTTGTTCCTGCTGGCGCACGGGTCGTCACTGCCCAGGGCGGCGGCAAGGACGGATCGTTTTACATCTTCCTTTAGTTTTTTCAGGTTAAAGTCGTGGCAGGTCAGGGTAGCAACGAGGCGATCGAACTTCACCTTCAGCGGATACAGACCGACGTCGTAGTAGAGTGGGGACAGTCCTGCGTAGTTCGGAGAAACCTTGATGCTCATGGAAATGCCGGCCATGCACTTATCGCTATTGGCTATCTTTACCTCCAGGTAGGGCTTGCTGAGTATATCCAGTTTCTTGTCACAGGTCTGTTCCAGGCAGTCCTTTGCATCCGCGCCGAAGATCTTCAGGCCCTCTATGCACTCGGTCTCTCCGCCCACCACGATGTCCAGACGGTACTCTCCGCCGTCGATGTAGCCGGCTCCGCTTGGCGGGGCCAGTTTAATAACCGTCGTGGCACCCGGCGCCATGTATGCCTTGCCTCCACCGCGCTGCCCGACGCTGAGGAGGTTCACCACGTATACGTTATCCTCTATCTTCCTTGTCTGGACCGTACTCAGGCCCTCCCTTGTCCATCCAATTCCCGGAACGATGGCAGCCGAGGACATTGGGAGAAAATACGCGCAACTCTCTAAAATGCTTTCTGTTGGGAAACCGTGCATACTGCCCAATCCCTCACTTCCCCAGCGAGAGCTCCTTCGCCCTCACCAGAATCGCGTTCCCGGGCAGCTCAACCTCGCCGCGCGCTATTATCACAGCCCCGTCGTGGGTCATCATCGTAACCTTCACCTTCTTGAAGCCACCGGTCTCGCCGACTATCACGAGGGGTTTCTCCTTCAGCTCAAGGAACTTTTTGAAGACCTCGGGCTCGACAAAGACGAGAACCCCACCGGCTATAACGCGGTTGGCATCTACCTCCAGGCCGCAACCCATCGGCATTACCACATTTAGTTCCACTCAACTCGAAATTAGCCTTTCGGTGGGAAGGTTTATTAAACGCCGGGTGAACTCTATACGGTGTGGAAAATGGAGGCCTCCAGGGGAGTTAAGGTAAATCGGGAATGGCGGGCCAAGATGGACGAGATGAGGGCAAAAGCCCGGGAAAACATTGATGAAGTCCTCAAGCGCGCCTTTGGGTCGATAAAGTCGGAGAAATCCTGGCGCGAGCTGGAGGCTGAGCTTTATGATGAGCTTTCTAGTGGATAGCAACGTGTTTGTGGAGGCCCTAAAGGGCAACCCGGTGGCGGAGAGTCTTCTTTCGGGACTGTTCCATTCCAGTGCGAGGGTTTTCATAAACGACGTGGTCTTCAGTGAGGTGTTTTATCACTACCTCCGCCTAAAAGCCGGTCCCTACTGGAGGGTCAAGAAGAACCCAGAGCTTGTGAAATCTGCAGTGGGAGATTTTGAAAGGATAGTTCTGCCACTTCTGGCAATACCGGATTTTCTCGAAATAAACTACGACGTCTCCACGCTGGCCGTTAGGCTGTCCCGCGACTATGGTCTCCTTCCAAACGATGCCCTCCTGCTTGCCACTGTGGAATACTACGGACTTGGGGCACTGGTCTCCCTTGACTCTGATTTCGCAGATGCATGTAAGAGGGAGGGAGTGGCTCTTATTTCGTCCACTAAAGACTTGGAGGAATCCCTATGAAATCCCGCGTCGTCGAGTGCTTTAAGTTCGAGGCGGCTCACGCGGTCGTCATAGACGGCCAGGCAGAGGAGATACACGGACACACCTTCAGGCTCGAAATAGCGGTTGAGGGCCCGCTGAGGAACGGCTACGTCATCGATTTCCTCCAGCTGAGGGCAATCGTTGAGGAGGTCATCAAGAAGCTCGACCACAGGAACCTGAACAGGCTCTTCGAGAACCCGACGACGGAGAACATAGCTCTGTGGATAGCCTCCGAGGTTGAAAAGCGGCTTCCGGAAGGGGTCAGACTCCACCGCCTGGTGCTCTGGGAAGGCGACGAGAACGGGGTTGAGTTTGAGTTTTAGGCGAAACTCTTAAAAAGATTCTAACTAGAATCATTCTCATGAGAATCATTCCACGGAGAATTGAACTTGGTAACCTAAAGACGCCGGGCTGGAAGATGATCTACGGCAGGCGAAAGACCGGGAAGACGTTTTTAGTTAAGAACTTCCTGCATTACGATGGCTACTTCTTCGTAAACAGAAACGGGACGATTCTCGACGTAACTTCTGGAAGAGTGCTCTCCTACGATAAGTTTAGGATGGAGTTCATCGGACGGCTTGGAGAGGGTACCATCGTTGTGGACGAGTTCCACAGACTGCCCCAAGAGTTTCTTGATCTACTGCACGCTTACTCACCGAAAGGCGAGCTGATGCTGATAACGTCAACCCTCTGGCTGGCGATGAGACTTTTGGGGGAGAGAGAAAGCCCCCTCCTCGGCATCGTGACCCCCTTGAGAATTGGCCTCATAGACGAGAGGGAAATCCTCCTCGAGCTTTCAAAGGAGGTTGAAGGGAAAGAGCTGGTGGAAGCATCGGTTTATCTTAGAGAGCCGATATTAGTTCCCCTTTACAAACCGCCTTTGAGAGAGTTCCTGGCGAAGTACCTCCACTCATCCGGCGCCCTCGTTGCAGAGGTAGTCGGAGAGGCCTTCTCCGAGGAGGAGCTTAGGCTTTCGGAAGTTTACCTTGCTACACTGCACTCCATAGCGGATGGAAAATCCAAGAGCACCGAGATAGGGAACCACCTCCTCTCCAGGGGACTGATTGAGTCCCCGTCGAGCGTTCAAAAGTATTTGAAAGTTCTGACCGCCATGGGTTTGGTTAGGAAGAAGCCGATACACGGGAAGAAGAAGCGCTTCCGCTACTTCATAGCCTCCCCCCTGCTCGACCTCCACTTCTACCTCGAGGCGAAATACGCCTACACCGAACTCGAAACTCCGGAGGAGTTCATCAGGAAGGCGGTGGACGAGAAGCTTCCAAGACACGTGGAGGATTTCATCGAGGGCCTTCTGGCTAAGGTTTACGGTTTAAGGCCCGTCAGCGTTGAGAGACCCGAGCTTGAACTGGACATCGCTTTGGAGGGCTTCAAGAAGCTCGAAATCGTTGGGGAGGTTAAGTGGAAGAACCGCGTGAGGAGGGGGGAGATAAGGAAGATCGAGGAGAAGTTGTGGAAGTTCGATTGCAGAAGGATCCTCATCGTGCCAAGCTTTGAAGTCCTCGAGAGGAAACCTGAGGGAATCGAGGTTTTAACGCCGGAGGATCTGGTGGAACTGGCGAGGGAGAGCCTAGAAAGAGGTTCTTCGACCGATTGAAAGAAAAAACTTTTTGAGAGTGTGGGCCAACATTAGGTGATGCCTATGCTGACCCTTGAGGAGATCGAAACCATCCTCAAAGCCCACCGGAGGGAGCTTGAGGAGAGGTTTGGGGTTAAAGAGATAGGGGTCTTCGGCCCCTACGTCCGCGGTGAGGCGACCGAGAGGAGCGACGTGGACATACTGGTGGACTTTCACGAGGTTCCTTCTCTGCTGAAGTTCATCGAGCTTGAGGAATACCTTGAGGATCTCCTCGGTATCAAGATTGACCTCGTCATGAAATCCGCTCTAAAGCCCAAGATTGGGGAGCACGTCAGGAGGGAGGTCATCTACGTATGAAACGAACCCATGAGGATTACCTAAGGGATATACTGGACGCCATTGCATCCATAGAGGAGTTTACTTCTGGCATGGACTTTGAGGACTTCTCCAAGGACAGAAAAACTCAGTTTGCGGTCATCAGGGCTCTTGAAATAATCGGGGAAGCGGCAAAGGCCATTCCTGAGGACTTTAAGAAAGAGCATCCTGAAGTCCCGTGGAGGGAAATGGCAGGATGAGGGACAAGCTGATACACGCCTACTTCGGCGTTGATCTTCGCGTCGTGTGGAAGACGCTAAAAGAGGACGTCCCGTTCCTGAAGGAGGTTCTCTCGGGACTTTAACATCCAATTTTCCAGTCCCCGGAGGAAACCTTAAGTCCTCGAACTCTTACCACCGGCCAAGGGGTGGAGAAGAATGGTGCCGTTCCCTGATGGAGTAAGTCCAGAATCAATAGGGTGGGCAAGTCTGGCTCGAAAAAAACTTCGCGGAAATCCTGACGGTCATGGCCTGTTGACACCTCCGATGCGCGAAGAGATAAAAAAAGTGAGCCAATAAGCAGTGCTATCCTGGAGGCGCCAATTACAGATAAAGCAATCTCCTCAAGGGCTGCAGTGGAACACGGAATTGCAAGATACTACCTCAGGCTCATATCGCACGGGTTGGGAGGAGGTAATCCGCTCGGAGACATGGCAATGAGGCGAATTGAAAGACGGGCTAAAAAGAAAGACTACTACGGAACGTACCTGTACCCGATATCAGAGATGCTGAAGGACGAGGAGATCCCAAAGATCCAGGAGGAAATTAGAAACGCATGGAATGGAGACATACCTCCAGACGATCTAGAAAAAGCTGTCAACATAGTTCCGGACATCATCAAGGTTGCCAAGATCCTTGGAGATGTTATAGACAAGCACCACAAGGTGAACAAGAAGGGGCTAACGGCGTACCACGCGTTCATAGATTTCATAAACCATCCGACGCCTGCAAGGCTTGTGAAAACCCTTGCAGATAACCCACAGGAGGCGCTGGAGGCGATATACAAGCTACACGTGAAGCTTTACCACTTGTTACCTGAATTCTTCGAAAAGGAAAGTGGGATCGAACAGATCACGCTCGCCGGTGCGTTGAGCCTCTCGAGTTCTATTCCGAGGCTCGTCAAATGGCCGATAAAGTCGTTAATGCTGTATTTTTCTCCGTCGTATTCGAGCATGGCTTTTCTCAGTTCTTCCGCGCCCGGAAGGTTCTCCTTCAGGGCTTTGAACTCATCCGGCTCAAGCTCGAAGATTCCGCCGGAGGAAGGACAGAAAGCCAGCGCGCCGCCGAGCTTAGGCTCCTCGAAGAGAATCGGCATGCACATTTTCGGCACCCTTTGCCTTAACCTCTCCCACACTCTCCATCATCGCAACGCCGTTGCTTGACCCGTTCAGGTCGATTTTTCCCGGAATCAGTGACTTAACGGGAAGGGCCTTCTCCTTATCCTCCGTCGGTGACCAGTCTATCAGGTCACCCTCTTCCACTTCAAGCGCCTTTATCAGCCCGACTGGCCCCTCGATGATGTACTTCGCGGCATTCTTCGGCGCGTAAAGGCGCCATTTTTTGGCGGTTTTGAAATCCACAACCCTTCTGGCGGAGTTGAGCCAGATTACATCTATATCCAAGAGCATGAAAAACATGTGGATTGAGGCGTTGGCCTTCGTCTCGGCAGGCAGGACAAAGACGAGGGCGTAGTTGACGTTCCTTGCCAGCATTAACCCCCTGAAGCGCTTAAAGAACGTGTCCGCCATCCTGACTAACCCATGCCAGACCCTGCCCTTGGTCTCGTTGGTTATCATAAACGTGGATATTCCCCGAGGTTAATAAGCCTTTGGCGATCGGCGAAAAGTTTTTAAATAACAAAAGGTTACTAAAAACTGAGAAGGGAAGGGGGTGATGGTCATGGCGGAGGCAAAGGTTAGGACCCCCGAGAAGATTCAGGACGAGATACGGAGCTACCTCGGCGAGATCGAGTACCTCAGGAGCCAGGTCGGTGCCATCGACGCCACCATAGCCGACCTCAGAACGGTCGATGCGACCCTCGCCTACATCAAGGAGCGAGGCGAGGGCAAGGAGATTTACATCCCTCTCGGAAGCGGGATAGCGATAAAGGGCAAGATCGAGAAGCCCGACGACGTCATCATGGACGTTGGGGCGGGCATACTAGTCGGTGCTACCATCGATGAAGCCCGCGAGAACATTGAGAAGAGGATAAGCGCCCTCATGGAGCTCCGCCTAGCCCTGCTCAGGAAGATCGAGGAGGACGGCAGGAAGGTCACCGAGCTTCTCAAGGAGCTTGAGGCCATGGAACCCAAAGGGGAGAAGGCTAAGAAGTGACCCCTTCCCTTCTTTTTCTGGGGGGTGGTCTCATGGAGGCAGTGAAGGCCTACGAGCTTGAAGTTGAGCTGGCCAGGCTCATGGAACTCATGAGGACGCTGGAGCTTAAGCTCACCGAGGCGAAGGAGGCTGAGGCGTTTCTCAGAAGGGAGGGGAACCGGAGATTCTACCGCACGCTTTCCGGCCTTCTCGTCGAGGTTACGCGCGAGGAGGCTCTTGAACACGTTGAGAGGCTCAAAATGGCGTACGAAAGGGAACTTAAGAAGCTCAGGGAGAGGAGAGGGGGGATAGAGAAAGAACTGAAGAAGCTCAAAGTTCCCCTCGTTTAGCCTTCTCGCCGAGTTCGAAACCCTTCAGCAGGGCCCTTCTGTTTATCTCCTCCGTCCCGTGGGGAACCGCGTCGAGGACGGCCTTCTCTATGGCGTCTCTGCCCACTATACCCGTCCACTCAGTCAGGACCCCAAGGGTCAGGATGTTCATCGTCAGGCTCAGCCCGGTGGTCTCCTCGGCTATCTCCGTCAGCGGCAGGGATATGACGTTGAGCTTCTTCTCGAACTCAAAGTCCCTGTGCGGCACGAGATCCTTCTCGACTATCACCTTAGCGCCTTCCTTGACCGTGTGGAGGTACTTGCTGTACGCCTCCTGCGAGAAGAACACCGCGTAGTCAGGGTGGATGGTCTTGGGGTAGTCTATCGGCTCGTCGCTTATGACCACTTCCGCCTTGCTCGCGCCTCCCCTCGACTCCGGACCGTAGCTCTGCGTTTGGACCGCGTAGAGGTTTTCATAAACGGCCGCCGCTCTGCCGAGGATGACGCTCGCCAGGATGACTCCCTGGCCGCCGAAACCGCTGAAGAGGACTTCCTTCCTCATTCTCCCCACCCCGCGGTCTTCTTGGCACGCTTTATGTACTCACGGTAGGCCCTGATGAGGCCGGGCCTGTCCCTGTCGGCGAACTCTCCGATGACGACCTTTCCTTCAAGCTCTTCCGGCGACATCTTCTTCGCCTTGTTTATCGGAACGGTTATCTTCTGGTACCAGCGGAGAAGCTCCGGGGAGGTCTTCATCCTGTTCCTCCTCCCGAAGCTCACCGGACACGGCGAGAGGAACTCGACGAGCGAGAAGCCCTCCTTCTGGAGCGCCTTCTTGATGCTGTTCATGCCCTGGAGGTAATTGAAGACGCTCCACCTGGCGACGTAGTTCGCCCCTGCCGAGACCGCCAGATCCGCTATGTCAAAGGGGTTCTCGAACTGCCCATAGGGAGCGGTTGTTCCGCGCAGGCCCTTGAGCGTCGTCGGCGCGACCTGGCCGCCCGTCATTCCGTAGGTGAAGTTGTTGATGAGTATAACGGTAACGTCGAGGTTCCTCCTTATGGCGTGGATGAAGTGGTTTCCGCCTATCGCCGCGGTGTCGCCGTCGCCCATGAAGGCGATTATCTTGAGGTCGGGGTTGGCGAGCTTTATACCGGTTGCGAAGGCCAAAGCCCTTCCGTGGGTCGTGTGCAGGCCGTCGAAGTTTACGTAGCCGGGAACGCGCGAGGAGCAGCCTATTCCGCTGACCCAGACTATCTCATCCTGGTCGAGGCCGAGGTCGTCTATCGCGCGGAGCGTGTACTGCAAAGCGGAGCCTATTCCGCAGCCCGGGCAGAACATCGTCGGGAGCATCTCCTTCCGGAGGTACTTGTCACGAACCTCGTAAGCGGACTTCAGGTACATCATCCCACCACCCTTTCAACGATCTCCATCGGCGTGTGAACCTCGCCGCCTATCTTGCTTATCAGTTCAACCTCTGCCTTTCCGTTCGCCCCTTCCTTGACGAGGTGGTAGAGCTGCCCCATGTTCATCTCGGGCACGTATATCTTCCTCACGCGCTCCGCCAACTCCTCGATCATCTCGAAATCGAAGGGCCAGACGGTGTTGAGCTTGAGCAGGCCAGCCTTAACGCCCCTCTCGCGGAGCATCTTAACCGCCCTTATGGCCGAGCGCGAGACTATGCCCGTGCTGACTATCGCCATTTCCGCATCTTCAAGCTCGAAGGTTTCGTAGTCTATTATGTCGTCCTTGTGGTCGAGTATCTTGTGATATATCCTGCCGATGAGCCTCTGCTGAACCTCCGGCTCAACAGTCCTTGGGTGGCCACTCTCATCGTGGGTGAGGCCGGTCACGTAGGTGCGGTAACCCTTCCCGAATATCGGCATCGGTGGAACTCCATCTCCGTGGGGGTCGCCGAAGGGAAGCTTGGCCTCTTCCTCGTTGGCTGGAAGCTTTCTATTAACGACCTCGATCTCGTGGGGGTTCGGGATGTAAACGCGCTCGCGCATGTGGGCGAGTTCGGCGTCTCCGAGGATGACAACGGGCGTTCTGTACTTCTCGGCGATGTTGAAGGCCTTGATGGTCAGGTCAAACGCCTCCTGGACGGTTGACGGGCTAAGAACGACCAGCATATGGTCACCGTGGGTGCCCCAGATGGCCTGCATCAGGTCCCCCTGAGCAGGGAACGTCGGCTGGCCCGTCGAGGGACCGCCGCGCATCATGTTGACAACCACTATCGGCGTTTCTGTCATTACCGCGTAGCCGAGATTCTCCTGCATCAGCGAGAAACCCGGGCCACTCGTTGCTGTCATCGCCTTTGCCCCAGCCCACGAGGCGCCGATTATCGCAGCTATGCTCGCAAGCTCATCTTCCATCTGTATGCTCACGCCATCTACCAGGGGCATGTAGAGCGCCATTGCCTCGAATATCTCGCTCGCGGGCGTTATCGGGTAGCCGGCGTAGAAGCGGCAGCCTGCCAAGATAGCCGCCCTGGCTATGGCCTCATCGCCCTGGATGAAGTCAGACTTTCCAACCGGAAACGGGTATCTCATGCTACCACCCCGCTCGGGATACGAACTACCAGCTCGCGGAAATCCACGGCCTTGGAAGCATCAAGGATCTCTATCTCAACTACTTCGCCTTTCTCGTTGAGGTGGGCTATCACGCCCTCCTCCAGATCTATGGAATCCACAATTTGGCCGTCCTTCAGGCGGATGATCAAAACGTCAGCATCTTCCGAGTACTCTATCTTCATAAACCCCACCACCTCGATAATACCTTTCCCTCCTAGGCAGGTAAACCGTCACAATCACAGGGATGCCTTCATCGTATTCGTAGATTATCCTAATCAAGTGTTCATTGGTCGGACGATGTGCGATGAACCTGCTGTGATGTCCAGTAACTACCTCATTGGGTTTCAGCAGTGCTTCTATCACGTTTTCCACTTCAAGGCCCCATTTATGTATCCTTCCAAGTGCATGATGCGTCACCAGTACATGACATTCTTTTCCTTCTACTGAGACACTGTACATTCTCCCTCTAGGATGAGCGTTCTCTGACAATATCTCAATCACTTCAGCCCCTCCTCAAACCCGGCCGCGAAGGCCTTCAGGTTTATCTCCTCGGTCCCCGTCGGAACGCGCCTTTTGATGGCCTCCTCAACGTTTTCCCTCTTCACGACGCCCGTCTTTGCAACGAGGTAGCCGAGCGCGACCATGTTAACCGTTAAAGCGAGTCCGGTAGTTTCTTCGGCGAGCCTCGTGAAGGGGGCGCCTATGTAGTCCCTATCTGGCTTGACCAGATCTGTGTCAATGATAAGCAGGCCGTCCTCCCTCAGCTCCTCCTTAACAGTGTCGTAGCCGAGCTGGGCAAGGGCCACGAGAACGTCCGCCTTAGTGACTATCACGTCGTAGATCGGCTCCTTCGAGATTATGACGTCCGCTATCGAGTGGCCGCCCCTGCTGGCGGAGCTGTAATCCTGGGTCTGGACGACGTTGAGGCCCTCTATGGCCGCGGCCTCCCCGAGGATGACGCCGGCCAGGACGACGCCCTGGCCACCAATGCCGGCGAACCTAATCTGCATTCCTCAATCCCTCCAGATACGACTTAGTGAACTTCAAAAATTCCCGGGCATACTCAACAACCTCGTGGGCTTCACTTTCGCTGTATTCCACAAACGCATCGTAGTCCGCTGTGTGGCGCATGTTGAGGGTCTTAGAGTAGCCAGTGTATAGCTTAGGTGGCATCTCTTCCGTTTTGACGAACTCCTTTCCGAGCTGGGCATGAACACCAGCGTGGCTTTTTGGTGTGATTCCCTTCGAGAGCAGGAGCGCCCTTGCACAGTAGAACATGGTATAGTAAGCGCTCGATATTGCAAAGGAGTAGTGCCCCCTCTCAAGGAGTTCCTCGCTGGCCTGGAGCCGTTCCTCTGCTTTCCGAATGAGGGCATCTATCTCGTTCATACGGCTAAACCCTCCGTCTTCGCGGTGGTATAGAGGCTGTCCTCCCTTGGCTCGTGTGGCACTATCATGACTGACACTCCGAGTTCAAGGGTCAGCTCGGCGCTCAGCTCCCCAATCCTGTCCCAGTCCTCGGGCTTTATCCCGTCCCTCAGCACGAGGAGAACGTCAAGGTCGCTGTCGGGCCTGAAGTCTCCCCTAACCCTTGAGCCGAAGATTATGACTTCCTCGACCCTGTCTCCAAAGGCTTCTCTGATTCTCCTGCCCACGAGGTCGTATGGCCTCATCTCATTCACCCTTAAGCTCGAAGTGCTCCTGCACTTCATCAATCAGCTTGTTCAGCTCGGTAACGAACTCCGGTCTTTCTCTGTTCACGAACTCGCCGATGACGAACTTGCCCTCAAGCTCCTCCGGCGACATCTTCTTCGCTTTGCTTATCGGCACGCTGTTCTTTAGGTACCAGCGGAGCATCTCGGCCGGCTCCTTCATCCTGTTCCTCCTTCCGAACTGCACCGGGCACTGGGAGATGACCTCAACGAGCGAGAAGCCCTTGACCTGGAGGGCTTTCTTGATGCTGTCGATGAGCTGGTAGACGTGGGCCGTTGTCCAGCGCGCAACATAGGAAGCTCCAGCGGCCGCGACCGTTTCACTTATCTGGAGCGGGTGCTCGATGTTCCTGTAGGGGCTGGTGGTGGTCTTAGCGCCGAAGGGAGTCGTCGGGGCCAGCTGGCCGCCGGTCATTCCGTAGATGAAGTTGTTGACGAGGATGACGGTTATGTCTATGTTCCTCCTTGCCGCATGCAGGAGGTGGTTTCCTCCTATGCTTGCCAAATCGCCGTCCCCGCTTATGACGACGACCTTCTTGTCTGGAAGGCCGACCTTTACCCCAGTTGCAAAGGCTATCGCCCTCCCGTGGGTCGTGTGGAGCGTGTCCGCTAGGAAGTAGGGCGAGGCTATCCAGGCGGAACAGCCGATGCCGCTGACGACCACCAGGTCCTTCGGGTCTATCTTCAGCCCGTCAACCGCGTTGGCGAAGGCGTTTAGGACCGTACCTCCGCCGCAGCCGGGACAGAGAGCTGTGGGCAAGGCCTCTTTGCGGAGGTACTTAATGAGAGGGTACTTCGAGTAGATCTCCTTGGCCATCAGGCAACACCCCTTATCTCGCGCAGGATTTCCTCAACGGTCAGCGGGACGCCGCCTATCTTATTAACTCCCTTGAGCAGAACGTCGTCGTTGAGGTAGCGCTCGACCTCGATTATCATCTGTCCGAGGTTCATCTCGGCAACGAGAACCGCCCTGACCTTCCTTCCAAGCTCCCTCATCCTCTCGCCGGGGAACGGGTGGACTGTCTTCGGCACGAAGAGACCGACCTTAATGCCCTCTTTCCTGGCCTTGAGGACTGCTCCGAGGGCTGGCCTTGCCGTCACGCCCCAGCTGACAACAAGGATTTCTGCGTCGTCGGTGAAGTGCTCCTCGTACTTCTCATAGACGTGCCTGTTCTCCGCTATCTTCCTGTGGATTCTCCTCACGAGCTTGTCGTGGACTTCGGGGGTGTAGACGTCCCTCAGTCCGTTCTCCTTGTGGGTCGAGCCGGTGACGTGAGTGAAGTAGCCGTGGCCGAAGAGCGGCATCGGAGGGACGCCGTCGCCGTGGGGGTCGCCGAAGGGAAGCCCCGCCTCTTCCCTGTTTTCCGGGAGCTTGCGGTAGGCTATCTCGACCTCTTCAACGTTCGGGATCCTTATCTGCTCCCTCGTGTGAGCTAAAACCCCATCGAAGAGCACCACAACGGGTGTTCTCAGCCTCTCGGCGATGTTGAAGGCGCGAATGGTTTCCCAGAAGGCGTCCTGTCCGCTGGTCGGGGAGACTGCGACTATGGGGTGGTCACCGTGGGTGCCCCACCTGGCCTGGAAGAAGTCCCCCTGGGCGCCCTTCGTCGCCTGCCCCGTTGAAGGGCCGCTCCTCTGGACGTCAACGAGAACGAGCGGAGTTTCTGTCATCACCGCGTAGCCGAGGTTTTCCTGCATCAGAGAGAAGCCCGGTCCGGCGGTTGCCGTCATTACCTTGAAGCCGGTCCACGAGGCTCCAACCATGGCCGCTATGCTCCCAATCTCATCCTCCATCTGGAGGTAGTAGCCGCCGAGCTTTGGAAGCTCCCGTGCCATCGTCTCCGCTATTTCGCTCGACGGAGTTATTGGATAGCCGGCGTAGAAGCGGCAGCCCGCGAAGATTGCCCCATAAGCCACAGCTTCGTTGCCCTGCATGAAGTAGTTGCCCGGCTTGTAGAGCTTTTTGAGGAGCCTGACCTGCTCCGGCTCGTCGCCGCGGATTATCATGAGTCACCACCTTACCGCGATGGCGAAGTCCGGGCAGAGAAGCTCGCAGAGCTTGCACTTGACGCACTTCTCCGCGTGGACGGGAACCGGGTAGTGGACACCCTTTTCGCTCAGCTCCTTGCTCCACTCAAAGACCTTTCTCGGGCACATCTCGACGCAGATCCCGCATCCCTTGCAGAGAAAAGTGTCGACGTCGATTTCAACGACGCCCTCAGCCTTTCCAGTCACGAGGTAGCCGACCTTATCAACGGTGGTTTTCCCTTCGACGTTCGCCATAATCATCACCCGCAATTTGCTAACCTCGTTTACGTTTGTCAACATTTAAAGCTTTCGTGGGTGCCCAGAAGTGGCCATTATAGAGCGGGGAGAAGGAGAGCGTAGGTGGGCAGCTACAGGAAAAGGGGAGCACCCGACGGTTGAAAAGCCGGGAATCACCACGTAACCAGCTGCCAGTCAAGGAGGCCGTTCTCGACGATGTACTTCCACCTCTCGCGGCACTTGGGTTTGAGGGTCTCGAGGTAACTGATGTCCTGCGTTGCTGAGAACTTCTTGATGGCCCTTCCTATTGCACGGTCGTAGTCGGTGAGGCAGTTGTGCGGTCCACGCTTTGAACCCGCTCCCACCGGGTCGCTGAGGATTCTCCTCTCGGGGAACTTCCTCTTGGCCCAGATGAGAAGCTCAACCGCGCTCCAGAGCCACGGAGGACGGTATTCCTTCTTCTCCCAGAGCCTCTCGTAGAGGGTGCCCTTCTGGATGTCGGTTATGTTGATCGAGAAGGTGTCGGTGTAGGGTTCCGCCTCGATTATGCTCTCCTTTGCGTCCCTTATCCCGTCCCGCTCGCTCAGGAAGATTGGCTTGAGCAGGAGGTAGGTTTTCACCTTCGCCCCGGCTTCGTGGGTTATCTCAGCGGCCTTCACGAAGTCTGCGAATGTGTTGCCCTTGTTGATGGAGACATCGGCAATGTCGTCGTTCGCCGTTTCGAGACCTATGGCGACCTCGAAGTGCTTGTCGGGAACTATTTCGGCGAGCTCTTTAACGGCATCGTAGCGCACAAGCTCGCTCCTGCTCTCGATGACTATCTCCTCGACCTCCTCAATCCCCGCGAGTATCTCAAAGATTTTCTTTCGCGTTTCGGGCTTCAGCTCGCCGTTGTCGAGGAATGAACCGGATGTGAACATTCTGACCGCGAAGGGCCCTTTTTTACCCCCGAGCTTCTTGAGAGCCTCGCGGACGTAGTCCACTATCGCCTCTTGGCTCCACTTTATCTTAGGCGCGGCCGTCGGATACGCGCACATGTAGCAGGCCTCTCCAATGCGGAAGCGGTAGCAGCCTATCGTTGGGAGGATTATGAAGAGTGCCGTTCCCGGCTTTCCGGCGACGTTGTCCTCGCTCGTCCAGTAGGTCATTCTCTCACCTGAGGGGCACTTGGGAGGTCACTTTTTAAGGCTTTGGACTCAGTAGACGTCCTTCTCAATGACGACGTATCCAATTGTGAGATCCTCTTCAATCCCCTCCGCCTTGAGGGAAGTGAAAGCCCTCTTCAAAACACCCTCGAAGAGATCCCTTATCTTTTCATCGCTGAGGCTCCTCGAAGTCCTGTCAATCCCGATGGCCACAGCGTAACCTTCACCGGTTTTTATTGCCTTGACCCAGTTCACCCTCAGCCCCTTAACGTTGGGTAGCCTCCTCACAACTTCCCGCTCTATTAGTGCCGGGCTAACCTCCTTCTTCTCGGACTTGAGGGCCGAGAGAAGCTCCTGGGAGACGCCGGCCTCTTTAAGCAGTCGCTCGACCTCGACCTCAAGGCGCTTCTTGTTTATTCCGGGAATCCTCCTCGACATCTTCTTGCGGAGGGAGAGCTCTATTATTCTCCCACCAGCCGGGACTATAGGGGCCCTTGTGAACCTGACAAGCGGGAGCTTTGAGGTTTTCCTGAGCTCGGCATTGGTAATATGAACCCTGGCGTCAAAGCCGAGCTCCCTCCCGAGAACCCCCTCGACTTCACGGGCCAGTTCCTTCAGCGGGAGGTCGTCCAGGGAGTAACCCGAGAACTCCATGTTCAGGATAAAGATGTTCCTACCGGTGAAGCCCTGAATCAGGTCTCCCCTGGCCTTTATCGACTCAACGGCGACACTGTATTTCGGCCCAAGCTCCCTCAGAGCCTCCAGGAGGGCACCCTCGACCTTAATGAGCAATTCCACCGGGCCGTCGAGGCTTATTGAGAGGTCGATAACATTGGGAGCGCGAACTTTTCCATCGGGAACCGGAAGCTCAAGCTCCCCGTTCAACAGGTCAAGGATCTCCCACCTGTCCATGGCGTAGATGGCAACGTCCTTTATAAGCTCTGGAACTTCGGAGAGTTGTCTTTCAGTCCCCTTGGAGAGGACGAGGAGGGGCTTCCCTCTGGAGGCAACGAGGAAGAATGGTGCATCATTGTTAATATACCTCCTGAGCTCGTCCCTCCGAACTGACGGTAGAGTTATCACTAGCTCCATCAAAGTATCACCGCTAGTGTTTATACAATGGAGCTAAAAATATTTTCGGATGTTGGCTTCTGCAAAGAATGTTGGAAAAATTCCAAACGGACAACTTATTAAAGAACACTCCTATTGATTATCATGGCAAGGATTCTCATAACCAACGACGACGGGATTTACTCCAACGGAATTCGAGCCGCGGTTAAAGCTCTGAGCGAGCTCGGCGAGGTCTACGTCGTTGCTCCCCTCTTCCAGAGGAGCGCGAGCGGCAGGGCCATGACCCTCCACCGGCCGATAAGGGCAAAGCTCGTGGACGTCCCCGGGGTCAAAGTGGCCTACGGGATAGACGGCACTCCAACTGATTGCATTATCTTCGCCCTGGCCCGCTTTGGGAGCTTCGATTTGGCGGTCAGCGGAATAAACCTCGGCGAGAACCTCAGCACCGAGATAACCGTTTCTGGAACGGCTTCAGCTGCAATAGAGGCTGCCACCCACGGTATTCCGAGCATCGCTATAAGCTTGGAAGTGGACTGGAAAAAGACCCTCGGCGAAGGTGAAGGTGTCGACTTCTCGGTCTCGGCGCACTTCCTCCGGAGAATATCTGGGGCCGTGCTTGAAAGGGGGCTTCCCATGGGAGTGGATATGCTCAACGTGAACGTGCCGAGAGACGCGACGCCTGAAACCGAAATCACCATCACGAGGCTGGCCAGAAAGCGCTACAATCCGACGGTTGAAGAGCGCGTCGACCCGAGGGGGCATCCGTACTACTGGATAGTGGGGAGAAGAACAAAGGAGTTCGAGCCGGGGACAGACGCCTACGCCCTAAAGGTCGAGCGGAAGGTCAGCGTAACGCCGATAAACATAGATATGACTGCGAGGGTTGATTTTGAGGAGGTCAAAAGGTCTTTGGGAATGGAAAACTATCTCCTGGCAAGTGGGATGAAGAAATGAGGCCCTCTCGGTCAGTTATTCACGTTCTCATAGCCTTGATGGCGACTGTTTGGGGACTCCTCCTCGCCTACAACATGCGTGGGCTGGAGGATTACTATATCCGGAGCGGAGTAATCCGATATGGGGGCGGAATGTTCACGTGCTGGAGGGAGTACTTCCCCTCGATTATCTTCATTCTCCTCGTCCTCCTTCCTGCAATGGTCCTCCTCGTGCTGTATCTCCACTTTAGAAAGCCCGCCCTTTGGAGAGAGGGCGTAGAACTCGGGCTTACGACTCTGACGGTTATCATAGTGCCCCTGGTAAACCCTTGGTGGGCCTTCTGGGTGTTGATCCTCGTTTCAATTGGCACAGGTTTGATAGCCGGCAGGGGGAAAGCGGAGAAGGCACTGCTCTCCACTGGGGGCTTCGTCTACGGCTTCCTGGTTCTCTACCTGATACTGGGAGAGCTTGCAGTCAGTTGCTAAGGGAAAAGAGTTGGGAGTCACTCCTCCCCGAAGATCCTCTCCACGAACCACTTCTCGTCGAAGGGCTTCAGATCATCGTAGCCCTGGCCAACGCCCACGAAGAGTATCGGTGCCCCGATGGCGTTGCTTATGCTCAGCGCCGCTCCTCCGCGCGCGTCGGCATCGAGCTTCGTCAGTATGACACCATCTATCTTAACGGCCTCGTTGAACTGCTTCGCCTGCTCCACAACGGCGTTCCCGCTCAGGCTGTCGCCGACGAAGATTATCAGGTCGGGCTTCGCCACCCTCGCTATCTTCTTCATCTCGTCCATGAGGTTTCTGTTGAGTTCGTTCCTCCCGGCGGTGTCGATGAGGACAACGTCGACGTTCCTTGCCTTGGCGTGCTGAATGGCATCGTAGGCCACAGCCGCTGGATCGGCGCCGTAGTCGTGCTTTATGACCTTAACTCCAACGCGCTTCGCGTGCTCCTCGAGCTGCTCTATCGCTCCGGCACGGAAGGTGTCGCTCGCGGCTATGACCACCGAAAAGCCGTTCTTCTTGAGCCAGTGGGCGAGCTTTGCTATGGTGGTGGTCTTTCCGGAGCCGTTGAAGCCGACGAACGCTACAACGAAGGGCTTCTCCTCCTTCGACCTTATTGCCTCGAGAAGGTCTATCTTCCTCTCCGGGGTCAAAACCTCGAGAACGGCCTCGCGCAGGGCCTCCTCTATTATCTTGCCCTTGTTGGTGCCGATGCGGACCTTTCTGCCGACCAGCTTTTCCTTTATCTTCTCGCGCAGGGCCTCGACGGTTTCGAGGGTTACATCGGCCTCAAGCAGTTCAAGCTCAAGCTCGTCGAGGGCATCTTCGATGTCCTTCTCCTTTATCTCGACCTGCAGGAGCTTCTCAAAGAACCCCTTCTTTTCCTCGGGTGCCTCCTTCTGGAGGACCTTTTCCTCCTCCTCAACCTTCTCCTCGACCTGCTTTGAGAACTTCTTGAG
>JALVWX010000230.1 GCA_027023165.1 Thermococcus sp. | reverse complement strand
CCACTCTGACTGTATCTCCTTCACCCTCGCCACCGTTCTCAGGGTCTCGTAGGACGGACTTACGGGAACTTCTCGAATTTCCCCGCTGAGGTATCCCCTGATGAAAGCCGGCAGGCCTTTATCGAGACCAACGGAGTAGCCACCCTCGAAGATTACCGCCAGCGGATAGCGCGAGAGCGTTGAGCCGGCGTAGGCGAAGAAGAGTTCGCTAAGACGAAGGGTCGTCAGGTTTTCACCGAGGAAACCGTCGAAGCCAGCCGATACAATGACAAGCTCCGGCTTGAGCTGGGCTAGAACGGGTAAAACAACCTCGCTCCAGGCGTAGATGAAGTCGTCATCGCCTGCATAATGGGGCATGGGCAGGTTGATTTTTGTGCCCTCGGCCCCTTTTCCACCGACCTCGTGCTCGTAACCGCTCCAGGGGTAGATGTCCCGCTCGTGAAGGTCTATGTGGACGGCATTTTTATCGTCCCAGAGTATCTCTTGAGTCCCGTTGCCGTGGTGGGCATCGAGGTCTATGACGAGAACCTTTCCGGTGAGCTCTTCGGCGACTTTGGCGGCGTAAGCTGAGTTGTTGAAGATGCAGAAGCCCAGCGTTGGTGCGTTGAATGCCCTACCGGATTTTCCGGCGTGGTGGCCCGGTGGTCTGACGAGGGCTAGGTGGAGGCCCCCATACTTCAAGGCCAGCTCAACCGCCGAGCGGGAAGCACCGAAGGCGAGGAGAGAAGCCCCCCATGTGCCGGGAGAGACGTACGTGTCCGGGTCGAGGTAGGAAAACGATTGACTTTTCTCCCTCACGAGCTCCACGTATTCCTTTGAGTGGGCCCTTAGGAGTCCTTCCTCCGAAACTGGTTCCGGTTCGATGATGTTCTCCCAGAGACCTGCCCTCTTGAGGCCCTCGACTGCCCTCATGAGTCTTTCTGGGTTCTCGGGATGGTAATCCCAGGGTCTGTGTTCGAGAAAAGCGGGAGAATATAGAATCGAGAAGGCCAAAGGCCTTCACCATTCCTCTTCTTCCTCGATTAAACCGTACTTCTCAAGCTCACGGAGGAGCTTTCTGACCGCTTCCCAGGCGTCGTGCTCGCTTTTGGCGCCGGAGCAGACTATCTTTCCGGAGGAGAAGAGCAGTATCACGGCCCTCGGCTCCTTGACGCGGTATATAACGCCGGGGAACTGCTCGGGTTCGTACTCACAGTTGGGCAGGCTGAGCGCAACCGCGTCGAGGTTGAACTCCATGCCTATGTCGCCGCTGAAGACCATGTTCTGGATGTCTATCTGCGGGGCGCGGGCAAACTTGGCGCCTATCTTCTTGAGCATCTGGATGAGCTTGTTGACGGCCCTCTCTATGTCCTCGACGCTCTTTGCCCCGGTGACGACGAGCTTTCCGGAGCTGAAGACTAAGAGGGCAACCTTTGGCTCATCAAAGCGGCAGATTATTCCCGGGAACTCTTCGGGGTTGTACTTCGAGTTCGGGCATATCTCGATAACCTTCTCGAGGTTGAGCTGCGTAAAAAGGTCCACAGAAGCGACTATATTTTCAATTCTGAGCTTGACGTTGCTCATATCGACCAAGGCTTACACCTCCGGATGGTGGGTTTAAAAACCCTTTATAAATGAACCGAAGGAGCTTTTAAAGGTTTAGGTTCCTGCCACTAAACGAGAAATATGAAAAGTCGGGGTCAGCGCTTTGCATCCTGCCTGACCGGATACGGCATGAACTCCACGGTTCCCCTCTGCTTCATCGGCTGTTTGTACAGGTCCATCAGGGCGTAAACCTCCGGCGGGACGTCCGTCTCGACGTGCAGTCCAAGCTCCTTGGCGTGCTCCACCGTTATCGGGTAGTCGTGGGTCCACCTGCCCTCTGTGAGAACCTGTGCCAGCTCCCTGGCTTTCTCCTCGCCGTAGCGGTCCTTCAGCAGGCTGTAGACGAAGTCCCTCACCTGCTTTATGGCCTTCTCGGCCACGTCCGCCAGGATCAGCGTCTGATCGTCGACCTTGTCAACCCCCTTCCTCTCGACGGCCCTCACTATGCTCGGTCCGGGGTACTGCCCGAGCTGCGGGTCAACCGGGCCAAGAACAGCGTGCGGGTCCATTATGATCTTGTCGGCCGCCAAGGCGATCAGCGTCCCGCCGCTCATGGCGTAGTGCGGTACTATAACGCGCGTCTCAGCCGGGTGGTCCTTGAGGGCCTTCGCTATCTGGGTCGCCGCAAGAACAAGGCCGCCGGGCGTGTGGATGATGAGGTCGATTGGTTTGTCCTTGGGTGCGCTCCGGATGGCCCTCAGAATCTCCTCGCTGTCCTCGACGCTTATGAACTTGTAGAACGGTATTCCAAAGAGGCCTATACTCTCCTGCCTGTGGATCATCGTTATGACCGTGGAGCCGCGCTTCTCGGAGAGTCTCTTCAGCAATTTCGCCCTGGCCAGCTGGAGGCTCCTGAACTGCATCTGGGGCCAGAGCAGGAGGTAGAGAAAGAAAAGGAGCCAGAACATCGAACCCAAAAATCCTCCGTTGTCCATCGTACCACCTCACTGGTATGCTTCTACCAAGATCTTCCCGGCCTCCGTGAGGCTCTTGCTTCCGAGGAAGCCGAGCTGGCGGAGCATCGTCAGAGCTTTCTTTATCTCGTCGTCGCCCAGGCTGAGGTGCTTCCTGATGACGTCAATCTCCTCCATCTTGTAGCCCTTGGCCTCACCTTTCTCCTTCCAGATTCTGTTGAAGGTCTCAATGTTGTCGTGAATGACCTTGAGCACGTTGTAGAGCGTCGGCGTAACGCTGAACTTGACCTTGACGATTTCCTGAACCTTCGCGTTCTCTATGGCGGTCTTGAGCCTGTCCCCGGTCTCGGTGAGCTTAACCATACCGTTCTGAAGCTCGACTACGAAGCCCTTGGCCTCTGCCTCCCCTATGGCCCTGATTATCTCCTTTTCGTCTCCGCCAACGTAGTCCTTGACCAGTTCAACAAGCTCTTCCCTGCTGATGTACTTCTTCCTCGGAAGCTTTGCCAGTATGGCCGCGTCGTAGCGGGTTATGAACGGCTTCCTCCTTATCGACCTGCTCAGCCTGAGGTAGAATCTGCCCTTGTCGGTGACGCCGGCCTTCACCAGCCCCTCTTCCTGGGCCTTAACGACCCACTCGGCTATCGGCACGTCGCCGCTCTCAGTGTAGGTTACGGCCTTCATGGCATCCGGGCTGACGGTTCCGAAGCTTATCGCCTCCTTACCCCACTCGGTGAGCCAGTAGGTGTCTTTGCTCTTGACGAGCTTCCTCTCGAGGAGTTCCTTACTCTCGAGGAGGTGCAGTATAGCACCGAGGTCCTCAACGCCCGCCCTCTTGCCGATCTCCTTCTCAGTCGGGAGTACCTCCGGGTTCGTCTTGTACTTCTCCTCTATCTCCGCTATTGCCTTCAGAACGGTCAGCTCGTCATCGAGGACGTAGATCGGGAGCACCTTGGTTTCCTCTCTTCCCATGGCCTCGTAGGTCTCCATTATGGCCTTTCCAAGCTCCGTCGTTCCCTTCTCATCCGCCAGTCCCATGCTCTCGAGTTCAGCGTTTCTCTTTCCACCCTTCAGGGCCTCGAAGTCCTCCTTCCGGAGGACTATCGCCCTAGCGAAGACGGGAATCATGCTCACCGCCTTGAGTGCAAGCTTTGCCGCCGGCGTCGTCGCGAAGGCCCTTCCCTTCTCCGTCGGAGGAGAAATCTTGAGCAGTCTCATCGCCTGGAGGGCGTTAACTATGTTGTCCCCGTAGAGCCTGGAGTTCTTAAAGGTGACGAGTTCGTCGAGGGTGCCGAGCTTGGGCATTCCGCGGAGGAACGAGACTATCTCCGGAGTGAGGTAGACCAGCGGGTGCGTCTCCCTGTAAACCTCCAGGAGGGCCTTTCCAAACTCCGTAAGGCCGTTCTCATCGGCGAGCTTCCTCTCCCTGAGGGCGTTGAGCCATCCCTCCGGAACCTTTCCCGTCTCGTCGAGGAGTTCGAGCATCTTGATTATCTCGCTATCCGCTATAACATCCGGCAGTTCCTCCAACTCAAGAGAATCCGTTATCTCGAGGAGCTTTCTTCCGGCCTCGGTGAGTTTTATCCTGTTACCCTTAAGCTCGACGAAGCCGAGGATGTAAAGCTCCATTGCCCTTATCTGGAACTCCTCTGGGAGCTTCTCCTCGATCTCCGCCTGGCTCTCGGTTTTCTTCATCTCCCTGAGTATCTCAATGTGCCTCTTCTTCAGATACATACCAACACCTCCTTCCTCGTTGGTTTTCTGCCCTTATAAACCAACCCGCCGTTTTTATCTACCTAATGTTTTTAAAAATTTCGGTAACTAAAATCTGGGAAGGTTTAAATACCCGTCCACAGACTCTCGTTTGGTGGGAGTATGAGAAACACGATAGTTTTAGTTAGAACCGACAGCTTCCAGAAGGCCAGCATAGCCCTGGCAGACCTCGTTCGCTACGGCGGCATGAAGATACGCGGCGACCCGAGGATAATTCCCCCGGCTTTGTCGGACTGGGCCTTTGAGCAGATAAGCGGTGAGAAGCCGAGAAGGAAGTTCAGAGCACACGTTGTTGCCCAGATAGACCTTCCGCCCTCCAAGGCTATTGGGCGGCTGATGGACATTCATCCACCAGCCCACGTTCTCGTAATCCCGCCCGATACCGACGTTTGGGAAGAACTGATGCACCTCTGGAGGACCTTTGAGAAGCTCAAGGGCTTCCATCCACCAAAGAAAACGAAGGCTGAGGAATTAAAGGAGAAGAGGGAGAAAGAGGAGGAGTTAGAGGAGTTTTAATCCTTCTTTCACAGCCGCGCTTCGTAGATCTTCATCCAGCCTGGCCAGCGTTTTAATCCCGTTTATCTTGCATGATGCCTCCTGGAGTCTTATTACAACTCGACGCTAGGAACGATAGAAGATGAGATAAAGAGGAACTTTCAATTCTCCTAGAGTCTTATTGCAACAGCGTGTTGTAAGTCAGGATGTCAGCGGCAGTCGTATCTTTCAATTCTCCTAGAGTCTTATTGCAACCTGGTACGTGGGCACGGTCTGGGTTGATCGGAAAACCTTTCAATTCTCCTAGAGTCTTATTGCAACGATATCTCTCATCAGAACTCACCTCCATGCATATACATCTTTCAATTCTCCTAGAGTCTTATTGCAACGAGCAGAGAGCCGGCGGGTCATGTATCCACCCCCCTGCTTTCAATTCTCCTAGAGTCTTATTGCAACCTTCCTTGGTTGTCAAAACAGCTTGGTGTTAAGGATCTTTCAATTCTCCTAGAGTCTTATTGCAACCTTGACTCAAGCAAAAGCGACCTTCAGGTTAGCACTACTTTCAATTCTCCTAGAGTCTTATTGCAACGCATCCTGTGGACGGCATTGGACTCTGATGCTTTCACTTTCAATTCTCCTAGAGTCTTATTGCAACTTAGTACCCACACGAAGGGCCATCATGTCGGCCTGCCTTTCAATTCTCCTAGAGTCTTATTGCAACTCTCAGCGACGCGCTCGATGAAAAGCGTGGCTTCTTCTTTCAATTCTCCTAGAGTCTTATTGCAACTTACCTTATCCCAACGCCTGCTTATCTCCACTATAGTCTTTCAATTCTCCTAGAGTCTTATTGCAACACGCTTGAGGATTGACGAGGAGAGACAGAGGATAGGGGCTTTCAATTCTCCTAGAGTCTTATTGCAACTAATAGACCCGTATAGTGATGAGGACGACATTAAAACTTTCAATTCTCCTAGAGTCTTATTGCAACTGGGCCAACTCATGGCAAACAACGTAAAGCTGAAGCTCCTTTCAATTCTCCTAGAGTCTTATTGCAACCACTGCCATGCCATCCTCTCCCCATTCCGTCTTATAGCTTTCAATTCTCCTAGAGTCTTATTGCAACCTTCTTCACGTCTATATAGATGAGGTGGCGTCTATGACTTTCAATTCTCCTAGAGTCTTATTGCAACAACGATGAGCCTCTAAAAAACGTCATCGAAGTTCATACTTTCAATTCTCCTAGAGTCTTATTGCAACGAACTACACCCCAGTTCAGCACCATGAGGTCATCGAGCTTTCAATTCTCCTAGAGTCTTATTGCAACTTGAGCTGTTTGAGGAGATGAGAAGGAATGAGTACTTTACTTTCAATTCTCCTAGAGTCTTATTGCAACGTTGAAACCCTGTATCATTGTATCACCAAATTAAGAACTTTCAATTCTCCTAGAGTCTTATTGCAACTTAGCAAAACCGTTAGAGATTAGGAAACCGTTTAAGCTTTCAATTCTCCTAGAGTCTTATTGCAACAGAAGCTCAGAATAATTCACACTCAAAAACTCACGACTTTCAATTCTCCTAGAGTCTTATTGCAACACCCTCAACGTGATAGAGACCGCCCTAACGGCTCAATCTTTCAATTCTCCTAGAGTCTTATTGCAACATGTTGTCGAGATTAGAGCGAAGGACAGGAGGCTGTCCTTTCAATTCTCCTAGAGTCTTATTGCAACTGAAAACAGCCCGGAGGTTCCCGTATTCTTTGATTACCTTTCAATTCTCCTAGAGTCTTATTGCAACAAAAGAAGGTGGAGAAGGTAAAGAAGGAGGTTAAGACTTTCAATTCTCCTAGAGTCTTATTGCAACATTAAAAACTCAACAATCATAAACTATCAAACCTCCCTTTCAATTCTCCTAGAGTCTTATTGCAACTCAGCGTAATCCTTCTTTA
>JALVWX010000229.1:443-25695 GCA_027023165.1 Thermococcus sp. | reverse complement strand
CTTTAAGCCCTGGATCTTGGAGCACACATGAGGGAGGTAATGCCAATGAAAGACAAACCCCTCATTAAACTCTTATGTGGCTCTCTGGTTTTTCTATCCTTATTTTTGCAGGCCGAGTACTTTGGGTCATGGAGCGCTATCAGGACAATAGGGGGTTCTGCAGTGGCGTTTATGCTCATGTTATTAATCTGCTGGGCTGGTAGGCGGTTAAATTCTCAGAGTTGCAGGAACGATGTAGTGAGATATATGATCGGCTACACCAAACTCTCAGGTGCCAAGGGTAAACCTCGGCAGCTGTTTGCCCTTTTTGTGGGCTATTTTGCCTTCAGCGGGTTGGCTAACCTCCCGCTGGTTGATGGTTCTACGAGGTTCTTTTTATCGCTGTTCCCTCTGGCGGTGGGTTTGGTGGGGGTGACTTATGGTTTGATAGAAAGAAACTGTCGAAAACATCTACCAACCGTTAAAGCCAAACGGGGAAGGGGAAGAACACTGGGCAGAGGTGACGGTGGAGGTGAAGCCAACGGGGAACGTTATTGCCAACATGAGCTGTGATCCGGTGGTGGTTCCTTTGGATGGGTCAACTACCTGTACTGTCCACCTTGGATTGAAGAGTGCTGATACAGTAACCTTAAATCTGGAGGAAGTGGACTTTGGTGGTAAGAAAGTTTGGCCAAACGGACCGAGCAGTATAGTAGTTAGCAGGAAAACTGTAACACTAACACCAACAAACATGCAGGAGGACTTGACGGTGACGATTACGGTGAATGACGAGCTGGCGAATTATTACTTCGAGAAGGAGCCACTTGGGTGGGGATCATATAGTGATAGGCTTGTAGGATACTCCTATCTTATTAGAGCAGTCTTCAGCAACAACATTGCGACCAGTGATATAATTGAAATAACTGATAAGTCCTCGCTTGGTGAGAAAGTTGAGACTGCAGTAGAAGTAGGGGGTATTGCTCAGTCTGTGCTCGAGATGGCAGCCGAACATATGGGACAACTGGAGACCGTGGTCAGCGGATCTTTAGGAAAAGTGGCAGTAGTAGGATCAAAAGTACTTGGGATTGTCGGTTGGATTTTAACTGCAAGGGACGTTATAAACTGGCTCAGAGCACCGACACCCTCAGATGGAGATAACAACAACGTGATAGGGGGATGATAGCATGAGGAATCCTTCTCAGGTCTTTAAGTTCTCCTTCTTTATTAATATTTTGGTAATCTTGTATTCAGCATATCAAGTCAAAGTCAACGACTCTGAATGGTGGGGATACACTTTCATTGGCGTATTCTTATGGACTGTGGGAATGTTCTTAGCGACCCCAAGCAAAAAGACGCCTACATGGTATAATCTTAATGACCTCCTCCTTTATCCCTTCATGTTTCTAATTGTGATTAAAGTGTTTGCCCTGAGTTCCGGGTTAAAGTCCTTTGTAATTTACACAATAACAATGTTTATAGCAATTGAAATTGTGATATATTTTTTGATAAGACAACATCCAAATAACGTTGCAAGATTAATCATTGTGTATTATATAGTGTTAATTTGCCTCGCATGGATACTATATTACAAATACCCCCTACTTCCTCTGACGTATTTCATTTTCGTGTTATATTGCCTATTAAGGGCGGAAGAAACAACGAAAAAATCTGAGAGTGAGCAAGGGGATGGTAGATTATAAGACCGGGTGCAAGTTTCTTCCAATTATGCAGGAGGACTTGACGGTGACGATTACGGTGAATGACGAGCTGGCGAATTATTACTTTGGGAAACCTATCTACAGAACTTATATCGACAAGTTTGCAGGACACTCGTACTTGATTGGAGTCAAGTTTGATGCTCTTGGATATCCTGTTTCAGATGCTATTACTGTAGTTTACAAAGACACGAGAAGCGGAACAGACAAAGCGATAGACTATGGATTGACACTTTATGAAGTCGGAAACACTATTAAAGCCATTATCTCATTGAACCCTGAAGGTGTTTTAATAACTATTGGTATTGAGGGCATAAAACATGAAAATGACATTCAGTGGATATCGGAGGAGATAATTTGGGGCAATAATCATTTCCCACAAGAGAACGATAACAATGCAGTAGTGGGGGGATGAAAGAATGTTGGAACTTGTCGATTTTCTCCTCCTTTTATTTGCATTGACTGTAGTAGGAATTGGTGCTATTACGGAGGGCATTAGGGGAATTGGCTTTGGTGCAATAGCTTGGATATCCTTTATAACTTCTCTCAAGTATGGAACTCAAATGGATATCCGAGTGGCGTATATGTCCATTATGCTATGGATGATAGCATCAGGATTTGCTCTTTGGCACAGATTATTTCCGGGTAAGACTCTGAACTTAGCAAGTGCCCTTTTCCTTTCATATCTCCCCCCGGTAGGAGTGTTTTTTGTAATGAGTAATAATAAACTCGCTCAATACACAGGGCTTCTCTACATTTTGTTGATCCCTGTTTTGCCCTATAAGAGGATTTCCCGGAGTTTTTCCCCGAACAACTGGAATAGAGTCTTTATGTTGGCCATGGGACTTCAAATTACGATTGTTGCAGTTATGACCCAATCTTTATATGTACTCCCTTATGCAGTAGTGCTCTGGTGGTGGTACCTGCTAACAGTAGTTGGGTCTAGAATTTCAGGAAAATCTAACGACAATAACAACGTAATCGGTGGGTGATTCGGTGAGTGGAAGCGTTGAAGAAGGCCATGTGAAATCTTTCACTCTTCGCCGGCTTGCTCAGGTGGGGGAGCATTCATATGCGGTCAAGGTTTACACGCTTGATGAGAACAGGAATGAAGAGCTTGAAGATTTAGATGGAGGTAGTTTGAAAGTGTTGGGGTCAGGCAATACCGTAGGTTCAAATAATTTATCTGAGGGCATTACCATTGAGAATTTTGGATGTACACCCAGAGAAGTGGGGTTGTATGAGTGGCGGTTTGATCGGGATAAGGTCTTATGTACTGTCGTTGTTCAAAATAATGGTTCAGAAGTTAGGATAGCTCCAAGAGTTGTGGTTGATGATATTGAGGCTTTCTGGCTTAACACAAGGGTTCTACCGGGAAATTCCAGCCTAGTCATAAAGTATGAGGTTAAGTTTAGTGATGGGTTAGCTCAGCTTATTTATGGGCCAGCAGCTACTGCAATGAGTTTTGTGAAAACTGTGGAGGAGCGGGGGAATACTACGTGTCGGAGGGGTGTATGTTATACTCCAATACTAACTCGCTATTTACCTGAAGATCACACAATAGGTCTTAGAATTTACAAAGCGATAGATTACATGCCGACCACAGAAATACTGACGCAAAGTGAAGATATTACAGTAACAGTTAAATATGACGGATATGTGGAAAAGAAATGGGCAGAGTATGTCATTGTGGAGCCAACGTTCACACTAGCCACAATGTATGGGATATCATGTTTTACTCCTGTACTCCTTGCAAATATGGCATCAGAATCAGGACAAGTTGTGTTAAGCGGATCTATTGGAGGGCTAATGGGGATATTTGAGCCGTATATCCTTGATGACGATAGTTATGGGGGAGATATATGATGAGCAAACATCTCAGGAGATTCACTTTTGTTTATATTCTTGTATTTCTTCCTGTTTTTTTCATAACTGAAGATATTGTATGGAGTTTAGCTTTAGCTCTTTTACCCTCATTCCCATTGCTTTTAGTATGGTTTTTGTGTGATGTCAAACATTTTGAAAACTGTAAAAAGTTTCCAAAAGAGCCGTACATTATTGGAAACTCTACTGAGATTGAATATCTGACACCAAAGGATATAGAAGAACGGCTCAAAACGAGAAAACGTGGACAGTAATATCTTGTATTCAGGCATCCTTGGGGAGTTTAATGCTTCACTGGATTGCTCAGGCGGGGGAGCATTCTTACACGGTTAAGCTGTACTCCATTAGCAACGGGCGGAAGAGTGAGGAAGATGAGGAAAGCGGGAGCGTGAATGTCATGGACGCAGGAGGTCATCTTATTATTGAAGAGTTTTCTTGCACACCCCAAGAAGTTGGTCTTTACGAGTGGGGCGGTGATAAGGATGTTGTTTCATGTACTGCGGTAGTGGTTAACAATGGCCCCACAATCCAGATAGCCCCTAGAGTGGTTATTGATGATGTTGAAACTTTATGGTTTGATGTAAAAAACTTGCCCACGGACTCCAAGATGACTCTAGACTACAAAGTCAAATTTAATGATAAATTAGCCCAGATTATGTATGGGCCATCAGCAACAGCAGTGAGTTTTGTTCGTAGTGTTGAGGAACGCGGTGAGACAGTGTGCCAGCGTGGGGTATGTTATAACACAACAAGGGTTCACTTCTTTCCCAAGAACCATACAATTAGCTTAAAAATTTATAAGGCTAAAAACTTCCTATCTACAAAAGAGCTACTGGCGAAATCGACAGGAATCAATATTACAGTTAAATACGACAACTACGTTGAAAAACAGTATGGGAAATATGTGATAGTGGATGTGGTTACTCCGGTTGTCACGTCTACGCTTACAGAAGTGGCCGTAGTATATATTTTCGGGTCCTCTGCGGAAGGTGCAGGCTTTATAGGAGGGGCTTTTATAGGTGATTTAGTATCTAAAGGATGGGATTGGATATGGGGGGATAATTGATGGATCCTTACAAGAAATTGTTCCTTTACCTTACCCCTCTCATTTTTGTTCTATACTTCTTAGGGGCATGGTATATTACGGGCTCCATAAAAGTGAGCATGCTGGCTGGCTTATTTTTTGTTGTTCCATTGATCATTTTGGGACTTGCCGTATTTTTTACAAAACCCGAGAGAACCCTCATAGAGCCCTATCTTATCGGGGATTCTGGCAAAGTTGAGTACCTGACTCCCGAAGAGCTGGAGGAGAGGTTGAGAAAACGAAAAAGTGGTGGATAAAAGCATTAAAAAGCGGGGGAATAAATCAAACCGGGCAGGCTTACTAACCCCCGGTACGATGTGGGCCATGATATCAAAAACGTCCAGCAACCCTTTTTAACTTCCCCTCCAACCTCCTTCAGGTGGTGTGGATGAAGGTTACGGTTCGCTATTTCGCCAGGTACCGCTCCCTCGTTGGCAGAAGCGAGGAGGAGCTTGAGATCCCAGATGGGATAACAGTAGGAGAGCTTATCGAGATCCTGAAGGAGAAGCATCCGGTTCTGGAGGGCGAGGTCTTCGCGGAGGATGATGACCTCGCCGACGTCAACGTCTCCAGAAACGGCCGCTACGTCCGCTTCGACGAGGTTCTCCGTGATGGGGATACCGTTGCGATATTCCCGCCTGTGAGCGGTGGTTGAGATGCTGAGCGAGAGGGAGCTTGAGCGCTACGACAGGCAGATACTGATCTTCGGAAAGGAGGGGCAGGAGAAGCTGAAGAACTCGAAGGTGGCCGTAGTTGGAGTCGGCGGCCTGGGAAGCCCGGTGGCGTACTACCTGGCCGCGGCCGGAATCGGCACGCTCCTCCTGATAGACGAGCAGGAACCGGAGCTGAGCAACCTCAACAGGCAGATACTCCACTGGGAGGAGGACGTTGGGAGGAACCCCAAGCCCCTATCGGCGAAGTGGAAGCTCGAGCGCTTCAACTCCGATATAAAAATCGAGACCTTCGTTGGACGGCTCACCGCCGAGAACATCGATGATGTCCTTGATGGCGTCGACGTAATCGTTGACTGCCTCGACAACTTCACCACGCGCTTCCTGCTCGACGACTACGCCCACAGGAAGAGAATCCCGCTCGTTCACGGTGCGGTCGAGGGGACCTTCGGCCAGGTGACGACGATAGTTCCGGGCCTCACGAAGTCCCTCCGCGAGGTCTTCGGAAGTGTGAGGGAAAAAAGCGGGAAGTTCCCCATAATCGGGGCGGCCGCAGGGGTTGTAGGCTCCATCCAGGCCATGGAGGTCCTCAAGCTCCTCACGGGCATCGGTGAGCCTCTGACCAACAGGCTTTTGATAATCGACTTGGCCTACAACACCTTCGACGTCGTTGAACTCAGGTAGTTGGGGCCTTTACCTCTTCCTTCACGTTTATTGAGGTTATCCTCACCGTCTCGACCCACGAGCCTTTCTGCTCGATATGCATCCTCCCCAGGAGGTTGTCGTTTATCTCGGCCTCTGCCTTCACGTGGAAGCTCAGCCTTCCTCCTATAAACCTGTTCCCGCGGAAGTAAAGCTCCAGTGTGCCGTCCCTGACTTCAACGCTTGAGTTCGGGGAGGTCGCGAAGTAGTTCTTCGCCAGCGGCGTTATGAGGTAGTTCGGAACCCTGTAGACCAGCACGGTCACCTGCCCCGTCTTTATTGAATCGGGTTTCTTCGTCAGGTAGGTTCTGGCGAGGGCGACGATGTTGAACCCCCACACCATCTCGCTTACCCGCGAGTCGTTGAGCTTTATCCAGCCGCTGACGAGGTGCATGTAGGTCGTGTTTCCTATGACTATCCTCGACATCGTCGTTGACGGCCCCGCCGGCGGCGTCTGCGTCGTGGAGTTTATCCATGCTCTCCTTGCCTGGAGGTCGATGTAGCCCTTCTCCCCGATGATGAGGGTCAGGTTCTCGCTCTGCGAGGTTTTGTTGCTCGTCAGCGTGACCGTCATGTTTACGGTCGTGTTGCCCACGTAGGTGAACTGGCCTATCCCGTTGACGGCCTTCTGGAGTTCTTTGAGGTCGATCGTCTTCTCGTTCCCCGTCGCTGGGGGCTGGGAGGTTGTCGTCTGGCTTTGGGTCTGGCTTTCCGTTGTTACGTTCACCAGAGGGCCGCTTGGCTGAACCGTGGTGGTTCCACCTTTGCCTTCCTGTCCTACGCATCCAGCGGCGAAGCCGATTAAAATGAGCGCCACAAGGGGTAGCGCATACTTCTTCATTTTCTCACCGAGATCAGTTCGCGGTATTCACTTTAAACCTTTTCACACCGTGCCCTTTTTAACCGCCGCGCCCAACCCTCTCCGGTGGGAGCATGAAGGTGAGGCTAGCTGAAGAACCCTTCGACCTCAACGAGGCTTTGAGCCACCTCCTCGTTCCCGAGGCAGGGGCCTACGTCTTCTTCCTCGGCAAGGTCAGGAGCGAGAGCCGCGGGAGGCGCGTGAAGAAACTCATCTACGAGGCCTATCCCGAGATGGCCGAGGCTGAGATGGAGCGCATAAGGCGGGAGGCTTTGGAGAGGTTCCCGATCATTGACATGCTGATCTGGCACCGCCACGGTGAGCTTGAGGTTGGAGAGGACACGATACTCATCATAGCAAGCGCTGGGCACAGGAAGGAGGCCTTTGAGGCCTGCTCGTGGGCCATCGACGAGGTCAAGAAGCGCGTCCCCGTTTGGAAAAAAGAGGTGACCGATGAGGGCACCTTCTGGATAGAGGGAGACAGGGCAGTTCACGAGTGAGCCTTTCCATTTTTTGCATACTATTGTCAATAGTTTGCAAAATCGGAATAGAAAAAGTATATATATCATCACGCCTTTTCCCCTTTGGTGGTGTCGCGTGGAGAAGGTTGCCTACGAATCACTCGCTTCCGTTGATTCGGTTGTATCGCCAAACATCGTTGCCGTTTCAAAGCCCCCCTGGAGCAACAAGCCCCACAGCGGCAGGCTTGAGAGGCTTATCCTTCAGCTTGGCTCTGGAAAGGGCAGGTTCTCCGAAACGACCGGGATTCCTAGGTCAATAGGTTGCATAGGCAACAACCGCTTCGTTCTCAGGCGCGAGCCTATGAGCGTTGAGCGCGTTAAAGAACTGATCCGTGAGTTCAAAAAGGCTGGCGGAGAGGAGCTTTGGCTCACGAACTACGATAGCGTTGAGTACCTCCTCTCGATAGCCGCCTACGCGGCCGAGATCGAAGTTCCCGAGGTTTACGCTGTTGTCCTCCTCGATGACCTCGATAGAATCGGACCGATTGAGGGCGTCAGGTTCATCGCCGAGCTTGAGTACTCCGAGGAAAACGTGCGCAGGCTTGAGGCCCAGGGCTGGCTCCATGGTGCCCTGATAACCGTCAGTGCTTCAGACCTCGATGAACTCAGGGGCCTCACGACCACCTTCCCGGGGGAGATTTACGCGGACGTTCTCTATCCCGGCTCCGCCAGAAAGCTCGACTTCAACGTCATAGAAGCCAGGAGGATATTCAACCCCACGACTGAGAAGTATCACGACTGCCTTGCGGGAACCATTGCGATAACTGCCGACGGCTACGCCCTCCCATGCCCGCTGATGCGTACCGTCATCGTCGCGGATGCAAAATCGACGGGTATAAGGGGAATCCTGAGAAAGAAGCGCCTCAAGGACTTCTGGAGGCTCACCAAGGACAGGATAGAGGCCTGCAGCACCTGCCCGTTCCGCTACATCTGCCACGACTGCCGCGCCCTTGAGTTCCAGGCAACCGGCGAGCTTGACGGCCTTGAGTACTGCCTGATAGGTCTCTAAAACTCCAGGATTGAGCGCCATCCCTTTCCATCTTTTCTGGCCATTCTCTCGTACCTCGTCCTCATGTTCCTGTCGTTCATCTCCTTGAAGGATGGCTCGAAGTACTCGATGAGTATCTTCTCAACATAACCGCTGAACTCCAGTATCTTGCTCCCGAGGTCCTCCTTTGATGAAAAGAACCACTCCAGGAGGTATCCGTAGCCAGGAAGCACCGCCACGCTTATCTCGTGCTCCCCAAACCGCTCAAGGACTTCTTCGTTCAGGTGTCTCGTCAGCCCTATGACCCCCCGATCGTGGACGTTCATGTCGATGTAGGCGCTGAAGCCGAGGATGACTTTCTCCTCCATCAGCCTGTTTATCATGTACCTCACCGTCGGCCGGCTCTTCCCGAGCTTCCTCGCTATCTCCGTGATGGGCGTCCTTGCATCCCTCTTCAGGATTCCCAGGAGAACCGCGTAGTCGTAGCTCAGGTCCCACCTTCCGAAGTTGTCATCTCCGCTGTATGGATAGGCTCTGGCCTCGTAGTACTCGTAGTCGTCGGAGTACTTCTCCAGCATCTTTCCAGCGAGCTTCTTCTGTTCGTCCGGGACGAGGAACATCACCGACAGGCCGTTTTTGAAGCCGAAGGCAGGGTTAACGTAGCTTATGAAGGGATTCTGGACCATCCGCGAGGCCACTTCCATAAGTCTCTCTGGGGGCACGCTCAGGAATCCAACGAAGCTCCGCAGTCCCACACGCTTCAGGTTTAGAACCGCGCTCACGTGGAGGTATTTGCCGTAGTACCTGTCGTAGAGCCTCTTCAGGCGGTAGTACTCTATCCCCTCGCTCTCCGCTATCTTCCTGAGGCTGTCGAGGGGGTGTCTGTCGAGGATTTCAACCAGAAATTCCAGCTCCTCCGTCGCAGGCTCCTGCATTTTACTCACCGTTTCGGCGGGAAAAGGTTATATCGTTTCACATATTAAACCCTTCCGGTGATGACCATGGTGAAGATAGAGGTCGTTGATATAGAGAAGCCCGAGGGGGTTGAGGTCATAATCGGGCAGGGCAACTTCTCGATATTCACCGTTGATGACCTGGCGAAAACCCTCCTCACGACTGTTCCAGGCATAAAGTTCGGGATAGGGATGAACGAGGCCAAACCCCAGCTTACCCGCTTCACCGGGAACGACGAGCAGCTTGAGCAGCTTGCTGCCAAGAACGCGCTGAAGATCGGTGCGGGCCACGTCTTCGTCATCCTCATGAAGAACGCCTTCCCGATAAACGTTCTCAACGCCGTCAAGAACCACCCGGCAGTTGCCATGGTCTACGGGGCCAGCGAGAACCCCTTCCAGGTCATAGTGGCTGAAACTGAACTCGGAAGGAGCGTCCTCGGCGTGGTTGACGGAAAGGCCGCCAACAGGATCGAGGACGAGGAACTCAAGAGGGAACGCAGAGAGCTTGTCGAGAAGATAGGCTACAAGATAGACTGAACGACAACCTTTTTACCTCTTTTCGGTTTCTTCTTCCGGTGGTTCCATGAGGATTGCCTTCATCACGTCGAATCCCGGAAAGGTGGAAGAAGCTAAGAAGTACTTCGAACCCCTTGGCGTCGAGATTTACCAGCTTCGCTTTCCCTATCCTGAGATACAGGCGGATACGCTGGAGGAAGTAGCTGAGTACGGCGTTAGGTGGCTCGCCGGGAGGGTAGAGGGGCCTTTTTTCCTTGACGATTCTGGACTCTTCATCGATGCCCTCAAGGGCTTCCCCGGCGTTTACTCCGCCTACGTGTACAGGACCCTCGGCATCGACGGCATTCTGAAGCTCCTGGAAGGGGTCAATGACAGGAGCGCCTACTTCAAGAGCGTTGTAGCCTACTGGGACGGTGAAGTTCACCTCTTCATGGGCAGGGTTGACGGGGAAATAATCCGCGAGAAGCGCGGCTCTGGTGGCTTTGGCTTCGATCCGATTTTCAGGCCGTCAGGATTCGGGGTGACTTTTGCCGAAATGACGACTGAGGAGAAGAACGAGATATCCCACAGGGGGAGGGCTTTAAAAGCCTTCGCAGAGTGGCTAAAGGAAAACCTTAAATAAGCCTGTGATTCAAACTATCCAGCGGTATTTGTACAGATGACGAAGGGGGTCACCATGTCCGGTTCGCTCGATAACACAGATCTTCGCCTGTTGAAGGAGCTTAAGGAGAACGCGAGGGAGAACATAGCCAGCCTGAGCAAGAAGCTCGGCATACCGAGGACGACCGTCCACTACCGCATTAAAAAGCTCGTCGAAGAGGGTGTAATAGAGAAGTTCACGGTCAAGCCGAACTACAAGAAGCTCAACCTCGGCACAACGGCCTTCATTCTGGCGCGCTACGACCCGGATTCCGGCCTAAACCAGAGGGAAGTGGCGGAGAGGATAGCGGCCCTCGATGGGGTCTACGAGGTGCACATAATAGCCGGCGAGTGGGACCTCCTGATAAAGGTCCGCGCCCCCAGCTCTGAAGAGGTCGGCCAGATAGTCGTGGACAGGCTGAGGGAGATACGGGGCATAGAACAGACGGTCACGATGGTGTCCTTTGTCACTGTGAAAGAGGAGCTGTGAAGCCAGGGGCGATGATCGGCGTTCTCCTTTCTGATTTGTGATGAAGCGAGGTTTGGTGAGCCTCCCAGCTACATGACGCAGCACTCGTAGATTACCTCCACTTCCCTTACAGTTTTTGCCCACTCGATTATTTTCCTCGGCGGGTTCGTCAGCCTGTCAACGCCGGCCAAAACCGCCCCCCTGTCGAAATCGAGTCTCCATCTCCCGAGCGGGCGCATGCAGCCTATGCTTATCTCCCCATCAAAGCGCTCGCGAGCGTACCTCACCACGTCGAGGCTCTCCTCAACGCCCGGCTTGGGAACGTTTTCCATCTCGGTTCCTTTCGTTGGTATTAGGACGTCCAGGACGATGACGTCTATCGGGTAGTTCATCAGCAGGTCTATCGCACTGTACTCCCAGTGAATTCTCCCGAAGTCTAGACCGATGGTTATGTGCGGTGCAACTCTTACGCCGGCTTCTGTCAAGAGGTCGAGGACTCTCAGGTAATCCTCCGTGGTCTTGTCTATTCTGTAAACGCGCTTTATCACTTCGTTATCGCCAACGAAGTCGAGGGAAACGACGTCAACCCATCGAAGCCATTCCAAATCTGTCTCATCAATGAATCCCACGTGGGCGTTTAGCTTCAGGTTCGTTCTCCGCTTTATCTCCTTTATCTCGTCCGCGTAGAAGTCGAGGGGGACCTTCAGCCTTCCGTCCATCCCGCCGCTCAGCAGACAGCCGAGGTAGCCCTTCCTATCGAGGTTGAGGCAGTAGTTCAAAAGCTCTCCCCGCTCGGGCTTTCGCATACCCTCCAGGTAGTGCCTCCCGCAGTGGGCGCAGTTTAAAGCGCAGGCATTGCCCGTGAGCGAGATTGATGGAAATTTTATGCCTGGGATGTATATTTTGAGCTTTCTCATTTAACTCACCTCAGAAAGGGGGTTGTAGGGGGCGTAGCCCCCTCCGGTGTTTAAAAGAGGAGGAAGGGTCTGGGAAACGTAGTTTCCCGGTTTATGTGGGGCGAAGCCCCACTCTCGGGGGGAGGGGGTTGGCAAGGACGTGGGGGGTGAAACCCCCCGGTCCTGCGAGGGGAACTTGATGTCGGGAATGTAGATTTTGAGCTTTTTCATTTTAGTCCTCACCTGGGTTTAGGGGTCTTTCAAAAGCTCGATAAATTCCTCAATCGTTAAGCCCGCTTCTTTAATGATGGCCCTTAGAAGACCTGTTTTTAGCCTTTTGTGGAGCGGAACCACTATTAGTTTATCCTCCCGGTTTTCGAGTATCACATGAGAACCCCTCTGTCTGACTGGGGTGTAACCGGTGTCTTTTTGAGGGCTTTTATTGCATCCATTCCAGAAACATCTCGGGGGAGTTTGCTCATACTGATACCTCGACTATGGTGCTTCCCTCGTGGTTTTTCAAGAGTTCACGCCGGGTTCTTTTTAGCTCTCTTTCCTCCACGGTTTCAAGGTATAGTTCTATGGCCTCCCTGATGTTCTTTAGGGCCTCTTCCCTAGTTTCACCTTGGCTAAAGCAACCTGGAAGGGCCGGGACATAGGCCACGTAGCCGCCTTCGGGCTGTGGCTCGAGGATGACCTTAAACCTCATACCATCACCATCTAGAGTTTATGATGGGGATATTTAAAAGTTGCAGGATTGATAAAAGGAGAAAGGGGCAGGGTTACTTCTCTGCTTTCTCATGGTTCTTGAACAGCGGCCACCAGGCCTTCTTTCCGAAGAGGCTCATGAAGGCCGGCCCTATGAAGTAGACGGCGAGCGTTGCAGTCAGGAGCACCCCAGCCGCGAGGGTGAAGCCTATCTCCCTCATTCCCCAGGTGCCGCTGAGCATCAGTGCCCCGTAGGTGGTCGCGAGTACAGCCGCCAGCCCGAGCACGAGTTTGTCCATGGTCCCTGCGGCAACGATGAGCGACTCGTCCGGCTCTCTTCTCTCGAACTCGTCCCTGGCCTTCACCAGGTAGAAGCTGTTGTAGTCGATGCCCACTCCCATGAGGACGACGAAGACCATGAGTGGCAGGAACCACATGACCCCCTGGCCGAAGACCCTCTCAAAGAGCCACGTTGATACCCAGATGCTCGTCATGACGCCCAGGAATATGGTGCCGACGGTGGCCATCACCGCGGGCATCCCCCTGAGTGTAGGTATCAGCGAGAGGAACATCAGGATCAGGGCCACTGGCAGGATTCTGTGCCAGAAGACGTCGTTGATCCTCTCGCTGAGATCCAGTGAGAGCGCCGCGTTTCCCCCCACGAGTGCCCTCTCCAGTTCGGGGGTTTTCTCCGCTTCCTCCCGCAGGTAGGCCCGCATCTCCCTTATGAGCCGCTTGGCCTCATCGCTGTTCTCCCCGTACCTCGCGCTCACCTGGATGAGCACCCGTTTCCCGTCCCCTGAGATGTAGCGGTCTCCTCCCAGGGCCTGTATCTCCTCCAGCGTGAGGTTCTTCACCGGCTTTCCATAGGGCATCGTCGGGGAGTAGACGGAGGTTACCCCGTTCATATCCCGGAGGTGCTCGCTTATCCTTTCGATGATCCTTAACTCCTGGTTGCTCAGGGGTTCCTTGAACTCCAGGATCACGTAGTACGGCGAGGCCACCGCCGCCCCGAACTTCTCCTGGCTCAGCTGGATGAAGTGGTAGGTTTCGCTGTTCTCCGGGAGGAAGAGGGTCAGGTCGTGGCTCCCGTCAAAGGTGAAGAAGGCGTAGGTCGCCGGGGCGGCTATGAGAAGTGCAATCAGGAGGACGAGCTTCGCGTGCCTGACCGCCCACTCCGCGATTCCGCTCCTCTCGTGGACGTTTATGCCCTTCAGGTGCTTTTCGAGCTTTCTCGGCCACCAGAATATTCTCCTGTTGCCGACCAGGGCCGTCATAGCGGGGATGAACGTCAGGCTGGCCAGGAGGACCGCGACGACCGCGAGGGGTGCTATGGTTCCCATCTGCCTGAACATCGGGAACTCCCAGGCGAGGACGAAGCTGGCAAATGCTATTATGTCAGTTGCGGCACTCGCTAAAACCGCGTCCTTTGAGCGCCGCAGAGCCTCGGCAACGGCCCTCTCGTGGTCGTAGCCCTCAGCCAGATACTCCCTGAACCTGTGCAGGTAGTAGGTGGAGTAGTCGATACCGAGGCCCAGGGCCGTCGTTACCGCTATCATCACGGCCCAGTTGCCCACGTTCATGATGTCTCCCCTGGCCAGGAGGTAGATGATTCCAAAGCTGGTGAGCAGGGCGGTTCCAACGCCCGTGAATGGCAGTATCGTCGCCAGAACCGCCGCCCCCATGAGGATGAACAGGATTATCAGCGCCCCCACAACGCTGAACCTCGTGGTCTTCTGGTTGTCCTCCTGGCCGAGAATGAGCATTTCATGCATCTGGACGGGAGTCCCCCCGAGTGCTCCAGTGACTTTCGGGTAGTACCTTCCGAACTCCTCAAGGGCGGTCTTTTTGACGAGGGCGGCGTTTCCAGCCAGATACCGGTACTCGTCCTGGCCTGCGGCGGTTTTTCCCGCCGGGATGAACGTTACGAGTATGCTGGTGTTGTCCTCGCTCTTGAGGCCGTTTATGTACGCGCCCATCAGCGAGTAAAGGTGTTCGTAAATCTGCTTCGCTATGGGCTTGACCGCTTCCCTCGTAACTCCTTCCGGCCCGTCCTTGAATTCGTAGGCTATCTCCACCAGCTGGGTGACGTTGAGGCCGGAACCCACATCCCCGGCTTCCTCCAGGTATGAGCCGATGATCCCCTCGGCCGTTCTCTTAACGAGGGCCTCTATCTCATCCTCGTCCATTGGATAGCCCTTTACCACTTCCCTGCTGAGCGACAGTACGGCTTCTTTAACGCCCTCCAGAGTTCCAGGCGGGAGGTTCTCCGCGAGCCTCTCCTCCAGTTCCTTCAGAAACGTCTCCTCTGCCAGCTCCCGTGGGTCAGCCCCGTTGTACAGCGCCCTCACCAACTCCTCTGCACCGGGCATCTCCCCAGGCGGCATGAGGGAAAGAACGGCCGCTACCGTGGCGTTCTCCAGGCTTTTCCCGCTCAGTATCCCCTGTGGATCCCTGGACGCGGTTTCAACCAGCACCCTGGCCGCTTTCTCGGGGTTTGGAACCTTCCCCGTCAGCCTCTCCCTCATTTCTCTCTCCAGTACTCCGGCGGCTATGTTCCCCAATACCTCCTCGCTTCCACCGCTCCTGTAAACCGCGTGAAGAACCTCCTTGGGGAGGACCCTCCCGCGCCCGCTCATAAGGCTGTATGTCAGCTCCACGGTGGCGTTCTCCAGGAGTTCGGGGTTCCTGAGCAGGGTTCCGTTCGGAACGGGGTCGTAGGCGATGACGGTCTCGACTACTGCGGGAACAAGGGGCCTGGCGCTCTCGTTGACCTTTCCATAGAGAACCTCTTCAAGGGCCTTTTTCCTCTCCTCCGCCGTTAGGTTCGGATTCTCGGCCGCTATCCTCAGGTAGGCCGCGTCCGCTCCCTTTATCAGCTCCGCCGTTTTGTTCATCCTGCCGTAGAGCAGCCTCAGCTCCGCGGTGAGCTTGAGGTAGGCCCCCGCCGTCCCGACGAGGGATTCCCTGGTCATTTCCGTAGTGTTGGCCAGTGCGTACACGGCCGTCAGGGTCTTTCCAAAGCCCTCGCTGGTCTCCACGGCGGTTCTGTAGAGGAGTCCCGTGATGTTCGCGGTCATCATCGTCAGGTTCAGGGCCGTGCTGTAGCTCCTCTCCCTGAGGGAGTCAACCGCGTCGTAGTAGGAGGTGACGTTGTACGCGTACTTCCCCCCGACCCGCTCTTTGAACGCGTAGTACGCCTTCTCCGCATCGGGACTGCTCACGTTGATGTTCGTTATAATCAGAAACGTCAGGTTCTCGTTCATGGCCTTCGAGAAGTCCTCGGACATCATTTTCTGGACTTCCACGGATTCTATGCCCATGGGCATCATCTGGTCCATGCTGTAGCTCGTGACGCTGTTGAGCTTTGCCGCCATCGGCGTCAGCGCGATTATCAGGACGACCCAGACGAGGAGTACAACCCTCGCGTGTCTGGCTATCCAGTCGTTCCAGGCCATCCTCCCACCTCAACCCTTTTATACGATGAGGGCGAATGATTACCCAAAATATGTTTAAACCAGATATGTTTGAATCAGACATATATGCGCCGCCGGCTATAAAAACCTTGCGGGTGGGAGTATGGAATCCGGCAAAGTGGTGAGGAACCTCTTCACGGTCCCCATGAAGAACATGATACTCCTGATAGTCGGTCTTAAGGGGGAGGCCCACGGCTACGAGATACTCAAGGAGATAGAGAACCTCACGGGAGGCACCTGGAAGCCGAGTCACGGGAACCTCTACACCATGCTGGGAAGGATGGTTGATGAGGGCCTGCTGGAGCCTAGGGAGGAGTTCCAGGGCAGGAGAAGGCTGGTCAAGTACAGGCTCACCGAGAAGGGCTGGGAATGGCTCAGGGAGTCGAACGAGATAGCCCTGCGCTCCCTCTACCTCGCCGTCGAGTACCATGAGAGGCTCAGGGAGAAGCTCAGGGAGCTTGGCTACGGTAAGGAAATATCCAAGGAGGCCGTCCAGAAGTACATCGAGCTTCTCGACGGGATCATCTCAATCCTCCAGGCCAAGAGGGAGGGGCTTAAGAGGACCCTTGAGGAGCTGGGTTCATCCTGATCAGGAAGAGCCAGTAGAAAACCTTTCCCAGGACGGTGAAAACGGTAAACGAGCCGAGAACCGGCGCCGCCAGCAGTGCGATGAGCCACTTCAATCCCTCGACCTCAGCCAGCGGGATGAAGGGCACCGCGGCCATCAGGAAGAGGACCACCGCGTTGAGCCGGGAGAACCACAGGCTCGTTTTCAGCCCCTCTATCTTCCAGAGGACGCTGTTCCTTATCCCCACCGCCACGTAGTTGACCGCCGCTCCGGCCAGGGCCATCACTGAGGTTACCACGAACTCCCTGGGGCCGAAGGGGAGAATGTTCTCTATCACCGCGGAGTATGTGTAGTAGGCCGAGGCGAGCATCAGCGCCCAGGAGAGCGCCCTGAGGAGGTAGGCCACCGTGAACCTCTTTACCGCCCATTTTCCAAGCCTTCTTCTCGCCAGCTCGGCCATCCCTATATAGTAGAGTGTTGTTGAAGCCGCCAGGAGGAGAACCGAACCCCATCGGCTCTTCTGCGATTCGATTAGGGCCAGAAAAAGCAGGATCTCCGCGGTTATGAGAAACGGCCGCGGATGGACGATTTCGTGCGTTCCTTCCATCATATCCACCGAAAAAAGAAGGGGTTCAGAGGAAGGGGTTGTGGAACTTCCTTCCGGGATAGTAGGCGATGCCCTCAAGCTCCTCCTCTATGCGTATGAGCTGGTTGTACTTGGCGTTCCTGTCGCTCCTCGCTGGAGCACCGGTCTTTATCTGGCCGGTGTTGAGGGCGACCGCTATGTCTGCTATGGTTGAATCCTCGGTCTCTCCCGAGCGGTGGGAAACCACAACCCCATAGCCGGCCCTGAAGGCTGTGTAGGCAGCGTCAATGGCCTCGCTGAGGGTTCCTATCTGGTTGACCTTGAGGAGGAGCGCGTTCGCGGCTCCCATCTCGATGGCCTTCCTTATCCTCTTCGGGTTGGTGACGAAGATATCGTCGCCCACTATCTGTATCTTGCTTCCAAGCTCCTTCGTTATCATGACGAAGCCCTCCCAGTCCTCCTCGTGGAACGGGTCCTCGATGGAAACTATCGGGTACTTGTTAACCAGGTCCCTGTAAAGTTCGAGAAGCTCGCCGCTGTCGTACTCCTTGCCGTTGACGACGTACTTTCCGATGTCGGGGTGGTAGAACTCGCTCGATGCCGGGTCCATGGCAAAGGCTATCTCGTCGCCCGGCTTGTAGCCGGCTTCCTCGATGGCCTTGATGAGCAGTTCGAACGGCTCGTGGGGTTCTTTCAGCGGCGGGGCAAAGCCTCCCTCGTCGCCCACGTTGACCGCGTCCTTCCCATACTTCTCGGCTATGACGCCTTTGAGGACGTGGTAGGTCTCGCTAACCCATCTTATTCCCTCGCGGAAGCTGTCGGCACCGACCGGCATTATCATGAACTCCTGGAAGTCAAGCTCGTTGCCCGCGTGAACGCCGCCGTTGATGACGTTGCTCATCGGAACCGGCATAACGTAGGCGTTGGTTCCTCCGATGTACTGGTAGAGGGGCAGTCCCAAAGCGTTGGCGGCCGCTTTTGCAACCGCTAAGGAAACGCCAAGAATCGCGTTCGCTCCGAGGTTGCTCTTGTTCTCGGTTCCGTCAAGCTCTATCATGAGGGTGTCAATGTCCCTCTGCCACGTGACGTCCATTCCTACTATCTCTGGGGCGATTATCTTGTTGACGTTCTCAACGGCCCTCCTAACCCCCTTCCCGAGGTAGCGCTTTCCGCCGTCGCGGAGCTCCACGGCTTCGTGGGTTCCGGTGCTCGCTCCGCTCGGAACCGCTGCCCTCCCCATGCTCACCGGGGTGTAGACCTCGACCTCAACGGTGGGGTTTCCCCTGCTGTCGAGTATCTCCCTGGCGACGACACCTGTAATCTCAAACGGGTTCTCCATGTCAATCACCTCGGGTGATATTCGCGGGTGGGGATATATAGGCTTTGGGGTGCGGTGGACTTTTAAGCCCGGCCCCCAACTTCCCCCGATGGCAATGGAGTGGACGAAGCACCTAAGGGATGAAGGCTACCTCGAATTCGGGAACTTCAGAGTGGAGCTTACGCTCGACAACACCTTCATGGATCTGGACTACATACCCCGGGTCATAGTCTACGACGGGAAAACCGGCCGCTGGCACGTTCTCAGGAACCCCATCCCGAAGGGAAAAACGCTCGAGGAGAACTGGGACAACGCAATCGAAGTTCTGGAGAGAATAGCCCGCGGTGAGGAAGACCCAGTCTTCGGGGACGAGGGGGTGGCCTTGAGGTTCGCCAGGGCTTTGCGGTCTCTTGCCGGTGGTTCGTGAATTTGCCTACCCGTTAAGTATTTTTGAGGAGAAAACTTCTAAACCTTTTGGCCGTATTCCTATCCGGTGATGGTGGTGGATGCTCACATCGATATAGCCAAGTACATAGACCACACGAACCTGAAGCCCTACGCCACCAGGGAGGACATAGTCAAGCTCTGCAACGAGGCCATCGAGTACGGGTTCTATGCCGTCTGCGTCAACCCCTACCGCGTCAGGCTCGCCAAGGACTATCTGCGCGAGAAGAAAGCTGATGTCAAGGTCTCGAGCGTCATAGGCTTTCCCCTTGGAGCGACGCCAACCGAGGTGAAGGTCTTCGAGGCGAAGAGGGCTTTGGAAGACGGCGCCGACGAGCTTGACATGGTCATCAACATCGGCGCGCTGAAGGATAAGGACTACGACTACGTCAGGAACGACATAGCGGAAGTGGTTAAGGTCGCCCACGCCAAGGGCGCCAAGGTGAAGGTGATCATCGAGACCTGCTATTTGACCGAGGAGGAGAAGGTCAAGGCCTGCGAGCTGGCCAAAGAGGCAGGGGCCGACTTCGTGAAGACCTCAACCGGCTTCGGCACCGGCGGGGCAACGGTCGAGGACGTCAGGCTGATGAGGAAGGTCGTCGGTCCGGAGATGGGCGTCAAGGCCGCCGGTGGCATCAGAACCTACGAACAGGCCCTGGCTATGATTGAGGCCGGTGCAACCAGGATTGGGACGTCGAGCGGCGTAAAGATCGTGGAAGGTGCCCGGAGATGAGCTACCTCTTCGAGGTTCGGGACCTCCTTGAGAAGGCTATAGAGGAGCTTGAAGGTGAGGGACTCAGCCCCGACATCCTGCTGGTCGGGCCTGGCTTCATCGAGCACGCCGCTGAACTGCTCCGCTCCTGCAGGTTCAGAATATACAGGATAGAGGAGCTTGGCTACGACGCCGTCATAGCGGACTCGAAGTATCTCGGTCAGATAAAAAAGGCCTCAAAAAGGATATCCATCGAACCCCTGCTGGTAGAGGGGCACATGTGGGAAGAATTGAAAAATCTGGAAGTTTGAGGCCCTCAGATGAGGTCGAGGACCTCTGGATACCTCTTCTTTATCACCTTCGCCAGGGCGGTGCCGACGAGGATTCCCGTTACGGCCTGGAGCGTGTTGCCCGGAACCTCGGTGAGGGCCGCCGGAACGCCGAACATGTAGGCCTCGAAGAGGAAGTAGCCGAGCACCATGACCGTTCCCCCGACGACCCCGGCAACGACGAGGTTTCCCGTGCTGTCGCTCCTCATCGCTATGTAGCCGACGAGAAGCCCCTCAAGGCCTTTGACGACGAGCGTTATCGGTGCCCAACCGGGGTAGCCGCCCACTATGTCTCCCAGCGCCGAGCCGACTCCGCCGGCGAAGACGCCTATGACCGGGCCGAAGACCATCGCCGAGAACATGACCATGGTGTCACCGAGGTTTATGTAGCCCCCCGTTGCGGGGGTCGGTATCTTGATGATTATGGTCGCCACCGTAACGAGGGCCGCCAGGATGCCCGAGAGGGCCAGTGTGCTCGCGCTCCTGAACTTCTTTCTGTTGGCGTAGACGTAGGCTACGTAGAGCACCGTGACGCCGCCGAGTATCCACCATCCGTAAGGCTTGAGTATCTCCGTGAGGTCTGTCATCGAAACCACCTCCCCTTTCTCAAGTTTTTCCTTTAAAAAAGTGCCGCAGCCGAATGGGGATTCTGAGAGAGTAACAGGGAAAAGAGGGAAATCACTCGAGGGAGGCCTTGAGGGCCTCCTCGAATATCTCCATCGCGACGTCTATTTCCTCCTTCGTAACGGTGAGCGGCGGGATGAAGCGGATGCTGTTGTCGCCGCAGCCGAGCAGAACGAGACCGCGCCTTGCCGCTTCCTTGACGATCCTGTTCCTAAGTTCTGGATTCTTCTCCTTTCCTTCCTTGGTCTTGACTATCTCGACAGCCTGGGCCAGTCCGAGACCCCTTGCATCTCCAACGACCTCGTAGCGCTCCCTGAAGTCCTCGAGTATCTTGTGGAGGTAGTCCCCAACCTCCTGGACGTGCGGCAGGAGTTCCTTGACTATCTCGACCACCTCGATTCCAGCGGCTATGGCAACTGGATTGCCTCCAAAGGTGGTCGCGTGCCTTCCGGGCTTGTCAAAGCTTATCTCGGCCCTGTGGACGACACCCGCTAGGGGTATTCCGCCGCCTATGGCCTTACCGAACTGGATGAGGTCAGGCTCAACGCCGAAGTGCTCGATAGCCCAGAACCTTCCGGTCCTTCCGACGCCCATCTGAACCTCGTCGTCCGCCAGGAGTATGCCGTACTCGTCGGCGAACTTCTTGAGTTCCTTGAAGAAGTTCTTCGGCGGGACGACGTAGCCGCCTTCACCTTGTATCGGCTCGAAGAATATCGCTCCGACCTCGTGCGGTGGAACGTGCCTGAAGACGTACTCCTCTATGAAATCCAAAACCCTGTTGATAAGCTCATCCGGCTCCTCGTAGCCGTCTATGCCCCAGAGGTTCCTGTAGGGGTTCGGGTAGGGAATGTGGGTAACGCCAGGCATCGTCGGGAAGAAGCCGTCCTGCTGGACCCACTTGCTCGCGGTGAGGCTGAGGACGGCCTGGGTCCTGCCGTGGAAGGCGTGGTAGAACGCTAAGAACTGCTTCCTGCCAGTTCCGTACTTGACGAGCTTCATTGCCGCCTCGTTCGCCTCGGCACCGCTGTTGCCGTAGACCACTTTCCTCTCGAAGTCGCCGGGGGCAAGCTCGATGAGCTTCTCGGCCAGAACAACGGCATTCTCGTAGAAGAAGTCGGTCAGTGAGTAGTGGGTGAACTTCTCGGCCTGCCTCTTTATCGCCTCCACAACCCTCGGGTGGGCGTGGCCGACGTTGAGAACGCCAACTCCGCTCGCGAAGTCGTAGAAGACGTTTCCGTCAACGTCGTAGACCCTTATGCCCTCGCCGTGGTCGATGACTATCGGCAGGTTCTCGGGGTCCTGGGTTGTGGTTGCCAGATACTTGAAGTTCCTTTCTATTATCTCCTTGGCCTTTGGCCCGGGGAGTTCCTTAACGTTCGGTCTAACCACCATGCGCATCACCGTCTCAACATCGGGCTTCCCCTATATAAGCCTGTGTTCATCAATGAACATTTTTGACCGAAAAATTTTCGAGGAGATACGCTGAAAATGGAACTCGAGCATAGCTTTGATGGAACTCAGAGGCAGATTTAATAAATCTTAAAAAGTTCTTTTTTTCGGTATTTGGATGGGCAGTCTGGATGTTTGGCCCAGGGGAGAATCAACGGAGAGGATTGAAATGAAAAAGGGCTTTATCATCATGTTAATTCTTGTCCTTCTAATGATTATCCAGGAAAGTTTTTCCGTATGGGACGTTTTCTTGCTTGCCCTGTTCTCTTATCTCGGTGGGTGGATGGATGGGAACTGCAAGAAGAGCACGGTGCGTGAGCCTTACATAATCGGCGATTCAAAAGAGATAGAGTACCTTACGGGGGAGGAACTGAAAGAAAGGTTGAAGAGAGAGTAGTCACTCCCCGTTCTTCTCCTTCCACTCATCCAGGAACTCCTTGGCTGAATTAGCGGCGATGGCACCCTGGCCTACAGCCACGGCTATCTGCTTGAAGACGTTGGTTATATCCCCGGCCGCGAAGATTCCCGGAACCTTGGTGCGCATGTACATGTCCACCGGGATGTAGCCGTACTCGTCGGTTATTCCAAGGTGCTTGACGAAGTCCGTCTTCGGCTCGTAGCCGATGAAGATGAAAACTCCATCGACGGCCATCTCGGTCTCCTCTCCAGTAATACGGTTCTTCAGCTTGACGCCCTCGACCTTGCCGTCCCCATTGATCTCCGTCACGACGGTGTTTAGTATAGCCGGGATGCCGCTCTCGGCGAAGCGGTCCTGCAGTATCTTGTCGGCCCTGAATTTGTCGCGCCTGTGGACGAGGGTGACGTCTACGCCTATGCTCTTGAGGTAGAGGGCCTCCTGAAGGGCGGTGTTTCCGCCTCCGACGACGATGACCTTCTTGCCCTTGAAGAGCGGTCCGTCACAGGTGGCGCAGTAGGAAACACCCCTTCCGGTAAGCTCTTCCTCCCCCGGAACCTTGAGCTTCCTCGGCGCGGCACCGACGGCGATGATTATCGTCCTTCCCTTGTAGCTCTTGCCGTTCTTGGTCTTCACCTCGAACTTGCACGGCCCCTCATAGTAGGCGCACTCCGCCGGGTCGATCCTCTCGACCTCGTCGAAGACCACATCAACGCCGAGCTTCTTGACGTGCTCATGCATTCTGCTGGTGAGTTCGGAGCCGCTTATGCCCTCCGGAAAGCCCGGGTAGTTTTCTATGAGGTCCGTCAGCGCCATGTTTCCTCCCAGGTCCTTGCTGATGATCAGTGTCTCAAGGCCGTAGCGTGCCGCGTATATCGCCGCAGTGAAGCCCGCTGGGCCGGCTCCGATGATGAGAACGTCCCACGTCTTGTTCTCGTACTCTCCGCCACGTGAGAATCCTCCGAGGCTGAACATCTCTCCCACCTCCGGGCTTCCCTAACGTGGACTGCTTAAAAGCCTTGTTCCACATAAATGGGTAGAAGTAGGCAGGTCAGACGAGCTTGACCGAGCGGTCGAGGAGCAGGTGAAGGGTGTAGCCGCTGAAGGCCGCGAAGCCAACGAAAAGCCCCTCTTCTGTGCTCATCGCGAGTCCATACTCCACCAGGAGGAACGCTAGGGCACCGTAGATGAGAGCGAAGAGAAGGGAGTGGACTATTCCCCTGTGCTTCGGCATGAGCCACGTGAAGGCGTACCAGGTTATCAGCGCCACCACCGCTGAGATTCCCCACGCCGCTGTGATGTTGAGCCACTCCGGGCTGAGGTGGAGCATTCCGATGACGTTGATGTAGGTCGCTCCCCCGGCTAAGACGCTCACTATCGGCTTTGTGCCGCGGTGGATGAGCGCGTTGGGGTGATCCATGTCCGGCAGATCCGCTCCAAGCACGTAGAGGGCGTAGCCTATCAGCAGGGCCATCGTGGTCAGCTTGAATGGGACGCCGATGGTTGAGAGATAGCCGGCGACCGCCACCGCTATCGGATAGCTGACTATACCGCTGAGCACATGAACGTCGTAGTTCGGCATGGTATCACTCCTCTTCCCTCTCGGCCTGATCCTCCTCTAAAAACTTTCTGACGTAGTCCGGGACCTTATAGTTGCCCTTTGGGTCGCCTACCAGGAAGCCTAGCCTTATAAGCTCGTTGAGGCTCTCGTAAACCTGCATTCCCGGCTTTTTGACGGCTTTAGCCACCTGGATGTAGCTGATAGGCCCGCCGTTGAACTGGAAGACTATCGCCTCAACGAGGTCTTTGTACTCCTTTGGAATCCTCATGAGGTACTCCTCGAGGCTCTTCGGCTCTTCGAGTATCGTGGTCACCACGTAGTCGTCTATCGGGTCGAACTTGTGCTTGGCGGCTTCGCTGAGCACGTAGTGGAGTAGCCTTAGAATCTGCCTCGGGTTGCCCTTGCCGAGCTGGTGGATGAGCCTTATCGCTTCCTCAGTGAACGGGTACAGCGGGTCGTCGGTGTCCCTTATGCGAACGCGGTTTAGCCTCTTCTTGACAAGCTCGTAGGCCTCATCCAGGCTCATGGGGCGGAGTTTGAACTCGTAGTGAAGGCGCATGAAGAAGGCCGGGAAAATCTTGCTGTACTCTTCGTAGGCCTCGGGAATGCAGGCGAAAGCAACCACACATCCCTTCGGCATGTTGCTTATAAAGTGCCTCAGCATCTCGAAGAACTGAATCTTCTCGTGCTCCCTCGCGCTCTGCATGTTCTCAAGCTCGTCAAGGAGAAGCGCGCAGTAGGGGAACTTCCCCATCTGTTCCGTCAAAAGCTCCGCTATGTCCCTGCTCTTGTACTCGCCGGTTGAGCTGAGCATCTTCTCGAGCCGGTCTATGAAGCCGAGCTTTTTCGAGAGGTTTTCGAGGAAGATGTTGGTTCTGCTCTTCGGCGGCTTCAGGGCGTAGAAGATGTCCCTGGTGAGCTTGAGGATGTCGTTCGTGTCCACCTTGACGTATATCGCCTTCCCGCCGTTGCTCTCAACGACCTTCGCGAGGCTCTTGAGCCTCTGGGTCTTCCCCATTCCAAGGGGTCCGACGATGCTAAGGGCTATCGAGCTTTTGTTCCCGATTACCTCGGAAACTATCATCTGAAGGCGCATGTCGACTTCCTGATAAACGTGAATGCTCTCGACGTCGCTTATCCCCTCGCTCGCAAGCTGCTCAAAGGGATTCCGAGAAAGGCCGTAAAC